>JBJKSH010000145.1:0-45731 GCA_046704255.1 Ignavibacteriaceae bacterium | reverse complement strand
CTTACAATTTGTAAAGATATCACGGGGATATCATTTCGGTAAATATCAATCAATACTATTAATCAGATTTGAAAGATTAGGTAAATTATTATTTGAAATACTTTAATACAATTACCTAACTCGATCCTGCTGAAGTATTTACTGCACCGGAACATCCATTAATAAGTTTAAACATACTTGAAAGTGAAAAGCATTTCTGAAATTGCATTTTGGCTTGGCCCTGCAAATCCGCCGTACTTTTCCAGGCTATTCAAAAAAGAAGTAGGTATTAGTCCTAAGGAATTTAAAGACCAGCTTATAAATTAAGAATTCTATTCATACCTAAGTGCATCTATCGGGTTAAGCAGCGCAGCTTTTCTTGCCGGATAAAATCCGAAAAACAAGCCGACGAGTATTGAAAATCCGAATGACAGCAGAATTGAAAAAGCAGTTATAAATGTAGGCCATTCGGCTATACCGGATACAACCTTAGAACCTGCAACTCCAAATAATATTCCTAAAATTCCGCCTAGCAAACTAAGCACAAGTGCTTCAATTAAAAATTGAGTTAGAATATCCCTGCCTCTTGCGCCGACAGACATTCTAATACCGATTTCTCTAGTCCTTTCGGTAACAGAGACCAGCATTATATTCATAATGCCGATGCCGCCGACCAGCAAGGAGACTGATGCAATACTTGCTAAAAGAATTGTAAGTATTTGAGATGTTGCTGTGGCGGCATTGGCTAAATCGGATTGATTACGTATGGTAAAATCATCACTTTCATAGCGGGCAATTTTATGTCGCATCCTTAAAAGATCGGTAATTTGCTTTTGAGCCGTTTCAATTGTATTTGCACTTGTAGCTGAAACTAGTATTTGCCTGATGTAAGGGAAATGCGAAAGTCTTCGCTGAACAGTAGTATAAGGTGCAAGTATAACATCATCTTGATCCTGCCCCATCGCATTTTGGCCCTTCTTTGTTAAAACGCCAATAATTTTAAAAGGCACATTTCTAATTCTTATATTTTGTCCTACGGGGTCGGAATCAGGGAACAAATTATCCGCAACAGTTCTGCCGAGTATGCAAACTTTGGTTGCGCTTTTAATATCCTGGTCTGTAAAAAAATCACCGTATTGTACATCCCATTCCCTAATTTGTGTATAGTCTACTCCAACACCTTGAATTGAAGTAAACCAATTTAAGTTGCCGGCAATTACCTGCCCGCCTGCAAAAGTACCGGGAGAAACATAAGCAACGGCAGGGCATTCATCGCGTATTGCCTGCGCATCTTCTTCTGTTAATGTTGTCATTGTACCAGCACCTATTCTAATTCCACCCTGCTGCTGCGAACCCGGAAATACAAGAAGAACATTCGTACCGAGCGATGCAATCTGTTGTTTAACGGAATACTCGGCACCCTGACCTATTGCCAGCATAGTAATTACCGCACCAACGCCGATAATAATTCCAAGCATAGTTAAAAAAGATCTCATCTTATTTCTCTGCAACGCTCGAAGTGCGGCTACAATTATATTTAATATCTTCATAACTCTTCCTCCTCATCAATTGAAGGAATTGTTTTAATTACTTCAGAAGCAATTTTAGGATTCATGTTTATCTTATCCGATTTAATTTTCCCATCGCGGAATACCACATGCCTTTTAGCAAATGTGGCAATGTCCGGTTCATGCGTTACAAGAATAATTGTAATTCCCTGGTCATTTAACTTTTGAAAAATTTCCATTACTTCAATGCTTGTGCGGCTGTCCAGGTTACCGGTGGGTTCATCGGCTAAAACTATGGAAGGATTATTTACCAAAGCTCTTGCAATTGCAACGCGTTGCTGCTGGCCGCCTGATAGTTGGTTGGGATAATGATATACTCTGTCTTCCAGGCCAACTTTTTGCAATGCGGCAATGGATTTTTCTTTTCTATCTTTGTTCGAAACCGAACTGTAAAACAACGGCAGTTCAACATTTTCCAGTGCAGAAGTCCGGTTTAACAAATTAAAACCTTGAAACACAAAGCCGATTTTTTTATTTCTTATTAAGGCTAGTTCGTCCCGTGCAAGTTTACCTACTTCTATACCATCCAGAGAGTAGGTTCCCTTTGTCGGCTTATCCAGGCATCCAAGAATATTCATAAAGGTAGATTTGCCGGAACCGGAAGCACCCATAATTGCTACAAACTCTCCCGTAGTTACTTCAACGGATACTCCTCTAAGTGCATGAACTTCCACTTCACCCAAAGGGTATATTTTTGTCAGATGCTCTATTTCGATCAGTTTGCCGTTATTGCGGGTTATTGTACCGGATAATTTTCTATCCAAGGATTCAGCCGGAGATGATTTCTTTTTAATCATTTTTTATCTGCCTCTAAATCCACGTCCGCCTTGCTGCTGTGCAAAAGGATTTCTGTTTTGAGTCTCGCTTTGTCCGTTGTTAGCATCGGCGCCCAAAACAATCTGTTCGCCTTCTTTTAACTGCCCGGAAATTATTTCTGTCGATCTGCCGTCGTTTAAACCGGTTCTTACAAAAACAGGATCTAGTTTACCTTTAGAGTTTAGTACCCAAATTCTTCCTCTGCCTACCTGGCTGGTTGGGACAAATGAATTTTTTTCATACTGCGGATAATTATTTATTATAGTATACATATTAACACCGGTATTTTGCGTCTGTTTAACAACCGGCATTGTTGGATTTTTATGTGCAGTATTAATTTTATCAAAAGCCTTTTTAAATTCTGCCATCATTTCATCCCGGCTCATCTTGCCGCCGTGAGCTTTAAGAATTGAATCGCGCATTGCCTGGAATTTGCTGCGATCAAGACTTCCCGAACTCCATTTCCGCGAACCTTTGCTGCTTTGAGATGCCAATTCCTTACCGGAACCTTTTTGCTTGTTTACGGTTGTTTTGGTATTGCTGCCGGATGTATTAGCAACTTCTTTGTTTCCAAATTGCGTTCTTTTAGACCTTAACATCTCCCGGATTTCATTAAGCTTGGTAGTGTCTATAAGTTCCGGAGGCGGCTGAAATCTGAGTGCAAGATTAGATACAGACAATACATTATTTTTCTCGCCGACAAGTATCTTAACATTAGCCGTCATTCCCGGCATAAGTTTTAATTGATCATTTTCTACGCTAATAATAACCGTATAATTTACAACATTAGAAACTATTTGAGGAGCAAGCCTTATCTGCGAAACTTTACCCGTAAAATTATCATTAGGGTAGGCATCAACGGTAAAAGTTACGGTTTGTCCCACGCTAACGCTACCTATATCCGATTCGTCTACGGTAGCTTCTACCTGCATTTTACTTAAATCGTTAGCAATTGTAAAAAGCGTAGGTGAAGAAAAACTAGCCGCAACAGTTTGCCCTACGGAAACTTGTCTGTTTATTACAACACCGTTTATCGGCGCATAAATAGTTGCATATTGAAGGTTTAGTTTTGCAAGGTCAAGTTGAGCCTGAGCTTGTTTTAAGGAAGCTTTATCTGCTTCGGCGGTAGCAAGCGCAGCATCGTAGTTTGCCTGCGATTCAAGCTGCTTATCATACAAAGTTTTTGTACGCTCGTATGACCTCTGGCTTTCATTATATTGAGCTTGAATTTTATCAACATTTGCCTGTGCATTCTTAACGGATTGATTTAGAAATGTAGGATCTATTTGTGCAATAATGTTACCGGCTTTTACTACCGAATTAAAATCCGCATACAGCTTGGAAATAATACCCGAAACCTGTGTCCCGACATCAACCGAAGTAACTGCATTAAGAGTGCCGGTTGCGGTTACATAAACCGCTAAATTACCGCGGCTTACTTTATCAAACCTAAACGTATACTGTGCATCTTTATTATTAAAAAATAAAAAATATGCGGAAACAGCCAGGACGGCAATGATTACTGAAATTATTAAAGTTTTTTTCATATAAAACCTTTAACAGGAAATATTTTTATTTCTTGAAGGAAAATTTTTATACGGTTTTAGAAGTGATTTATATTCCCTCAATTGATAATTTTGAAATTCTTTATTTCTTGGATTTTCAATATTAAATTATAAAATGTTTATTAAGTTTATTATCTTTTTCAAAACTCTTTTATCGTGCAGTTTCGACAAATAATTTTTTAAAAAGGTTTAAATATGAAATGCGTAAGATATTCCTTCTTTTTATTTATTTACTTATTATTTGTTTGGGTGTATCCGGGTAAAACAGTCTCAGCACAAGGGCTTGGAATTAAGTACAACACTGGGATAAACAATCAGGATTTATCACTTCGGTTTTCACCCGGCACTTTTCATTTTTTAAATAAACAAAATTATAATACCCTCTATTTATACAATCCTTTAATAAACTTAAGGAATACAACTGTAAGTTCTCCGCAGCCAAATTTAGGTATTTTCGATCATATAGGCCAAAATTTTCTTAATAGTTTTAAAGGCAGCAATTTATATCTTCAGCTTGCAGGAGTCGCATCCACCTGTTTAATTGTAACTACAAATACAGATTATCATGTTGAAAGGTATTTTAATCAGCATGAATTTTACAGCAACATTGCCAGACCGGTAGTGTTTTCTGGTATGTTTTTACCGTTTATTGCCGGCGGCTCTCTTTATGCGTATGCTAAATTAAAAAATGATAATAAGGTTCTGGGTGCATCATTTGCTGTAATACAAGCCAGCATAACGGAACTTATTTATAATTCTTTTTTAAAAGCAATTACCGGCAGGCCGCATCCGGACTGGCAGCATGTAAGCGATATGAAATCTTTAAGTAAAAAATTTAGGTTCGGATTTCTGCGAGGCGGAGTTTTTTGGGGCTGGCCTTCCGGGCATACCTCTGCAACAACAGCAGTCGTTTCCGCATTGATGGGTTATTATCCTAATAGCACATGGTTAAAAATTGCCGGTTTCAGCCTCATGGCTTATACTATTTTCGGCGTTTCCGCATTTCACAGGGGTGGAATGCACTGGTTCTCCGATGCAATTGCCGCAGCTTTTATGTCTTATGCCGTAGGTTCTACAATTGGTAAATATTACAGGAGCAGGTTTTCAAATGTAAATAGTTCGGGTACGAATACTTTACCAAACATTAGCGGCAATTTGAACGGGATAAGTTTTTCAATACAATTCTAAATATTATTTTAAAATACCCTTTATAGATTTTCTATATCTTGTATATAAAAGAGATACAATAATCATTACTGCGCCAAGTACAACAAACGATACAATTTTATATGTCGGGTCGGAGTTGGTAATGCCGATTATAAAGACGTATCCTAGTGTAAGTAAAAGTGTCAATAATGCCATCCATCTGTATTTTTTATTTTTTAAGACTACGCTCAAAACATAATAAAGAATTGCAACAGCCACCCATGAAACGCTTACTAATCCCCCCGGCATTGCGTGGTATAAAGAATAGGGTATAATGAACAATGCCGTTACAAGATAAGCATTCCTCATTTGCTCGGTCTTAAGAGAAAGACGGTCTTTCTTCCAATTTAAAATCCTGGCACTTAACAAAGCTACTATGCCGAAGCTTATGCTTATAATGCTTACCTTGCCTTCCATTGCCAGATAGGCGATAAAAATGATTACATAAATTATAAAGTTTGCCAGAACTATATACCTGGATTTAAACCAAACCGCAGTAGAAACTACCAGCAGGCTCTGCCAGCAAAGCCAAATAAAAAACAGCGGGGAATTAAATTGAATTATTATTGATATACTCAATGCAAGGTAGCCCGTTATTGCATAAATAAAAGTTGAATACATGCTTTGCTGCTGTACCCAAAATATTATTGCTAAAATCAAAAATAAAAAGGAAGCTAGCAGGTGATAAACCATTATGCCGTTAGGATTCATAGATAACGTAATTAAAAATAGTAGCCCGTAACTTCCGACAGCGTTCATAAAAGAATTAATATAATCGGCTGTTTTTTCATTTTTCTTATCGCTCACTAAAAGGTTTCCAGCGGCGAATACCAAAGCATACAGTAATATAAAAATTAAGTTAACATGCGGCGAAGTAATTGTTTGAACAGCTTTACCTGTAAACGGATTATTTATGAACCAGATGAAATGAGTTAAGTAAGTAAGTATCAAACCGTAGTGTATTAAATATTTCCATTCATATTTTAATTTTAAATAAACCGTAAGTAGTGATAACAATAGAATGGTAATGAACAGGAAATAGGAGTTATCGCTTACTATGGCGGTTGCATAACCAAACGCGATACTTAGCGAAGTTAAGTAAACGGATTTTTTTCTAACGGAAATTATTAAATTAATTATAACTGCAAGAAGTAGTAAAATAAGTTCTGCGGGTATATTATTAATTAATATATTCCGGCTGAAAAAATGCAGCCTTAAGGTGGTAAAATAAAACAGAGATATACTGCCGCCGAGCAAATAGCCGCTTAAATAAGAATAATTTTTCCTGCTGTATCCGGAAAGCTTAAAGATTACAACCGATATTACATATCCGGTCAATACGGGAAAAACCGGTGAAAGATTTTTATAAGGAAATGTTAAGATAAATACTATTCCTATGATTAAGGCAACTATTCCCGCCTTTGCAAGCCAAACCTGCCCTATTTGATATTCCAGATCTTCTTCCTTATCATGTAATTCAACAATTTTGGTTCCGTATGCTATTGCAGATTCGGGTTTTGGATTGGTCTTAAAATTTAAATATGCTTCTATTCCGGAAATGCGCTGCTCTAGATTTTTTAGCAAAGATATTATCTCTTCGTTAGAAGGATTTTCAGAAGATATACTTTCCTGAGGAACAGATTCCTGCATGTTGCACCTCCTGGATAATAATTAATAGTATTTATTAATCTTAAGTACCGTTTGAGCATTAGATAAATAGGTAATATAGGTACATTATCCTAATTCCTTAATTATGATTCTGTACCGTAATTTCTTTTCCGGTTTATACAAAATTTGACGACAAAAAGATTGTACCTACAGTTTAACCTTCTTTTTTCTTTTCAATTTTCTTTATATACAGATATAAAATAAATGCCAGAAAACTTATTATTATAACAGAAATTATTAATCCTATTCGTCTAAAATAATATTCGTGAATAGCAGCATTAGCTTCTATGGTAACTGCAGATGTAACCTTTAATCCCTTATCCACGGCTGCCTGGAATTTCGCCTCATTAAAAGCATGAACCATTGTTCTCGATTCCATTCGCGCCTGCCTGGCATCGCGCAGTTTAAATTTTGCCTCATTTATTTCCATTCCTTTTTGTTCGGCTTCGTTTACCAATGCCGTTGCGGAGTTTTCCGCTGCTTCCAGGCTGTCTATAAGAAGTTTCATTGTTTTTACTTCCGCATAACCCTTAGGGTCTTTATCCTGTTGATGACATTTTGAACAAACCGCTCCCGGCGTAACTCCCAATAGTTTATCCGTTGCTGTTACTATATCATGGTTGCTGTGGCATGTTTCGCATTCAGGAAGACCTTTTTTATCAAATGCTTCTTTGTGAGGGCTTTTGGAAAACAAATCGGCGTTTAAAGCATGACACGTTCCGCATACTTCGGAAATAGATTCTACTCCCGGAGGAACCGCTCCGTGGTTACCGTGGCAACTATTGCAAGCAGGCGCACCCAAATCATGTTTTTGAAGCAGCGCTATACCATGAACACTCTTAGAATACTTTGCATACTGGTCGGTTGGAATTTTATATTCCGCCATATACTTTACATTACTATGACATTTGGAACACGTCCCGGGAATGTTCGTGGGATAAACACCCGACCTAACATCTTTTACCGAAAGAATCCCGTGGCTTCCGTGGCAGCTTACGCACTGTGCCGGCTTCGGGTCTCCTTTGGCATTGCGAATACCATGTACACTCGTTCTGTATTTTTGTAATTGGTCTGTAGGTAATCCGGGGTTATATGAACGCATATAAACCGGATTGCTGTGGCACTTACCGCAGGTTTGCGGAATATTTAATGGGTATACCGGAGATGCCGGATTATCTACCATTACTATTCCATGCGCATTATGACAAGTAATACATTGTACAATTCTTTCCTTACCGTCAATTGCCAACTGGCCATGCACACTGTTTTTTAAAAGCGCAAATTGGTTAGTAGAAATTTTTGCACCGTATTTAAGCATCATTGTACTGTCCGCATGGCATCTAATGCATGCAGCGGTAATATTATTACCCTTTGGAACACCTTTGAATCCTGCTTGCTTACTCATTGCTTTATCCATGTCATCGGTTTGATTATTTCCGCCATGGCAGTCTGCGCATGAAATTCCTTTTTTGAAATGGATATCATTTTTAAATAATTCGGCGGGCTTACCGCCAAGTTGTGAATGACATTCATAACATTGATCTGTTTTTGCATAATTATTTGACGTAAAAACAAAAGCGGCAAATGATAGACAAAATAAAATTTGAAATAATGTTTTCTTCATGATATCCACCCCAAAATGGTTAAGATAATAATGAAAATTACTGCAAATAAACCAGCATAATTTATAAGCCGGTTATGTTCGCCCCTGGAGCTTTTTCTATCCCAGAATGGAACCAGAAGCCATAAAATTCCGGCGGCGCCGAAGAGAATAATTCCAACTAATTCTCCTTCAATAGAAAGTATATAAGCGGGAAAGTATTTAAGGCTTTGAAACATAAACAGGAAATACCATTCGGGTTTTATACCTGCCGGCGCAGAAGAAAACGGGTCTGCCTTAACCCCGAGATTTGCCGGAAAGAACACCGCAAGAATTGCCAGAACATTTAATACCAGGAGCCAAAGAAGAAGATCTCTCAACATAAAATTTGGGAAAAACGGCATCGTCTTTTTTTCTTTTGAAACTGATTTTTGCAGATGAACCGGCTCGCTAATTCCCTGCCGCTGAATTAAGATAAGATGTATTCCAAGTATAATAGTAAATATACCCGGCAGTAAGGCAACATGAATTCCAAACAACCGGGAAAGAGTTGCACCAGTAACATCCTGGCCGCCTCTTATGAATTCTTTTATAGGTTCACCTATTAAAGGTATCTGGCCTGCAATATCGGAGCCTACTTTTGTTGCAAAGAAAGAAAGTTCATTCCACGGTAATAGGTAGCCGCTAAAGCCGAAACCTAATGCCATAAAGAACATCAGCATTCCGGTAATCCAGGTCATTTCCCTCGGCTTTCTGTATGCCTTTTCAAAGTAAACACTAAACATGTGAATGAAAACGGATAGTATAAAAAGATTTGCAGACCATGCATGAATAGACCTTATAAGCCAGCCGAATTGAACTTTAGACATTATAAAATACACACTTTCAAATGCAAGGTCAGCGCTGCCTTTATAATAGAAAAGCAAAAGTATACCGGTTACAACCTGAATAATAAATAAGAACAAAGATACTCCGCCGAAATAATACCATACGGAATATCTATGAACGGGTACATATTTTTTCCCCATAAATTTTACCAGATCTTCCAGATGTACCCGCTCGTCAACCCAGCCGTAAAGCTTTTTAAAAATATTTTTCATTTCCTCCTCAGCTTAGTTTTGAAACAAAAACTTCGTTACCTTTAATAACTACCCTGTACGGAGCTAAAGGCCGCGGAGGAGGGCCGGAAATATTCCGGCCTGTAAGATCATATTTACCGTTATGGCAGGCACACCAGATAAGTTCAAGATCTTTTCTAAATTGAACGGTACAATTTAAATGCGTACATACTGCGGAGAAGGCGCGCAGCTCGCCGGTTTGCGTGCGGATTAGTATTACCGGCTTGCTGCCAAACCGGATTATACGACCGCTGTTCTTTTCGATTTCATTCAGCTTTCCGACCTTGACGCTGGAGACTTCTACTTCGTTCTGTTTGGGAGGTTTTAAGTAGGCTACCAGAGGATAGAATACGGAAACTACCAGGCCGGCAATTCCTCCGGTTAACAAATATTTAAGGACATCGCGTCTCTTTTTTCGGACAGGCTCTTCGTTAGAATTAAACATGATATTTACCTTTCTGTTAAAGTAAACTCATCAAGCCGTATTTCCTATCGTTCGATAGGAGTCCATATTTTTTTGTTTATTAAACTTTCTGTTAGATAACTTTTAATATGGAATATGTTTTATGTCTGATGGAATAAGTTTTAAAACATTACTCAATTTCCATCGTCCATATTACATTATCCATCGTCCATTTTCATTCGTCTTTACCGTGGCAGTCGCTGCAGTCCATTTCTTTCCAGGCATTTCCTATATCGACCGGATGACGGTATTTGACACCCTGTAAAGAGAGTATTGGCTTTTGACTTCCGAATTGTTCGGCCAGAATAGTATGGCAGGCAGTGCAGCTTTTGGTTATAACTTTGCCGTCCGCACTTACGTGCTTACCATCGTGGCATCTAAAACAACCGGGAGAGTATAAATGTCCTATATTATTTGGAAACTTTTTCCAAGATACATTCATCGAAGGGAAATAGTTTCTCTTGTATATCGTTTGTACCCATTTTATGGAGGTATCTATTTTTGATTTATCTTTGGTATATATATCGGGATAATTCCCCTCATAAAAATCTTGGATGTATGTTTTTATACTGTCTAATGCAACAGGCTTACTTGTATAACCGGCTTCCAATGCCTGCACGGATATACTTTTAATGTAAGGAAGAGTGGTATCAATAAAACCTGCTGCCATCATGTCGTTAACCGAGGTTGCGGGAGGATTATAAATATGAGTAGGGCGGTTATGGCAGTCAATGCAATCCATTGTTCTGTATTTCCCGTTTTGTAATTTCTTTTTGGTAAGATGAATATCTGAACTTTTAAATATGGTTACCTTTCCAGTGCGGTTGGATTTTACCTTAACCCAGGGAATAACCTGCCTAGCCGAATCGGTTGCGAGATATGTAATTGTGTTGGCAATATTCATGTGCCAGTGAATTCCGGTTGTTACACCGGATTCTTCATTTCCACCGCCTATATTTATCAAAAGTGTCAAAGTCATTTTGGAATTATCTTTATCGGATAAATAATATACTTTCTTCTTTTCCATTTTATTGTAAAAGACATTCGGCCAGTGGCATTGCTCGCAAGTTTCTTTTGCAGGCCTTAAGTTGGAAATTGGTGTAGGTATTGGTTTGGGATATTTATTAAATAATACCGCATATACTTGGTAAGCACCGGATATTTTTGAGCGTACAAACCAGCCGGCACCGGGGCCAATGTGGCAGTCTACGCAGGCTACATGTGCATGCGGGGAATGCTGGTATGCTGTGTATTCCGGGTTCATAACTTTATGGCAGATTGTTCCGCAAAACTGAACGGAATCGGTATACTCATAAGCTTTAAAACTTCCGAAGGCGGTAAATAAAAGGAGTAATATTGTGCCGATTGAAAAAATGGTAAATGCCCTGCGGTGTTTTGGATCGTTTAGATCTACGGTTGGAAGGAAATGTTCTCTATGTTTTCCTTTATGCTCTCTTCTATGTTCTCTTATTATTCCGAAAACAATTAAAATTAATCCTACAATTAAAAAGCCGGGTAAAATTATAAAGGCTATAATCCCCATGTAAGGTTTTTGCTGGGATGTAGTCGCCTCAAGCAGCATAAGAAAAAGTATTAGTCCAAAACTTACTGCAGCAATTGCGGCACCGGTAAATGTTACGGGGTTATAAAACGACGATGGCAACCATTTTCTCATTATAAAAAGACTCTCTTTCTTCTAAAAAGGATTTTTTCCTATAGTATACTTATCTATATGCAAATATCATTGCGTATATAATCCATACAACTATGCTGAACCCTAAACTAAGAGCGATCCAGCCGAAAATTTTAATGCCCCTAATTGCAAAAGCAGGCAATGGTTCTACAAGGTTTTCTTCCAGCTTACCGCTTTCTTTAAGTTTATTATATTCACCCGGCCTGTCTATTTTATATTCTTCAACCGGAACTCTACCCGAAAATATTACGGTATCCATCGGGAATTTTTCCGGCCTTAAGTGCGTATTAAAAAAATGAACCGTAAAAATAAAACCTGTTGCAAGCAAGGCTTCATCACTATGAATTATAGTTGCTACGTTTATAAACCACCCTGGTAGAAACCGCGTAAAAAATTGGGGGAACCAGAGTGTTAATCCGGTAGAACCGATAACAAAAATTCCCCAGAATACTGCAAAGTAATCGAACTTTTCCCAGTAAGTCCATCTTCTGTATTCGGGCCTTTCCCCAAGGCCTATAAACCATTTGATTGATCCAACCAAATCTTTAAGATCGCTTTTATTAAACATCATCGAATCAGCCCCGAAGATTAATTCTTTCCATGAGCCGTATTCTTTTCTTTTCATTTTGTAAAGGTCTGTTAGGTGAGTAATAAAAACGCTAACCATTATAACGGCAGCAAACCTGTGAATGTAACCTGCAGTTTCGAACCCGCCCATTAAATGAGAAAGCAAAACTGCCCAGCCGGTATATGAAAATTTTAATGTTAAGCCTGTAAAAGCAAGAGTAAAAAAACAAAGAATCATTATAAAATGAAGAACGCGGTTTAAACTTTTAAATCTTTGATATTCCTTTTTTTCTTTTTTATAGTTATAAAAGTTTATCGGCTTTTGTTTATTTTCCTTACTTTCTGTTTCTTTTATTTCTTCCATATTAAATTCAATTAATATTATTTAACATAGCACTAACTAATCGTTTCGTCTTCATTTTCAGAGTCTTTTATCTTTTGTTTCAATTCGCGTCTCCATTTTAAAGAACGAGGAAGCCACAATAAAGTATGAACTCCTGCAATAAAGAATGTCCCCACCAAAAGTCCGGTCATGCCCCAAAATGTCCAGAACAGCAGCGGGTATTTAACCGGTTCATGATGTGTAGCGTGTGTAAAGTAACCGGCAAATTGCCTTGTAGCGCCTTCGTGGCACTTTTTACAAGTTTGAACTTTGTTTTGAAAACTTAAATGAGATTTAGGGTTTTCTACCGGCAGAATATCATGCGCACCGTGGCAGTCCCAGCATTTAGCCGTTTTAGCGTAACCTAAACGAGAGACCTGCCCATGGTAAGTATTAAAATATGATGCTGCATAATCCTTGTGGCAATCACCGCATATTTTCATTATCTCAAGCCTAAAACCAGAATTGTCCGTTCTAGTAATTTGGTGAGCGGTATGGCAGTCATTGCACACCGGTAGTTTTTTATCCGTTTTTGTAATATTTGGTGAGTGAACACTGTTCTCAAGCTGCTTTTCAATGCCGTAGTGGCATTTACCGCAAGTTGATGCAATGTTATTTCTATTTACGCTTGAGTTTGGATCCGAATGCGGAAGCTCATGATGAGCCGTATGGCAATCCGTGCAGGTTGCGGTTACAGTTAAGCCTGCTTGCAACAATCCCTTTCCGTGTATGCTTTCAATATAATTGTGTATGATATCATGTTCCTTACCAACATACCTTACCGCTGCCGGTTCGCCCTTCCTGTGGCACTTTGCACAAAGAGTAGGAATGTTTGTATGAAAAATAGGAGACACAGGATTTTTATTACTAAGTACATAATGGGATCCGTGGCATTCTATGCAGGTAGGTGCATTCGGATCTTTTTTAGCCAAAAGCATGCCGTGGATGCTTGTTGCATATTGTTCTCCTTCCGAGGCATGACAAATTGAACAGTCTACTTTTGAAGTTATTCCCTTGCATGGCCGTACAAGAGAAGGGTTAACCATATTATGGCATTGGCTGCATGTAACTTTTGAGTGAACGGAATTTTCCAGCTTAACTGCGTCAACAAACATGCTTCTGCCGTCTTTGGATTTTAAGTTTACATTAGCATGGCAGCTTAAGCAATCCTGGCTGGCAACGCTTTCTTTATAAAGAACGTTTTTAATTTTATGCGGCGGATGGCAGTCTACACAAACCGGTAAAACATGAGGAGTCTTTTCCCAAAGCTTTCCTTTAATAATTTTACGGTGAACTGTTTCAATTTCCGCATGGCACTTTGTACAGGTCTTTGCAATGTTTTGCCTGGCTATAGTGGATTGCGGATCGGATGGCGGAAGTATTTTATGAGGCGAATGGCAAGAAACACAAGTTGCCGCAACGGCAAGGCCCTGCTGCAACAATCCTATTCCGTGCATACTTTCCGAATAGTTTTCCAGGATATGGCTTTTGGGAATTTTTTTTTGAACCTGGACGGGTGCGCCTTCTCTATGGCAGCTTCCGCATAAAAATGGGATTTTAATTGGAGAAACAACCGAATTAGGATCTTTAATGTTTATAATATTATGCGAACCGTGGCAGGTTTGGCATGTCGGCGCTAATTTATCGCCTTTGCTATGTTCCTTGCCGTGTATTCCTTCCGAGTATAATGTTTGTTCGTCTTCGTGGCAAGGGACACATTGTGCTTTTGCAACTTTTTCTTTATGAGGGAAATCAGTTCCCTGTAGATCTGCATGGCACGATACACAGTCAACATCTTTGTGAACCGAACCGGCCAGTTCTTTTTCATTTACATAAACATGAACTACTTTACCGTCTACTTTGCCGGTTAAAGTTTTATCCGAATGGCACATTAAACAATCGCTGTTTTCCTGGGCATAAATATTAGCATAGTTTAATGATATAAGTAGTATTAACACCGGTAAGGAAGCACTAAAATTTGCCTTAAACAATACCCGTTTACGTAAAATATTTTTTATGTTTTCCCTATTAAATTTATTCATATTTTAAAAAGATTAATCTATTTTCTCATCAAGAGGTTCATTGCCTATAATGCCGTTTTGCTGTGCTTGAATTCTTTCCAACTGTGCCGGATGTTCATCCGCCATTTCTTCCTCTGTGATAGTTCCTTTAAACCATGCAAGATTCATAGGGTAGACATCCGGGTTGAATATTACAAAATAAATATGCCAGACTATTATTGCCAAAGTTGCAAGCCATGCTTCGTAATAATGAACGGTTCTAGCAATCTGCCAGCCTTCCAATGTAAAAATATCCATAAACGTATTGTTGAACCACATTATTATACCGGTAGCGGACATTACAATTGTCCCCCAGATTAATGCCCAGTATTCGGCTTTTTCTACATAACTAAATCTATCTAGTTTCGGTTTAGTTTTGGAAATGCCCAGATTAAATTTGGCGACGCCTATTGCATCAGTTAAGTCTTTGGGAACTGGAAACAAATCTTTAATTAACCGCCTGCCTCTTTTGGTTGCGGAAATATAATATACATGGTAAAGACTAACCATAATTAAAACAGCACCGGCAATTCTGTGTAAAAGACTTCTTAATTCAAAAACATCTTTGCTAATGTCTCTAATGGAGGAAACCCACCAACTATTTGGAAATTGCAGCATAAATCCCGTAATAACAAGTGTAATAAAACTTGCTGCAAGCAGAAAGTGCTGCATCCTTTCATTTTTAGTCATTCGTAAATAAAGGGAATGATGATGATGGTATTCCGGCGTTAATATGCCTTCACGTTTGAGCCTTTGTATTTTAGCTTTCTTTACAAAGTCTATTACATTATGAAAGAACATGGCACCGATAGTAAGTATAATTAAAACAATATATATAGTAGCAATCCACCAAAGCACGGGGTCGCTTTTCTTACTATCCATATTAACATGAATTTTACCGGCAGCAAATTTTTCGTTTGCACCCGGGTGGCATTTTCCGCATGTCTTGGAAAGATTTCCTTTATAAACACTGGAACGAGGATCGGACGGCGGTAAAATTCTATGGGCGGTATGGCAGCTTGCACAGTTGGCCACTGTTGTAGCACCACCTTGAAGCGCAAGACCGTGGTAGCTGTCTTTAAATGTACTCCATCGATTAGGATTTAAACCGTACTTTTCGGATAATCTAACGGATGCATGGCATTTGGAACAAACTTCTTTTGATAGATTTGCATAAGAAGTCGGTGCCTTTGGATTAGTAGGTTTCAAAATGTTATGTTCGCCGTGGCAGTCCGTACAAACCGGTGCATCCGTACTTCCTTTTTTTAATACGGCAATACCATGGATGCTTTGCTTATATTCTTCTTCAATATTCGCATGGCACTGCCCGCAGGTATTAGGAATATTAAACCTGTTAACCGTAGAGGCAGGATCTCCGGGAGCTTTTACCAAATGAGCCGTATGGCAGTTTACGCAGTTGGCAGCTTTTCCATTTCCTGCCATCAATGCTTTACCGTGCACACTATGCTCGTAGGAAGCAATAAAACCGGCAGAAGGAGAAGTTCTGGATCTTATTTCCGGGTTGTCTAAATGACAGGAAAGGCAAAGCTTTTCCTGTGCAATTTTTAATTTGGAAGAATCTTTAGCTGCAGTAATAGATACAATAGGATTTTTATGGCATGTTATACATGTTGGTGCGCCTTTAATTCCTTCTCTTACTCCGTTGGCATGTGCGGAAGTTAAGTATTCTTTTTCATGTTTAGGATGACAGCTTCCGCAGGCATTAACAATGTTAGTTTTATAAAATTTTGAACCGGGTATCTTCGGGGAAATAACGTCATGTGTACCATGACATCCTTTGCAATTAACATCCTTTGTCCCGTCAACTCCATTTGAATTTATCATCTGAGGATGGAACGGATGAAGAAGCGGTGCATTACCATGGCACGATTCGCAGTTAATCGGCTGTATGTTTTTTTTATGTGGAATATTATTTATGTCAAACCCCGTATGGCATGCAATACATTTAAGTTTTGCATGAGCAGAATGTTTTAGTACATCATCGTTAACAAATAAAGAAATTGTTTTCTTCCCTTTTTGCATTGTTAATGTACTATCGCTATGACACATTAGGCAGTCACTGTTAGCTTGAGCACTAAGTTTATTTGTTGTAATCAAAACAAGAAAGGATAATAATGCAATAAACAGCACATTACTTATTTTCGGATATGATTTTTGCGGATTTTTTTGAGTTATTTTTTTGCTTACCATTTGCGAATTGAAAACTAACATGACTGCCTACCTGCGAAATTCTATAGTTACTGTAAAAATTATTTCTAGGATTTTAAGGTCATTCACAGATGCATCCTATTATGCATTTATATTCAAAGCTGTTCTGTATCAAACCTAAATCTTAAGATTGTTCCTTTAAATTATTTATCTTCCCGGGGTGTTTTTTCCCTTAACCTATTGTAAATGCTACTCCGAATAATGCCACTATTAAAAACACAAAAAGAAGGTAAAAAATTACGTTTTTCATTTTCCTAGCCTTTATTCATTAATTAATCTAACTAATATTCAAAAATCGCCTAGGTAAAAACAAAGAATATGCCGTAATTCTCTTATTGAATTTTTTAATAAAAACATTATTTAATAAAGTGAACCTCACATTTGAGAATAGGCAAGTTTAGTCATTCTCATTTGTGGGATTGAATATACAGTGATTGTTGAGTATGGCAACATGTAACTGTTTAAGCTGAAATTAGACGTTGAGAGGATAAAATTTTATAAATATAGTGAGGGCATACATGTGCAAAAATTTGGTACGTTAGAACCGGTAAATTTAATAATGAAGATGAAGGGATTTAACCCGGGAATGATTCCATCCCTTTTCGTGTGTAAGTTCAGTTATTTATTTCTGGCTGCCTATTTGATTTTAATCCTTCCCCATGACCTTTGCATCGGGTGCGCTTCTGTGTTGAAGATTATTTTATTAAAATCCAGAGTCCTTGGCGGAGAGAATAACAAGTAAAGATACTTTAATGTTTCTGCCAGGAAAAAACTGTCCATGTGATCGTCTTTTTCTTTTGTAATTACATTTTTTAGTTCTGCAAAACCGTCGTTTGTTCGGCAGTACTTAACTATATCATCTAAAAAAGTTTTTCCCATCTCAAGATATTTTTCATCATGTGTAAAATGATATAGGTAATATGCCGATTCGATAATTTCCGGCCGTAAAGGATATTCCGGAGAAACTATTTTCATGGTTTTGAAATTTATTGTTTCAGGTTCAATGCCTTCCAGGTTCCACATTTTATAGCACGATGCTTCCAAAGCTTCGGCCCGCTTTAAGTACCCGCCTAGTGCAAGCTCTGCGGGAAAGTAAGCATCCAGTGCACCAAAATATGTTGAAGTGATTTTTCCCGTATTCATGTTTGTTTGTGCGTACCAAAAGCCTGTAGATACCGAATCTGCAAGGTACTTATTAACTGCTTCAATACTGTTATCCCACATTCTCTTAAAATCTTTATCTTGGAACAGCAGCCAGCTTTTAAGAAGATACTCATAGTAAGAATCTATTCCGCCTCTAATATGGCTTGTTTGGTTAACCCACTTACCGGTTTCAACATTTATGGAAGAACCAACCAATCCGATTTTTGAACGCCTTTTATATAATTGAACCACTGCATTCTTAGCTTTGTTATAATAAACCGGATTTCCGGTAAGCTTGCTTAATGTTCCGAACTCAATCATTAAAGTTCCTATTTCTGCAGGATTGCTTACCTTCCCTTCCGTTTTTCCCGTAGCAAGATTTACAAACCTGTAAGGCATGCCGGTTTTAGAATTGAACGCCGGCATAAGCCTGTTGCCAAGGTCTTCAGCAAGCTTTAAAAATCCTTTATCGTGGTCGAGGCCGTAAGATGACAGCAGTCCGCCTAAAAGTCTAATTGTAATTTCAAATGTTTCAACGGAGATATTTTTGTTGAATGATAAGCTGTCTAATATAAGTGCTTTTGCTTCCTTTGCCTGTTTGTCGAGCTTCATTAATTCCATCGTATCAAAAGCATCAACCGGAGTCATTACTAACGATACACCGTACCAGTCGCCGTAACTTTTACTAAGCGGTTTAAGAAAATCGTGCCCCCATGCATACTTTTTATAACCGTCCCATGCATGAATAAATTCCGCTTTAACTTCCGAAGCAAGTTCTTTTTTGTTTATTTTAATTTTGCTGTTTTCCTGATGAACATTCTTTTTTGAGTATTCAATTGCGGAAAAATTTAAGAAAATTAAAGGGGATAGAATAATAATAAAAATAAATAATTTTTTGTTGAATCTTTTCATTGCATTTTAAAATTTGTTTTTATTGAAGATAATTTAAGGAATTTATTTGTTATAAGGAAGATTTGTATTTTTAGCTAATTGCCTGTTACCGGACATGAAAGCATCCGTCAGTAACATTTTTGTTTTACGCTCAACTTTTTCCGGGTATTATCATTCCAATATTTTCTTACCGGTTTTGTTTACCAGCAGCACGCCGGCAGTAATAATCAGTCCGCTTAGAATAATTATCGGCGTTATTTTTTCGGTTAACAAAAGCCATGCGGCAAACACGGTAACAAACGGTTCAAGGTAAAGAAAGGCTCCTACTTTTGCAGCTTCAACATCTTTTAATTCCTGGGACCATAAGACATACGCAACTCCGGAACAAAATATTCCAAGGTATAAAACCGAGGCCCATACTTCCAACGAAAGATGTGTAACAGTATAAATTACTCTGCTGTTTATTGTGAATGGAGAAATAATTATAACAACCATTATGAAAAGAAATACAATTGTCATTAAAGGAGAATAATCGAGCGCTATTTTTTTATTCACTATAGAATAAACGCTCCAGGTAAATGCACTAACAAGGACAAGAAAATCTCCCTTATGTTTTATAAAGTTTAATCCGGTAATATTACCTTTACTTATTAAAAGCAACAATCCTAAGAAAGCGATTATAATTCCTAAAATTTTTACAAGTGATAATTTTTCTTTAAAAACCAGGAAGCCTAATAGAGCAATAAATACCGGTGAGACTCCTATTATCCAGCCTGTATTTGTAGCGGTGGTATATTTTAATCCGGTAATTTGTATGAAAAGATGAAAAGCCAAAATTACGGATAAAATTAAAATACTCCGGAAATTTTTCAGCCCGATAGAAAAACTTCTTTTGGCAGACAGGGCAATAATAATTAAGAATAAAGCTCCCAGTAAAAGCCGGAGAAGGATAATAGCCTGCGGAGTTAATTCACTTAAAGCAATTTTGGTAGCAATAAACGAACTGCCCCAAAATATAACCGACAGCAGCGGCCTCCAGAACTTGAACAGACTGTTTTTCATTTATTAAAAAATGATTCCTCTAAACCAAAGGCTAACTATTTTTTTATTTGGATTTATCAGTCTTTTTTGCCGAAGTATATTTTTCCAGATCGTAATGAATAATCCTTTCCGGCATATCTAGCTTAACAATCTCTACTCCAGATTCCGTATAAAATTGAGTAGCCAGCGTATCGTGAAAATCGGAAAAAACTACTACGCGTTTTATCCCGGCAGCAATTAAAGCTTTGGCACAGGTAGTACACGACATGTTTGTTATATATGCTGTGGCTCCTTTAATATTTACTCCGTGTATTGCCGCTTGTGTTAATGCATTTATTTCCGCATGGTTTGTTCTTACACAATGATTATCAACTACTAGACACCCAACATCATCGCAGTGCGGATGGCCGGGCAGCGAGCCGTTATAGCCGGTTGCAAGTACAAACCTGTCTTTTACAAATACACAGCCGCAGTGCATTCGTGGGCATGTAGATCTTTCCGATGCAAGCATAGCAAGTTTTAAAAAATATTCATCCCACGCCGGCCGTTTTCTTTCTTCCATATTACTTTTTATTTTTTTTGAGGGGAAAGATATTACAATAGATTTTCTTACGCAAAAATGACACTAATATTTAATAAAATAATAGTGCCTTGATGCATAAATTATAGCCGATTAAATTTTCAGTGAATCTGCAGTTACTTTAAACATATCTTCATAATCAGCTATAAAATTATCAAGTGCATCTTCGGATGGGAAATTAAGAATATCCAGAATATTTTTATCCAGTACAAAATCCTTATCCCAGTATGAATCGGCAATACCCAAACGGTAAGTCATATAATCTACAAGATGAATTACGGCAACAAATTTTTTATCTGAAGAACTTTTGGAAGGAACGTGATGAGTATTAATTGTTTCACATAAAATATCTGGCAGGTTCCATTTATCGGCTAAATATGCGCCGATTTCCTGATGAGACATACCCAGGGCGTCTATTTCCGAATCAGTCATACTTAAATTTTCTGCGGCAGAATTTTCTATAATCGAATTAAAGATGCCGTTAAAATATTTGTAAATAACCATTTCTCCAAAATCATGAAGGATGCCGGCAACAAATGCTTCCCCGCCAAAATCAAAGCCCATGTGCTGGGAAATTCCCCTGGCAGCAGTTCCCACAACCATAGAATGCGTCCAGAATTCAACCGGGTCAAAATTTATGCCGGGGATTATTTTAATTGTATCAACTAAAGAAAGAGCAGTTACAACATTCTGAATATCCCTGAAGCCCAATATGAGCACGGCAAATTCAATTGAAGAAACTTTTCTTTTTATCCCGTACAAAGGCGAATTTGCAACTGTTAAAACCTTAGAAGTTAACCCATGATCTTTACTTATTAAATCCGCTAATACACTTGGGGATTTACCGGGATCCCTTAATAGTTTTGTAACTTCAAAAACAACTTTTGGAATTGAAGGAAGGTTTTTTATGCCGGATAAAACCGCAAGCGTTTGCTGTTTTTTTATTTCAATATTATTAATTACAACGTTCTGCATTTTTACATACCAACAATAGTGAATACTTAAATATTCAATTATGCTCCATTTTCATAATCGAATATTTCTTTAAACTTGTTAAGTAAAATTTTAATCTTTTTCCTTTGATATGTTAATAACCGTAACCTCGGGTGTGGAATTATAACGCACGGGTACGAGAGACATACCCAAACCTCTTGTTACAATCATCAGCATTTTGTTGAAATGAAAATTACCGCGGATATATTCAGTCTCTAAAAGCGTTGGTGTTAAATTTTTAAAGGGGAATAAAAAGGTTATTTGCCCGCCGTGAGTATGACCGGCAAGTAATAAATTGTAACCGGTTTTTGATGCCCGGGAAACTACTTCTTGCCTTGGTTGATGTACAAGTAAAATTTTCAACCCGTATTTTGCCGAATCAGGTGTTAATCTATCTAAAAATTTTTTTGAAATATGTTCAACATAAGTGTCGGTAATTAATGTAATTTTAATGTCGGTATTTTTTAAATTCAAAATAATACTGCCGTTGTCTATCATTTCAATATTATAAACTTTAAGAGCATTCTCTACCTCGTTCAAACTCTTTTTATAATCTCTGTGGTAAGCCCAATTGTAATGGTCTCCAACGCACGAAAAAATACCGTAGACGGATTTTATTCTGCCCAAATATTTAGCCGCGGTATCAATATATCCATGCCCAGACGAAATCAAATCACCGCCTATTAGCACCAGGCCGGGCTTAGCTGAATTTACATCGTTTATGTACTTAATTAATCTTGCACCGTCGGTGTACCTGTCTGCATGTATATCAGAGATGAAAACAATTTTAAATCCGTTTAAGCCAACAGGAAGATCTTTCTTAACAAAATTAACATGCCTTACCTGGATTTTATTGTAATCGTGAATTACTCTTGCGGGAACGTAAACAACAAAGACAACTATAAGCGCAAAAATTATTTTTGATTCGATGGAATAGACTTTGAGTTTTATTTTTTTATAGAATGGTAAAAGTGGCAGTTTTAACAAATCCATGGCTAAGAAGAAAAAGCTGCATTGAATATCTATTAATATCATCAGCCAGAAAGGATAGATTACCAGGTAATCAAAAAAAGTATTTTGAGGAATTAAAACCGGGGTTCCTGTTAGTCCGGCGTAACTCCAATCTACAAATAAAAACAGCGGGTAGATGTTTAAAATAAAAATTATAATTATTATATAAAGCTTTTTAATCCTGTTTAACTTTAAGACCAGCCGGACCGCACGGAGCAGCTTTCGGTAAAAGTAATACTCAACTGAAAAAAGAAGTGCTAAAAATATAATGCTTCTTATAACAAGTCCCATAATTTTTACTTTCGTTTAACCTGTAGATTTACCTATAGCTAAAGTTACGCAAAAATCGACCTCACCCATAGCCTTATCTCATTAGTAAGAAGATGGGGGAATTTAGGAAGAGGTTTTCAATTTATAATTCGGGTAATTTCACTTATAATTTTTTTCATCCTTTCATAATGGCTGCCGGACCAATAAATTTTATTACAACCTTCACAAATATAAAACTCATTCTGAAATTCTTTAACCTTCTGAGGCAGGCTTCCGGTAAATTTAACTTTTTCGGCAGGTTTTAAAACCGTATTGCATTCCATACACCTGGAAAATTCTTTAATTGATCTTTTTAAATCAAAACGCTCAACAATTTCTTTTAATTGAATTTTGGGGTATATGCTTCTAACATAACAGCCGTGTGTAATTTCTTTGCGTTTTAAAATTTCTTTATCTTTTGTTAAGATAGTTCTTTTTTCATTCAATGAAATTTTTATTATTTCACCCTCCGTATAATTATTTTTATATACCGAATCAAATCCAAGCATTCTAAGGTAACGGGCAAGTTTGCCAAGGTGAACATCAAGAACAAACTTAGGAATACGTAATGGTTCCTCTCTCAGATGCTGAACTCCGGAAATATCCAACGATTCGAATTCCGGGTAAACACTAACATCGTCGCCGCTTTTAATAATATAAGAAAAGTTTACAGGTTTTCCGTTCACCAATATCATATCTACCTCGCTGTGAGGGATACCCAATGATTCTATAATATCTTTAACAGACGGATTTCCGAAAAACTTATGCTCAAAGCGTTTCTTCCTCTTGCCTTCAGGAAGCAAATCACTTAATTCTTCGTAAAATCTTAAATGAATTGTTTTCATGGTAAAATAAAACCGGGATCGTTTACTAACCCCGGCTTTCTAATTACTTTTCTAAAAATTTATTTTGCGAAAAAGTTTAAAATATATCTTCCAATTTTTGATACTTTGCATGCACCTTTTCCACGCCTGCTTCAATAACTTTGCCTTCCGAATCCTTTTTTATTTTGCTTAACAGGTTTGCTGCGGTTAAAAGTTCATTTGCCGCCGAATTAATTTTCTCTTTCTTATCTTCAAATCTTTTAGGAAGTTCTGCTTTGGTTATGGCCAAAGCCCTTTCGGCTAAATCCGGACTTACGGAAATTATTTTTTCATAATTTTTGTCCGGCAAATACGTATGATAAATTAAATACAATAATTTATGGAAATGATCAACTTCTTTAAGCACAGGCCGAATTATTTTAACAAGCAATTCATACTTTGTATGAAGATTTTCGGCTGCTTTTAAAAGTGCCTCATTATCTTTGCCTTCTGCCTGCTTATTAAATTCATCTACGGAAGTTTTGAATAGGTTTACACCTTCATCCCATTTTTGTTTTTTGTCCCTAAGAATTCCCGGAAGTTTCGCTTTATAAATTGAACTTGCAAGTTCATTAACCTCTTTAACATAGCCTTTAAGTGCAGCATAATCTTTCTCCGGGTATGCCGTATGCCAAATCGGATAAATAATATCATGAAAGTTTTCCAATTCGGCAACTCTGCTTTCGGTCTCCTTTAATTGTGCATCCTGCTGGCCAAAAATATAAATGCCTGGAAAAAATAGGAAAGATAAAACGAATGCTAACATTGTTCTTTTCATAATGAACCCCGTTTATTTTTTTGAATTACCACAAACTAAAACTTATTTTAGTACATGGCACCACTTTTACATTTTCATTACAATATTTAGTTTTATCAAAATCCATTATAGCAAGGTTGACTTCCGCATAAGCTGCCGTACTATCCCTACAATCCTGCTTGCAAATTACAGGGGGAACTCTAAATTTACAAGGATTAATTTAATATCCGTTCAATCCGTCTTTGTTGTGCATTAGGAATTTGGTATAGGGTATATATTGAATAACTCCGTTTTACATATACCTTTTTCCTTTATATCATCTTATCATCTGCCTTGCCGTTTTCGTCGTTTGGGACATCTTCTTCAGGAACTACTTTTGCAATATCTGCAATTGCATCGCCTTCTTTTAACCGGATTACTCTTACACCCTGCGTGTTTCTGCCCATAACTCTAATGTCTTTAACGCCCTGGCGAATGACCATACCGTGAGAAGAAATAATAACCAGTTCATCTCCGTCAACAACCTCCATCATTGCAATCATTTTGCCGACTTTTTCGTTGGTCTTTACTGTTATAATTCCTTTGCCGCCGCGGTGCGTTATACGGTAATCATTTATATCAGAACGTTTGCCGTATCCCTTTTCGGTAACTACCAATATATTATCATTGCGCTTTATAACCAACAAACCTACAACCCGATCATCTTTACTTAAATTTATTCCTCTAACACCGGTTGCAGTTCTTCCCATATCGCGTACATCTTTTTCGGCAAACCTTATTGCAAAACCGTTTCGGGTTCCAAGGACAATATCGTTGCTACCGTCCGTCATTTTTACTGCAATTAACCTGTCGCCCTTTACAATGTTTATTGCATAGATTCCGCCTTTGCGAACGTTGCCGTATAGGGAAAGAACCGTTTTTTTAATCGTACCGTTCTGCGTTGCCATTATAAGGAACTGATCATCTTTAAATTCTTTAACCGCAACGAATGCTGTTATTTCTTCATCCTTATCTTTCTGGATAAGATTTAAAACTGATCTTCCCCTGGAGGCTCTTCCTCCTTCAGGTATTTCATGAACTTTTAGCCAATAGCATTTGCCTTTATCCGTAAAGAATAAAATATAATGATGTGTGGATGCTATGAACATGTGCTCTATAAAATCATCGTCTTTAGTGCCGGCACCTGTAACACCTTTACCGCCTCTTCCCTGTTTTCTATAGCCGCTTACGGGGAACCTCTTAATAAATCCTCTGTGAGAAATTGTAACAACAACATCTTCTTCAGCAATTATATCTTCAAGAGAAAATTCCTCGTAGTTATATATAATTTCAGTTCTTCTCTCGTCTCCGTATCTGTTCTTTACCTCGTTTAATTCGTCTTTAATTATCAGATATCTTTTCTCTTCACTTTCCAGTACCCCCTTTAACTTCTCAATAAGCTTAATAACTTCTTTATATTCATCTTCAATTTTTTTCCTTTCAAGGCCGGTTAAGCGCTGCAGCCTCATATCAAGAATTGCTTTTGCCTGGATTTCGCTTAACTTGAATTTTCTCATCAAGTTGTTCTTTGCGGTTTCAACATCCCTGGATTTTTTTATCGTATCGATAACCGCATCAATATTATCAAGGGCAATTATGTATCCCTCTAAAATATGTGCTCTTCTTTCGGCAGCATCAAGTTCGTATTTTGTTCTGCGGATTAAAACATCCATCCGGTGATTTATAAAATGCTGCATCACTTCTTTAAGAGTAAGAACCCTGGGAACGCCGTTTACAAGCGCCAGCATAATAACACCGAATGTAGTCTGCATTTGTGTATGCTTGAACAATTGATTTAACACAACGGTAGGCTGAGCATCGCGTTTAAGTTCAATAACCATTCGCATGCCGTCGCGGTCGGATTCATCCCTTATACCCGATATATCATCAATTTTACCTTCTTTTACAAGCTCGGCAATTTTTTCAATAAGATTCGCTTTATTCACCTGGTAAGGCAGCTCCGTAACAACAATATTTTCGCGGTTGTTCTTAAGAGTTTCTACATTTGCTTTGGCCCTTACTATTATTCTGCCTCTACCGGTTGTATATGCTTCTTTAACGCCTTCATAACCGTATATAATACCGCCGGTAGGAAAATCGGGAGCGGTTACGTACTTCATTAATTTTTCGGAAGTAAGTTCTGGGTTTTTAATAAGCGCAATAAGCCCGTCAATTACTTCGGTTAAATTATGAGGGGGAATATTTGTAGCCATACCAACGGCTATACCGCTGGCACCGTTAACAAGCAAATTAGGAAGATATGAAGGCAGAACAACCGGTTCCTGTAAAGAGTCGTCAAAGTTGGAAGCAAAATCCACAGTATTCTTATCAAGATCGCGAAGCATTTCGTCGGCAATTCTTGCAAGCCTCGTTTCGGTGTAACGCATTGCGGCAGGCGAATCACCGTCGACCGAGCCGAAATTTCCCTGCCCGGATATAAGCGGGTACCGTAAAGAAAAGTCCTGTACCATTCTAACCATCGTATCGTAAACTGCGGTATCTCCGTGTGGGTGATACTTACCTAAAACTTCTCCCACTACTCTTGCAGATTTTTTATATGGTTTATTATAAGCAAGGCCAAGTTCATGCATCCCGAAAAGTACTCTTCTGTGAACAGGCTTTAGTCCGTCTCTTACATCCGGCAATGCCCTGGATACAATTACGGACATTGAATAATCGATGTAAGAAGATTTCATTTCTTCTTCTAACGAAACGGGTATTATCTTTTCAAAAATTGTTGCCATAATATTATTCTTTGTTTTCTATATCGTTTAAAATCTTAGTTATTGTTTTTCTTAATAACGGGATATTATCTTTGCAAATATTAAAGATAACCTCAGCGTCTATTTCAAAATAATGATGTGAAATTTTGTTCCTAAAATGAATTATATATTTTAATTGACTTCCTAATTATTCCTCCAACGTACAAATGTTATAAAACGATGCTGGAATTTCAACGAAGAAATCTATATCACTTTCTTCTCTATAAATTATACATCCAAATTTCTAACATACTTTGCATTCTTCTCAATGAATTCACGGCGAGGCTCAACCGCATCACCCATAAGGGTTTCGAATATTTTATCGGCAGCAGCAGCACTTTCCAAGGTAACCTGAAGTACTGTTCTTGTTTCGGGATTCATTGTTGTTTCCCAGAGTTGGTCGGGATTCATTTCGCCGAGACCTTTATACCTGGAAATAGCTACGCCTTTAACATTAACCTCTTCGCCGTTTTCTTCATTTCCGTTTTCCGGTTCTGCGCTTTTTCCGTTCACTTTTAATCGTTTTAAAATTTCATCTCTTTCATTGTCGTCAAAAGCGTAAAATTCTTCTTTGCCCTTTTTTATTTTGAAAAGAGGCGGCTGAGCTATGTAAACCTTGCCTTCATTTATAAGTTCCTGCATGTGGCGGTAAATGAAAGTAAGCAGCAATGTTCTAATATGACTTCCGTCCACATCGGCATCTGTCATTAAAATTATTTTTCCGTATCTAGCTTTGGCAGCGTCAAAATCAGCACCTAAGCCAGCACCAATTGCGGATACAATTGCTTTTATTTCGTTGTTCTCCAGAATTTTATTCAGCTTAGCTTTTTCAACGTTAAGAATTTTACCTTTAAGCGGAAGAATAGCCTGAAACCTTCTGTCTCGTCCCTGCTTAGCGGAACCGCCGGCGGAATCACCTTCAACAATATAAATTTCGCAATGCTCGGGATCCGTTATAGAACAATCGGCAAGTTTGCCGGGAAGGTTTAGACTGTCTAGTGCGTTTTTACGGCGTGCCAGGTCTCTTGCTTTTCTAGCCGCTTCCCTGGCTTCGGCAGCACGCATACATTTTTCAATTATTTTTTTGCCTACCGATGGATTTTCTTCAAGATATTCGGAAAGCTTTTCACCGACAAGAGTTTCGACCGCCGACTTTGTCTCGCTGTTCCCAAGCTTGGTTTTTGTCTGCCCTTCAAACTGAGGCTCGGCTACCTTTACAGATATAACCGCAGTCAATCCTTCTCTAAAATCATCACCTGTTAAAGTAATCTTGCCGTCTTTTGTAAGCCCGTTTTTACTAGCATAATTATTAAGAGTTCTTGTAAGGGCAGTTTTAAATCCAACTAGATGAGTTCCTCCTTCATGTGTATTTATATTATTAACGTAAGAGAAAATATTTTCCGAGTAAGTATTGTTATACTGGAAAGCTATTTCAATGGGAGTATTATCTTTTTCACCTTCAATATAAACAGTTTTATGAAGGGGTTCTCTTGTTTCGTCAAGGTATTTAACAAATTCAATCAGGCCGCCTTTGAAATGAAATGTTTCTTCCTCTCCGCCGTTTCTAACATCTTTAATAGCAATGGTTAGGTTTTTATTTAAGTATGCCAGTTCCCTCATTCTTTCCGCCAGGGTATCAAATTTAAACTTACCCGCTTTGAAAATTTCTTTAT
Organism: Ignavibacteriaceae bacterium; assembly: GCA_046704255.1. Lineage (GTDB taxonomy): Bacteria > Bacteroidota > Ignavibacteria > Ignavibacteriales > Ignavibacteriaceae > FEN-1297. Next base: position 16,755 of record JBJKSH010000145.1, on the reverse strand, counting down.
CCGGCAAGAATGTTGTTTTTGTACCGGTTTCGTTCTTTTTGGCTTTTCCAATTTCCCTCACGGGCTTTACAGGAATACCCCGCTTATATTCCTGGAAATAAATTTTACCGTCTCTTTTTACTTCAACCTGAAGCCATTCCGATAAGGCATTAACAACAGAAACACCAACGCCGTGAAGCCCGCCGGAAACTTTATAAGTTGTTTTATCAAACTTTCCTCCTGCGTGCAGCATTGTCATTACAACTTCCAATGCAGAACGTTTTTCTTCGGGATGCATATCTACCGGGATGCCGCGCCCGTTATCTATAATAGTAGCGCTTTCATCTTTATTTATTGTTATTAAAATATTATCTGCAAACCCTGCCAGTGCTTCATCTATGCTGTTATCAACTACTTCGTTTACAAGATGGTGCAAACCCCGGGGGCCAACATCTCCAATATACATTGCAGGTCTTTTTCTTACTGCTTCCAGCCCTTTAAGGACATTTATATTCTTTGCGCTGTATTCATTTGAGCTTTGTTCTTTGGTCATAAATTTAATCCGATACTTTTATACTAAAACTTAAAATTTATTTTGAAAGAAATTTTACACGTAAAATTCTTTCTTCTTTATAATGGTTGTTAATCTTTTCGATTAAAAGTTTTTCCTTAAATTTTAATTCGTTTCTCCATGCTGCATTTTCAACACGCAGCGTTAAAGTTTTTTTTTCTGCCTTAACTGCCTTTGCAATCTTCTGCAACTCGGGAAACAAGATGCCGAAATCACCCACAACATCGGCTTCATTTATTATTTTCCTTATCCGGCTTAATGCAGGATCTTTATTAATTATTTCATCCAGACTTTTAAAGCCCTTGGGCATACTCAACTTGACCGTTGTTTAATTTTATTATGCAATCCCGGCTGCTGCTGTTTAAGAAATTAATATTTGTAAAATCTGTCAGCGTAATAAATGCCTGACCTACATGTTTAAGATATTCGCTTATTTTTGCAGACCTGTTTTTGTCCAATTCTCCAAAAACATCATCAAGTAAAAACAAGGGAGTTTTACCTGTTCTATCATTCAAATAAAAGAACTGTGCAAACCTAAGCGCCGTTTGAAATGTTTTATGCTGCCCTTGCGAACCATAATTTTTTAAGTTCATCTTATTTATTTCAAAAATAAAATCGTCTCTATGTGGTCCAATCAAATTACTTGCACGCCTAAGTTCCTCTTCTCTTTTTTTATTAACAAGCTCCTTAAAACCGGATTCTATATCCGTACCTGAATAACCATCCAAAAAGACATAAAATATTTCCGGTACTTCATTTTCTTCCATTATTATCTTATAAGATTCCTTAACAAAAATATTAAACTCTTCAATAAAATTTATTCTATGCCTTATTAACTCCGCCCCGGAACTTATTAATTTATCCGTCCATGCATCAAGCTCAGCCATTTTAACTTTACTTCTCTGTTCCTTAATTTTTGTAAGTAAAGAAGACCGGTGCCTAAGTGTTTTATTATAATCAAGCAATATTTTTAAATACGTATTGCTTGCCTGGGAAATAACCGAATCTACAAATTTTCTTCTGTCTGCAGGCGCACCTTGAGTTATCGAATGATCGGCAGGAGTTAGAATAACAACAGGAAACTTCCCAATAATATCTGCAGAACGCGGAATTTGTTTGCCGTTTTGAAAGTAATATTTTTTATTTTCCAGTAAAGAATAAAATATTCTTGCCGTATCTTCGGTTATATTTATAAAGCGGCCGGTTACTTCAAAATTATCATGACTAAAATTCACTACTTCACTGTCCGATTTTGAACCGCAGCTTTTGGTTGTGCAAAGGTAATAAATTGCCTCCAAAATTGATGTTTTTCCCTGACCATTTCCCCCGATAATAAAATTTAACTCCCCGGAAAAATTTAACTTCGTATCCGTATGGCTCCTAAAATTTTTTAAATGAACGGAGTTTAATATCATTTTAGCTTGTTTAATATTGGCCGCTATATATCACGTAAAAACAGCTATGCGATATGCGGTAAGCTTTAGCTTAGTTGTTTAATCGTACAGGCATTAATAACATCATTAAATCTTCATTTTCCTTGGCAGCAGACGGCTCAATAATGCAGGCTTTGGTAGCAGAGTGAAGTTTTACTATTATTTCTTCGTCATCAAGGTGAGATAATATATCATTTACATAAGCAGTATTAAAACCTATATCCATAGGCTCACCTTTATATTCGCAATGAATATTTTCCTTTGCATTGGAACCGTGGTCTATATCTTCTGCAGATACTTCCAGCAGATTTTCATTTATAGAAAATTTTACCTGCTTTGAGTTGGTTGTGGAAAACAGCATCATCCTTTTTATTGTTGAAAGAAGATCACCGGTTTTTATTTTAAGAACACTTTCGTTTTCAAGCGGAATTACGCTGTTATACGAAGGATATTTTTCACCAATTAGCCTGGATATAAATTCCAAATCACCTATATGAAATGAAATATTAGTTTTGCTTAAAAATATTTTTACATCCGCCTCTCCAAGTAATTTGCTTAAAACAGAAATAGCTCTTTCGGGAACAACATACTGTTCTTCTGTACCCGGCATAATACTTTTATTTACGAATTTAACGAGCCTGTGTCCATCTGTTGCAACAAAGCGCAGGCCGTCTTCGGAAAATTCAAATAATGTTCCGGTCATTGCAGGCCGCATATCTTCTTTACTCATTGCAAAGGAAGTTTGTTCAATAGCTTTTTTAAGCTCCTTGCCCCCGATTAATATTTCTTTTTCTTCTGAAACAGTAGGTATATCGGGAAAATCTTCCGGTGATGAAAAACTTAAATTATAAATCCCGTTATCGGTAGATAATTTTAGTTTGGAATTAGCCTCGGTTGCAAAATGAATTTGTGTTTCTTCCAGGGAACGAATTATGTCGTACAGCAGTCTTGCAGGTATTACCATTTTTATGTTTTCATCTGCAGCAACATTTATTGAAGCTCTCAGAGCAATTTCAAGGTCGGTTGCACAAACTATCAAAGCTCCGTCTTTAATATCAAAAAGAAAATTTTCTAAAATAGGCATAGGAGTTCTCACCGGAACTGCGGGAATTATTTTAGATAATAACTTCTCTAAAACTTTGCTGTTTACATTAAATTCCATAAAAAAAATTCTCCTGTTTAAACGTTAAAAAATACAAAAAAATGAAGCGAATCTCAATGACAATTTTTAGTATCGGAAGAATAATATTATTACAATATATATCAACTTCACCAACACTGTTATTATTAATTAAATATATTTTAAATTAATATATTAATAAATATAAGGCTGTTAATATGTTAATAAGTTTTGAATGTATTCAATAGTAAAGAGTTACCTTAATACTGCCGTATAACAACATGTTTATAACTTTTTGTTGAAACAGCCGTTATTAACCTTCTGTGTAAAACAGAAACTTATTAACAACTAATTGCCGGTTTATAAACATTCGATAAACAACAAAGCCAAAAAAAAAGCTCCGTGCAAGGAGCTTTCTTCGATTATTAAAATTAATTAAGAACAACTTATTTCAATATTATTTTTTAAAGTTTCAACAGTATACTTTAACTGTGCATCTTTTTCCTTGCCGGATTCGATAGCCGAGCAAGCATGTATAACCGTTGAATGATCTCTGCCTCCAAAGTGAAGGCCTATTGTCTTAAGGCTGGATTTGGTTAATTCTTTAGAAAGATACATTGCAATTTGCCTGGCTAACACAACTTCTTTTTTCCTTGTTTTATCTCTTATCTTATTTTCATCAATTTTATAATAATCGCAAACTATTTTTGTTATGCTTTCGATTGTAACATTAACCTGCCTGTCTGTTGCTATTTCTTTAACTGTTTTTTTAGCAAGCTCAATGTTAATATCTTTAGAATTTAAAGAAGCATTGGCAAGAAGTTTTATAAGGCATCCTTCAAGCTCTCTTATGTTTGATGTAATATTATTTGCAATATATTCCAAAATTTCATTTGATACTGACATGCCGTAATCTATTTCTTTTCTTTTTAATATTGCAATTCTGGTTTCAAGGTCCGGCGGCTGTATGTCGGCAGTTAATCCCCATTGGAATCTTGAAATTAATCTTTCGTCAAGTCCTTTAAGATCTTTCGGGGGCTTATCGCTGGAAAGAATAATTTGTTTATGAAGCTGATGAAGCTGATTGAATATATGGAAAAAGTGATCCTGAGTTTTTTCTTTACCTATTAAGAACTGAATATCATCTATAATTAACACGTCCATGTTTCTGTAAAAGTTGGAAAACTCGTTTACGGTATTGGATTGTATTGATTCGACAAATTCAACTGTAAAAATATCTGCTGAAAGGTAAATTACTTTTTTCTCCGGATAATTATTTAAAATTTTATTACCCACGGCTTGAATTAAATGTGTCTTTCCAAGACCAACCCCGCCGTAAACAAAAAAAGGGTTGAAAGATGTACCGCCCGGATTATCTCCAATTGCGCTGGCAGCAGCCCGGGCAAGTTGGTTCCCTTCTCCTTTAATAAAATTATCAAAGTTATACCTGGGGTTTAAGAAGGACTCAAAATCCTGTTTTGGCTTAACATGCTTAACCGGTTCAACTCCGGGTTCGGCTTCGTCATTATCTTCAACTATAACATAAGCCAGTTTTGCTTCGCTGCCTAAAACCTCCTGAATAGCTTTTGTAATAAGCGTGTTATAATGTTCATCAATATACTCCCAAAAGAACTTGCTTGGTATTTGCACTTTAAGCGTAGAGTTTTCCACTTCTATAGGTTTAATCGGAGTAAACCATGTACTGTAAGTCATTAAGGTAACATTATCTTTTATGGTTTTTAAGCATTCTCTCCAAATGTTAACCGGTTTATTAGAATTTAATGCTGTACTAAAAGTTTCTTTTCTATCTATAAATTCCATTTCTTTCATAAAAAGTTATCAACAAAGCTAAAACTAGAAAAACATAAAAAAAATAATATTTTAACAAGCAATCCACAGGCAAATCCCACGCCTATTAACAAGTTATCAACATTAGAGAAGGATTGCTAAGCCATTGATTTGGCGGGAGATAAAGCCGTTGTTTTGAACTAGCTACACAAAGGCTGTGAAAAAGTTAGGCATGCGATAAAAGGTATCGGATGTGAAACGTTTTCACGAATTAAAGTTATCAACAACATATAAACATAATTTTTACTTACCTCTCCTATGGAAAAAATAGGAACTAAATTTATACATCGCAAATTAATTTTTACTTTTTAATAAAAAATATTTTAAAAGAATAAGGATCGGATAATAAAAAATATATTGTAACTTTATAATGTATTAATTATTTTTAAGGTCTTTTTTAAGAAAAGGAGTTTAAATGAAAAGAACATTTCAACCGAGTTTAAGAAAAAGGAAAAATAAACACGGTTTTAGGGAAAGAATGAAAACGAAAAACGGCAGAAAAGTGCTTTCCCGGCGTAGAGCTAAAGGCAGAAAAAGGCTTACAGTCAGTGATGAGAAGTAAAAGTTTTGAAAAAATATACTCTTTCTTCTAAAGAAAGAATTAAAAAGAAAAAAGATTTTGAGCAAATATTTTCTTACGGCAGCACTATTTACTCAAAGACAAATTTAATAAAAGCCGTATACTTAATTGAAAATAACCAGGCAGAAAAGGGAATTAAAGCTGCCGTTGCGGTAAGCAAAAAATCCGGTATTGCTGTCTGGAGGAATAGAATAAAAAGATTAATTAGAGAATCTTACAGGCTAAATAAATTAGTACTGCTGGAAAAATGCCTGGAAAAGAATATTCTGCTTAAAATTATTTTTTCGCCAGTTAAGCTTAATGATAAAAATAATAAGAAGATTAAATTTAACGACGTGATGCCCGGGGTTACGGAAATTATGTTAAAATTAAATAGTGTTTTATAATGTGGAGAATATTTGTTTTCTTTATTAGAGGATATCAAAAATTTATTTCACCTTTATTCCCCCCATCTTGTAGATTCTATCCTACCTGTTCCGAATATGCAGTACAAGCCTTTAAAAAATACGGTGTTATTAAAGGCGGGGCAAAAGCAACATGGAGAATATTAAGGTGTAATCCTTTTAATAAAGGAGGTTATGATCCCCTTGAATAATGGAATTTTAAATGGATAAACAAACAACAATTGCTTTTATAATAATTGGTGCTATTTTAGTTCTTTGGCTTTACCTAAACTCTCCGGCACCAGTTGAGCACAAGGGCAAACCGTTTGATACAACTCAGGCTATAAACGATACTCTTAATAAAAAAATTTCCCCAAAAGTTACTGGGGAAGTAACTAAAAAAAAGGTTGCTTCCCGGAATGCTGCTGTAAAAGATACTGGAGAAACAAGTTTCGGCAAGTACTTTACTTTTCCTCCTAAAAAAGAAAAAATAATTACTGTTGACAACCAGCTTGTTAGATTAGAGCTTTCCACAAAGGGCGGTGATATAAAAAAATACTTCCTTAAAAAATATAAAAATTGGTATTCTGCCGGCACTAAAGGCAATAAAAATTTTTACAAGACGCAAGTTCAGCTTGTGAACTACCCTGAAGGCGGTGGCGGGCCGGATTTATCATTTGTATCTTCCGATGGGAAAGCAATTAACACTGCCGGACTGTTCTTCTCAACAAATGCAAATAAAGCGCTTTATAAATTAACGGGAAATGATTCTCTGGTTATTAAATTCCGGCTGGCGGTTGATTCCAATAAATATATTGAAAAAGATTATACCTTTTACGGCGATAAATATAGTATGAATTACAACCTTAAGCTGGTTGGAATGAGTAGCTTAATAAGCAATAACGATATAGATGTTGTTTGGTATAAAGGCATGCGCTTTGTGGAAGAAAATTCCGTTGATGAAGCAGAGTATTCAAACGCCAGCGTTTTTTACGGCGGCGACCACGTTATTGTTAGTGCAAGCAAGAACGGAGAAAAAGTTGAAAAAGAATTTAACGGAAGAGTTGACTGGATTGGCGCTAGAGACAAATATTTTGCAGTTATCCTGGCACCCAAAAACCCTTCCAATGTAGACGGTGCCTATATTGAAGGCACTAGAACAGCATACATGAACCAGGGCGAAAGAGCTTTTTATAACATCCGGTTAATTGTACCTTTTTACAGTTCGCAAACCGAACAAAAAGATTTTACACTGTATCTAGGCCCTGTTGACTATGATATTTTAAAATCGTACGGCCACAATTTTCAACAAATGGTTGACTTTGGAGGCATATTCAAATTTTTAGTCCGGCCTATTGCCGTTTATGTTCTGCTTCCGTTATTTACTTTTCTGCATTCCTTTATTCCTAATTTTGGTTGGGTAATAATTGTATTTTCATTAATCATAAAGTTTGCGCTGTATCCCTTTACAAAATCCAGCTACCAGTCCATGAAAAAGATGCAGCTTTTGCAACCTTTAATGAAGGAGATTAAGGAAAAATATAAGGATGATCCGCAGAAGATGAATAAAGAAACGATGAAACTTTATTCAACCTACGGGGTAAATCCTGCCGGAGGCTGCCTGCCTTTAATATTGCAGATGCCTATATTTATTGCATTGTGGGAATTGCTGAAGGTTGCTATCGAACTTAGACAGCAGCCGTTTATATGGTGGATCAAAGATCTTTCCTCGCCGGATGTAATTTATACGCTTCCTTTTAAATTACCGTTTTTCGGGATAGATCAAATAAGCGGGCTTGCTTTGTTAATGGGTATAACAACGTTCTTCCAGCAGAAGATGACTGTTACTGATCCAAAACAGAAATCGCTTGTTTATATTATGCCTGTTTTCCTTACTCTTTTATTTATGAGCTTTCCTTCCGGCTTAAACCTTTATTACTTTATGTTTAATGTTTTTTCAATTGCACAGCAGTATTATATAAATCATAAACATGATGGTATGGAATTAAAGCCTGTAAAGAATGCTAACAGAAAGAAAGGGTTTATGACCCGGATGATGGAAGCTGCCGAACAAAATGCCAGAGTGCAGCAAAAGAGAAGAAGATAATTTTTAATGTATTTTTTGTGCCTGTAAATTTTATAAGATTAACGGGCTATATACATTTTTACTTTCATGATAAACTTAAGAAAAATACTTTTATTTTCCTTTCTTATTTTCACAGCAGTTTCATTTGCGCAAACAACTAATAATTATTCGATAAAATACAGAGTTAAGAAGTTACCTTTCGGGCTTACGGAAAGGACAGCTTTACCAATGCCTAGAGTAGCACTGGCTTTAAGCGGAGGCGGTGCCAGGGGCCTGGCGCAGATAGGCGTCTTAAAGGCATTAATAGATTCAAACATTCCTTTCGAAATAATTGCCGGTACAAGTATGGGCAGCGTTATTGGCGGGCTTTATTCGGCAGGATACAGTGCGGGGCAAATCGACTCCATCGCACGGAATACTAATTGGAATAATCTGCTGGCATCGGATAGAGAAACAAACAGGAGGGAACTGTTTGTAGATCAAAAAATAACGGAGGACAAGGCAATATTTTCTTTAAGGCTAAAAGGGTTAAAGCCAATTCTTCCCACATCACTTAGCGGAGGGCAAAAATTATCCAACTTCTTGAACCTGCTGGTATTTCAGGCACCAATTCATGTAGACTCCAGCTTTGACGAACTAAGGGAAAAATTCAGGGCGGTGTGCTCTAATCTTGTAACAGGCAAACCGGTTATTATCGGCAAAGGTTCGTTAAGCGAAGCGATGAGGGCAAGCTCCAGCGTGTCATTTTTCCTTTCACCCGTTCAAATGGATTCTTTAATTTTAGTAGACGGCGGGCTGGTTGCCAATATTCCGGTTAAAATTGCACGTTCTTTAGGCGGGCAGTATATAATAGCGGTTAACACTACAAGTTCGCTGCACAAAAGGCAGCAGCTCTCGCTGCCGTGGGAAGTTGCAGATCAGGTGGTAAGCATACCAATGAAAAAGCTTAACGAGCTTCAATTAAAATATGCTAATGCAGTTATAACACCGGACCTGGGAAATGTTGCCCTAGATAATTTTACGGGCATAGATACCCTGGTTGCTAAAGGTTATGCGGCCGCTATGCAAAAAGTACCTTTTATAAAAAAGCAGCTTGATTCCGTATTCGTAAAGAATTTAAATGTTAAAAAATTCTATGTAAAAAATATTCTTGTGGATACCGGCGCTGCCGGCCCCGTACGCAGGCTGCAATTGCAGTACTCTTTGATGGATTCGGTATCAAACATACGGATATTAAAAGATGTATATAACCTTTATTCCTCCGGCAATTATAAAAACATCAAATTAAAAATAAGCCGGTATAATAATTATTCCCTGGTAAAAATTATTACAGACAAAAATCCAATTGTAAAAAAAGTGGATACCGGAGGTATTACATTAATCAACACGAACAAGGTTAATTCTGTTTTATCGGAATTGGAAGATAAGCCATATAATCCGGCAAGGTTGGTAAGGAAGGTAATTCAAATTACAAATATTTACAGGAGGGACGGCTATTCGCTTGCCGAGGCCGACGGAATAAATTTTAATAAAAAGTCAGGCGTTCTAAAAATTTCTTTTGATGAAGGCAGGGTTGATAGCATTTCGATTGTTGGGGATAAATATACCGACCGCACAATTATTACAAGAGAAATACCGGTTACGGCAGGTTCTTATTTTAATTATAATCAAATAAAAGAGGGTTTAACAAATTTAAGAAGTACAAATTTGTTCGAAGACGTCTTTTTTACGGTTAAAAGAGATGCGGGTAAAAATATTCTTGTTATTAGGCTTAAGGAAAAAGAGTCTAGTTTGTTAAGGGTTGGTTTTAGGGTTGATAACGAAAACAAAACACAATTAAGTTTGGATCTAATAGACGACAATCTTTTTGGCACCGGAACAGAGCTCGGCTTGCTCTTGTTCGGCGGGGCTAGAAACAGGGAGTATGTGCTGGAACATAAGTCAAACAGAATTTTTAATACGTATTTAACATATAAGTTAAATGCCTTTTATAAGTTTAATGATATTTATTCTTACGTAAATACTCCATCAAAATCAACTGCAAAGTTCTCCAGAATTTCCAACGGTGAGTACAGGCAAATTTATTACGGCGGTTCAGTTTCGTTGGGGACGCAAGTTCAGCGGTTCGGCAATTTAATATTCGAAGGCAAATATCAATTCGATGAGATTCATACCCTGCAAATACAATCTTTTTTACCTCCCGGCACTGCACCTTACAACATTGAACCATTTAAAGAAAAAATTGTTAGCTTAAAAGTAAGCTCAACAATAGATACCCAAGATAGATATCCGTATCCGCATAATGGTTTTTATTTTAAAGGTGAATATGAATCCGCACAAAAAGTATTAGGCGGCAATATCGGGTATACTAAGCTGGATTTTGATTATAAAAGCTATTTCACCTTTAATAAAGTCAGTACCTTTTCGCCCAGGTTTGAGATTGGATTTGCCGATAAAACCCTTCCGCTAAGCGAACAATTTTCACTTGGCGGGCAAAATTCTTTTTTCGGAATGCGTGAAAATGAATTTAGAGGAAGACAGATATTTCTGGCTTCGCTTGAATACCGTTATGAATTACCCGTAAAAATTTTCTTCGATACTTATGTAAAATTAAGATATGATATCGGTTCAATGTGGGATCAGCAGGAAGAGATTAAATTCAAAGATTTAAGGCATGGCATAGGTGCTACACTTTCGTTCGATACGCCGATTGGCCCGGCAGATTTTTCGGTTGGTAAAAGCTTTTTGTTTGTAAAAGATCTGCCCGGCAATCCGATTAGCTGGGGAGATACGTTTTTCTATTTCTCAATCGGGTATTATTATTGAAAATTAAACCATAAAAAAAAACAGGGAAATAAAATGAATACTGTGGAGCTCATCAGGAAAAAAAGGGACGGCAAAGCTTTAACCAAAGAAGAAATTACTTTTCTTATTTCATCTTATACAAAAAATAAAATTCCGGATTACCAGTTCTCAGCATTTTTAATGGCAGCATTTTTAAATGGTATGAGTAAGGAAGAAACATCAGCTTTAACCGGAGCCATGCTTCACAGCGGAAAAGTAATTAACTTAAAATCAATACCGGGTACCAAAATAGACAAACATTCAACAGGCGGTGTTGGTGATAAAACGTCATTAATATTAGCTCCGGTTGCAGCGGCGGCAGGTATAAATGTTCCCATGATATCAGGGCGGGGGCTTGGGCATACCGGCGGAACCCTGGATAAGCTAGAGTCAATTCCGGGATTTAGAACAGATTTGAATTTGGCAGAATATAAAGAGGTTATTAAGAAATGCGGTGCGGTTTTAATAGGGCAGACAAAAGATATTGCACCGGCGGATAAATTTATTTATTCCCTCCGCGATGTTACCGCAACGGTCGAGTCTATTCCACTTATTACAGCCAGTATAATGAGTAAAAAATTGGCCGAAGGCATAGACGGATTGGTGCTTGACGTTAAAACCGGCAGCGGTGCTTTTATGAAGAAACAAAAAGATGCCGAAAAGCTTGCCGCATCTTTAATTGAAACCGCAAAGGCTTTCAATAAAAAAGTGATTGCATTTATAACTGATATGAACCAGCCGCTTGGCAGCTATATAGGCAACTGGCTGGAGGTTTACGAATCGATTAAAGTTTTGCAAAACGAAGTTAAAGGAGATTTGTTGACTTTAAGTACAACGCTTTCCGGTGCAATGATATATATTGGAGGCAAGGCTTCTTCAATAAAAGAAGGAATTGATATTTCGCTAGAGCTAATTAAAAAAGGTAAAGCATTTGAAAAATTTATTGAAATTGTAAAGTACCAGGGAGGAAATACAAAAGTAATTGAAAACCCGGAGAAGTTTTCCAAACCAAAATATGTTGGAAAAGTGACTTCAAAGGGAAGCGGATATTTAACAAGTATTGATAATTTTAGAATCGGTATGGCAGCCCTTGAACTGGGCGCCGGAAGAAAAACGAAAGAAGATAAAATAGATCCAAAAGCAGGGATTATTATGAAAATAAAAATCGGAGACTTTGTAAGAAAAGGAGAAACGGCGGCTTTATTGTATTCATCTTCTATAAATAAAATAGAAACGGCAAAAGATATGTTTAAAAATATCTTAACTATTCAAAATATGCCGGTTAAAAAGACGAAGTTAATAAAAATGATAATTGACTGACCGGTAAGTCACATTTTTGTTGCTTTGTTTCCGCATTTTGTTTATTTTTGGACCAATTAGTCAGTTAAAGGTTACTTATGAAAGATATAATAGACTTTTCCAACATTCTTCTACCTTTTCTTTACATAATAACGTTTGTATTTTACTCATACGGTTTTATGAAAGGCGGTAACAAGTTTGCCAATTCCAAACGGCTGTTTTTATTCTTAACGTTATTCTACCACCTGTTTTATCTTTTATTAAGAACCATTTATTTTGATCACCCGCCTATTACGAATGTTTTTGAAATCTTTACCGTTCTGGCATTCGCTGTAAGCTTTTCTTATTTTATCCTGGAACTTGTTACGGATATTAGAGGAACCGGGCCGTTTATAATTATTATCTCGATAGTATTTCAAACAATATCTTCTTTTTACATACCGGATGTTTTTAAGGTTAAAGAAGTTTTAAGAAGTCATCTGCTTGGAATTCATGTACTTACTGCATTAATCGGTTATTCCGCAATTACAATTTCTGCAGTTTACGGATTCCTTTATTTAATCCTTTTCAAAGATATTAAGCTTAACAAGTTCGGATTAATTTTCGACAGGCTTCCAAGCCTTGATGTACTTGAAAAGCTGAGCTTTTATTCTGCAATTATAGGCTTTGTTCTTTTAACATGGACAATAATTATAGGAATTATCTGGCTGCCCAAAGCGTTCCCAAATTTTTCTTATGCAGACCCTAAAATAGTAGGAACCTTTACGGTTTGGCTGCTGTACGGTATAGGTATTTCCACTAAAATATTTGGTAAGTGGCAGGGTAAAAAAGTTGTTTTACTATCAATTGTAGGATTTGTAATTGCAATTATGTCTACAATTATTACCAATTTTTTGGCAAAGAGTTTTCATTCATTCTATTAATTAAAATGAAGTTATTAGCAGTCTCAATAAATCATAGAACGGCGCCTGTTGAATTAAGAGAAGCATTATATTTAAGTGACGATGAGGTAAAGGCGTTTATTAAAAGGATAAAGGGAAACCTTATGACGGAAGGGGTTGTTATATCTACCTGCAACCGTACGGAAATCTACGGTATTCCCGTTAGTAAAAACCTATCCCATGAAGAAGTAAAGAATACTCTGGCCGGTATTAGGCAGGTAGATTCGCTGCAGCCGGAAAATTTCCAGTACTATTATTCGGATGAGGCTATTAAGCATTTATTCAGCGTTGCGGCAGGAATCGATTCTTTGATGATTGGAGATAACCAGGTTTTTAAACAGGTTAAAGATTCGTTCCAGATTGCGGAAGACAGCGGCTTTGCCGGCTTTCTTATGAAAAGAATTTTCGATTCCACCGTTAAAACCGGCAAGCGCGCAATTACGGAAACCGGCATTAGTGAGGGTGCGGTTACGGTAAGCTATGCTGCCGTTCAATTAATCGAAAAGATTTTTTCCAACTTAAGCAAAAGGGCTGCCCTTGTAATTGGTGCCGGGGAAACCGGTGAACTTGCAGCCAAACACCTTAAAGAAAGAGGAATTGGAAGGCTTGCAATTACTAACAGAACCATAGAACGTGCCGAAAAACTTGCCGAAAAACTTAATGCTAAAATAATTCCGTTCATTAATTTTAAAGATTACCTGCACGAGTATGATATTGTCCTTAGTGCAACTAGTGCGGAAAATTTAATTCTCACAAAAGAAGAAATTAAATCCGCAATGAAAAAAAGGAATTACAACCCGTGTATTCTTATGGATATTGCTATTCCTAGAGATATAGATCCCAGCTCCAAAGAAATTGATTACGTTTTTTACAATGATATAGATTCCCTAAATATAATTGTTCATCAGAATATGAATAAACGTAAAGACCAGATTCCGAAAGTAGAAGCAATAATTGAAGAGGAACTGGAATTGTTTTTAAACTGGTACAAATCCCTTGAAGTTGCGCCTGCTATTAAGAATCTCAGGGATTATTTTGAATCCATTAGAGCTGAAGAAGTTGATAAGAATAAAAACCGTTTTACTGCAGATGACAGGGAAAAACTTGAGATTATTACTAAAAGGATTATTAACAAAATTCTTCACCACCCTACGGTTGAACTTAAAAAGTTTACGGAGTCCGATTCGGATTCAACGGAAGCAGCAATGAAGGTAAGTATAATTAAAGAACTTTTCAGAATTGACGTTAACAATAACAACAAGGAAAAGTAATTTTGAAACAAAGGATTATAATCGGTTCACGCGGAAGTGAACTTGCTTTATGGCAGGCAAACTTTATTAAAAATGAAATTGAGAATATTAATAAAAACGTAGCCGTGGAAATTAAAATTATAAAAACCACCGGCGATAAAATTCTTAACGTTGCACTCTCCAAAATAGGAGACCGCAGCCTGTTTACAAAAGAGCTTGAAATTTCTTTGCTTGAAAAAGAAATTGATCTTGCGGTTCATAGCTTAAAAGATCTGCAGACACAGCTGCCAGAAGGATTAAAATTAGCCGCTGTTACAAAACGCCACCCGGTTGAAGATGTTCTTATTGCAAGAAAAAAAGGAGTTACAATTCAATCGCTTAAAGATAATGCTCTGGTTGCTACAGGCTCTTTAAGAAGACGGTGCCAGCTGCTGCATTTACGGCCCGATATTAAAATTGAAGACCTGCGCGGAAATGTTCCCACAAGGATAGACAAATTTTTAAAATCCGGGTGGGATGCAATTGTTCTTGCACGTGCAGGGGTGGAACGGTTGAAATTAAAAAAATATATTTCCTCTGTTATAAACACGGACGAAATTTTACCTGCCGTTGGGCAGGGTGCATTGGGTATTGAAATAAACGAAGAAAATAATTTTGTTAATGAAATTTTAAAATCGATCCATCACGAAGATACTTATAAAGCCGTACTTGCGGAAAGAGCTCTGTTAAGAACACTGGAAGGCGGCTGCCAGGTTCCCATAGGTTCTTATGCGGAAGTAAAACCTAACGGGCTTTACTTGGATTCGTTGGTGGGATCGATTGACGGGACAATAACTTTTAGAAAAAAAATAAGAGGCAGTAAAGCCGAGCCTGAAAAACTGGGAAAAAGCCTTGCAAAGGATTTGCTTAAAGCGGGAGCTAAAGAAATACTTGACGAAATATATAAATCATCGAGGATGAAATGACCGCTAAAATTAAAAAAATTTTAATAGGGCTGTTTGTACTTTCGTTTTCTGTTTCGCTGGGTTTTGTCCTTAACTCCTGTAACTGCGGATGCAGTATTTTTAGTGCATCCGATGTTCCGCTTAATGTTCTAAACAAAGCCAACGATTTTATTATTTCCAAAACCGGCAAAGAGTTTTTCGATAAATATATTACTCCGGATTTTGCATTAATAAAATATAAAGAGCCGTATTATAAAATGGCTTACAGGTTTTTTATTCCAGATAAACCTTTTGTAGATGAGCTTTTAACTTTTTCAATAGATAAAAACGGCAAGGTAGATACGACCGGTGAAATTACCGGCATTCCCGATTATAAAAACAATCCGGCTTCGTGCAAGTTCGATATTAATGAAAAGCAGGCTATTAAAATTGCGGAAGACAACGGACTGAAAAAGGGAGTAAACAAATGGAAAGTCGGATTACTCTGGAATCAAAAATATAATCAATATCTATGGCATGTGCTTTCTACGTATTCGGAATCGGGCAAAGGTTCAAATTATAATGGCAGCGGCAAGGAATTGCTGATCGATCCTAACAGCGGCAAGGTAATTTCCGCAAACCTGTGGAATATACCTTAGGACAAGGAAGCAGGCAACATAGTTCAAGTTTAAGATAATATAAATGGCAGCAGAATCGAAAATAGAGAATAAGAAAAACGTAAAGAGAAGGATGATTATCGAATCGGCATCGATGCTTTTTTCCCAAAAAAGTTATCACGAGGTAATGATGGAAGATGTAGCAAAGCTTTCTTCGATTGCAAAGGGTACGGTTTATAATTATTTTAATTCAAAAGAGGAATTATATTTTTCCATTATGAACATGAGGATGGAAAAGCTGATTGATTCTCTTAAAGAAAAAATTAAAAGCGAAATGAGCAGTATAGATTCGCTTCATTCGTTTGTTATTCATCTTTATATGTTTATGATGAAATACAGGAGCTTCTTTTTAATGTACCAGAAAGAATCTCTTAATGCATCGCACGAGCTTTGTTCGGAAATCGTATCTCTTGAAAATGATTTGAAGAAAATTCTCTCAGGAATTATTGAAGCCGGGGAAAAAGATAATCTGTTCAGGGCAATTGATGCCGGCTTTGCTGTTGATTTAGTACTCGGCAGCATTTTCGGTACGGTACAAAGAGGTATTGAAAATAATTATACAGATAAGCAGACGGAAAGCGAACGTGAAAAAATTTTCGATTTTATTTTGCACGGTTTGTTTTCCGGATTTGAGGACAATAATATGTTTCCGCTTAGAGGTAAAACAATTGTAATTACAAGAACAGTTGAGCAGTCAAAAGAATCGTCGGAAGTATTCAGGCAGCTTGGTGCGAGCATCATAATTTTCCCGACGCTGGATATCGTACCGCCGGATAGCTGGCGCGAGTTCGATTCAATTGTTAAAGGCAAAGCAAAAATAG
>JBJKSH010000144.1:0-6036 GCA_046704255.1 Ignavibacteriaceae bacterium | reverse complement strand
AAGAAAAGTTGCAATGATTAGTTACAGAAGTGATCTTTCATTCGATAAAAAATTCGGTAGAGAATTTACAAAAGATAAGAAAAATATATTTGGTAAAAGAGATACGTTTCAGGTTGAAAATTATCTTTCATACCAGGGGGAGAAATTAGTTAACCGTTTTGATGCAAATACTTACCTTTATATTTCAAATACCATGGATATACACGATGTTAGTTACGGCAGAGGAATATTAAAAGATGCACTAGGCAGTATAAAAGCCCGCTCGTTAAACATCGGAATTTCCTCGGATATTTTATATCCGGCTCATGAACAAATCAACATGGCATCCATGATACCAAATTCAGAATACAAAGAGTTAAATTCGATTTACGGGCACGATGCCTTTTTAATAGAATTTGATCAGCTAACAAAAGTTATAAACGGGTTTTTAAACGAATAGGAATGTGATACCTATCAGTGTAAGTTCTATATCACAATTTTAATTTGAATGTTAAGACTTCAAACCGCATATTACTACCGGGTTTAAAAACATTTGGGGCACAGTGGTCTACGTGCGGATCAACATTCACTATGCCCCAAGGTGGGCTTAAAGAAGAGAGGCAAAATTTCTTTAATTTAATTCCATTCTTTATTAAGAACTAATTTTTCAGTTTTAATTTACAAAATCTTTAGTTAATAGTCTAAATATTTTTTCCTAACAATTCTTCAGATTATCACACTTTACAAATCAAAATTTATATGCAATCTTCATTCCAAACATGAAAAAAAATAAAAAAGATGTAAAAATGAATTTATTAATCATAAATATTTTTAATATTTAATGGAATAAATAGAATTTTTCTCAGCGCTTGGAAGGCAGTAAAATGTATTTCTTGCTAATGAGAACGAAAAAAATATTTTGTTTATCTTGTAATCAATTAAAATGTGATGAAGAACGCAATTTAGCAAATATAACCTTACTTACCAGACAGAAAAAAAGCGTCTTAATTTTGGCACTATTTTATATACATAATTATCATATTCCTTAACGATGCCGTAATAAGCTATTAAGTAATAGATTAACGTTTTCTTTATCTTTGTATAACAAAAAAATTTTAGCTTAATAAACGGCAGTAAAAAATGAATAATAATTTCAATTTTAACTTTGATCTGTTTGATACTTTTGAAGATATGTGCTTTGTACTTTCTGATATGGGAGAAATATTAAATCTGAATAAAGCGGTTTACAATACATTAAAATTTAGTTCGGGCAATTTAACCGGACAAAGTTTTTTCAATTTGGTTGAACCTACTTTTGTTACAAAGACAAAAATTGTCCTAACCAATTGTATTGAAGATTCAGCCAGTAAAAACTTGTTTACTAAATTTAAATCCGGTACAATGGTTTTTGATATTAATTTGTTTATGGTCCCTTATCCTTCAAATACAAATAAAAAATCAGAATGCAAAGTTTTTATAATTGCCAGGGATATTACGGATGCTAGATTAAAAGAAATTGATTTGATGCGTTTTTATTATGTTGCACAAAATACGGTTAACCCGGTTCAAATAGCAGACTTGCAGGGCAAAATGGTTTATATAAACCCCGCATTTATAGAGGCAAGCGGTTACAGCAAGGAAGAACTTATTGGTAAAAATCCTAATATATTCAGCAGCGGCAAACACTCCAAAAAATTCTGGTCAAAAATGTGGAACACAATTTCAAACGGCAAAGTTTGGGTTGGCGAAGTTGAAAACAAGAGAAAGAACGGTGAGGCGTTTTATACACAGTTATTAATTTCACCAATATTAGATAATGACGGCAAAGTAACCGGTTACTTCGGAATTCACAGAGACCTATCCGAAAAAAAGCTTCTTGAAAAACAACTTATCCATACACAAAAAATGGAAAGCATTGGCACACTTGCAGCAGGAGTTGCACACGAAGTAGGCAACCCGCTTGCTTCCATTTCCGCATTAGTACAGGTTGTACAGCGTTCTACAAAAGATGAGTTCGCCAAAGAAAAACTTGAACTAATTAAAAATCAGGTAACAAGAATTTCCAAAATCATTCGCGACCTGGTCGATTTTTCAAGGCCGTCTAATTACGAACTTCAATTAACAGACATAAACCAGAATATTGTTGAAGCAGTTGAAATTATTAAGGTAGGTGCAAAAGCAAAAGACATAATGTTCAACCTGGACCTTAACAAGAAAATTCCGCTGCTGCCGCTCGTATCGGATCAAATTCAGCAGATTTTTGTAAACATATTAATTAATGCGGTAGATGCAATTGCCGAAAATGAAGATTCTTCCGTAAAAAGAATTTCGGTTGAATCCGACATTGATGAGGATAATGTAATTATTATTTTTAACGACACCGGCAAGGGAATTTCGGAAGAATATCTTACAAAGGTTTTTGAACCTTTTTATACAACTAAAAAAGAAGGCAAAGGTACGGGCCTTGGTTTGTGGGTTAGTTACGGTATCATCAAAAGCTTTCAGGGAGATATAAAAGTAGAAAGCACATTAAAAGAGGGTACTACATTTACAATTACTTTGCCGATTCAACCTTAAATATAAGGATAGAAAAAAATGTCAGAAAGAATACTTGTAGTAGATGACGAAGAGATAATACGTGAGTCATTAACTTTCGTTTTGAAAAAAGAAGGCTATTATGTGCAGGAAGCTGAAAACGGATTAGCTGCTTACAACAAACTTCTTGAAGAAACATTCGACCTTGTAATTACAGACCTGGAAATGCCGGAAATGAAAGGCATAGAACTGCTTGAAGAAGTTAAGAAACTAAATATTCAGACATCCGTAATTATTATAACCGCTTTCGGTTCCTTAGATACGGCAATTTGCGCTTTACGAAACGGTGCAAGCGATTATCTTCTTAAGCCGATTGAATTTGATGAGCTGCTTTTTAAAATTAAAAAATTATTCGAGGTTAAAAACCTTTTATTGGAAAACAGGATTTTAAGAAAAGAAGTCCAGCGTAATTTCGATTTTGAAAAAATTGTCGGTAAAAGCAATGCGATAAAAAAAATATACGACATAATTCAAACAGTAGCAGAAACAGATACTACGGTATTAATTTCCGGGAAAAGCGGAACCGGAAAAGAGCTTGTTGCCCGCGCACTTCATTATAACAGCAAAAGAAAAACAAAACCTTTAATTGCCGTAAACTGCGGAACAATTACGGAGAACTTAATTGAAAGTGAACTGTTCGGACATAAACGCGGAGCTTTTACGGGAGCCATAACAGATAAAGAAGGACTTGTAAAAGCAGCAGACGGCGGTACTCTTTTTCTCGATGAAATAAGCGAAATTCCTCTCCAACTTCAGGTTAAACTTCTGCGCCTCCTTCAGGAAAAAGAATATACTCCCGTTGGTTCCACACAGGCAATTTCAGTTAACGTTCGTTTTATAGCCTCTACAAACAGAGATTTAAAAGAGGAAATAACCGCCGGCCACTTCAGGGAAGATTTGTATTACAGACTTAACATAGTTGAAATTTATCTTCCTTCATTAAAAGAAAGGGAAGAAGATATTCCACTTCTTGCGGATCATTTCCTGGATAAATACAGAAAGGAAATGAACAGAAACATAAAAGGCTTTGAGCCGGAAGCAATGCGTGCCTTAATGGCTTATGAATGGAAAGGTGAAATTAGGGAACTTGAAAATATTGTAGAACGTTCGGTAATTTTTTGTAAAGGAGAATTTATTTCTTTAAAGGATTTACCGCAGGTGTTTAATACCAAAATTAGCACTGCAGATTTTTCCAAAATGGGTTCTCTTGAAGATTCGGTTAGAAAATTTGAGCGCGACTACATTTACAAGGCACTTGAAAATAATAACTTTGATAAAGAAAAAACCGCCGACTTATTAAAGGTAGGGCTTTCCACCCTATACAGAAAACTTAAAGAACTCGATATAAAAGCATAAAGTTGCCAAGTTTGCCGTCCGGCTCTAGTTCAAGAATACAAATACATTTTTTCCTTTTCTCATTTCTTAAAATGTTAAATTACGGTTTTTCACATGCGGGAACTTAATTCCGAACCGGTACTCAACTTTTTATTAGGTTATTCCTATAAAACACTGTAATTATACCAAAATTGCACCTTTCTATTTACAAGCAGAATCTTCATCTTTTTTGGCACGTTATTGGCGCTTATAATTTATGCTGATAAGTCTATTTATTACAGTTTACGGTTGTTATTTATAAAATTATTTAATGAAAAACATAATAATATATAGTTCGGATTCTAATTTCTGCCTTAGTCTATTAATGTACTTTCAAAACGATTACAGCGTAACTACATCCACAAACATAAATGTTTTAAAGGCATTAGACGGTAATTTAAAGATAGACTTATTTATAATTGATGCTGAACCTACAAAAGAAGTAGAAGATGTATGTAAAATTTTAAAGGAAAAAAATCCGAATATTCCCATTATATTAACTTATGTATACGAGAGCAATTCCAAATCGTTCGACAAGAATATAAGAAAATACGCCAGTTCAATTTTTTATAAACCGTTTGATTTAAGTGAGGTAACCAGGCAGCTTTCAACACTTCTCGTTTAACTACTCTCACTAATTAATAAAAGGAGGGAGTATAATGATATCATTAAAAAATATTCTGGTACCTACGGACTTTTCGGAAAATTCATTCCCCGCTTTAGAATTTGCACATTATCTTGCAAGGCAGTGCAATGGGGTGCTTCACGTTTTACATGTATACGAACCTGTCTCTTCATCCAAATACAACGATAACGAACTTATAGAACAGAAATTCGGAAAGACTCGATTTCTAAATGCCGAAGAAGAATTGAGAAGATTTATAAGCAGAATTTCTTTGCAGGGTGTTAAAATAGTTGAAGCCATGAGCCCGGGTAAACCGCCCGAACAAATTTTAAAATATTCTCTTTCGAAAAATATTGATCTCGTGGTAATTGCTTCGCACGGCTGCACCGGGCTGTCTCATCTGATTACCGGAAATGTTGCAAATAAAGTTTTACGCTATTCTCAAATTCCCACAATCTGTATTAAATCAGGCAAACTTGCATCCGTTAAAGATATTCGTGAGAATAGTAATTCCTATGCGGAATACTGGTTTGGTTAAGTTTTTTTGCCGCTAATATTTTATCTAAAGTCCTATATAAGGAAGGGGTAATTTTCGTATCTTTTCGTAATTTATTTTAATTTATTCGCTTTATTATAATTTGTTGAAGAAATATATATGGAAGAGATTTATTTCAGTTCGGATAAAACAAAATTAAATGTAGATTTTATTTTTAATTACCTGAATAATTCCTATTGGGGTAAAAACCGGCCCAGAGAAATTGTAGAACGCTCTATCCGGAATTCACTCTGTTTTGGAGTTTACATTAAAGAAAAACAAATAGGATTTGCGCGAGTAATAACAGATTTTTCCATTTTTGCTTACCTTGTGGATGTTTTCATAGTTGATGAATTCAAAGGAAACGGAATCGGTAAAAAATTAATTGAAACTATTTTAAACTATCCCGAACTAAAAACAATAAAAAAATGGATGCTTTCTACTTCCGATGCACAGGAATTTTACAAGCACTTCGGGTTCACAGCTTTAAAAAATCCGCAAAAGGTTATGGAACTTGTTAAGGCTAACCGAACTATTGATTAACCTTGCTTTTCCATAAGATCTACCAGGCGTACTAACTTATTATTGTATAAGTTCACCAGTTCGTTCAAATCTTCTTCAGATAATTTTATTATATCGGTTGTATTTAACATTGCTTGTTCCGGAGTTTTTATTCCCGGTATAACAGTAGATATTTCCGGAAAGTTTAAAACAAAACTAAGGCTGAAAGACGTTTTCGAAATTCCGTACTTTTCTGCTATTTTCCAAACATCTTCCAAATAAAATATTGACCTGGAAAGAATATCCGGTGTTAATCTAAAAGCTCTGTGGTCATTCTTTTCAAATTTGGTATCTTTATTAAACTTTCCGGTAAGCAAGCCGAATTGAAGCGGCATACGCGCAATAATGCCGTAACCTTTTTCATTTG
>JBJKSH010000143.1:0-3479 GCA_046704255.1 Ignavibacteriaceae bacterium | reverse complement strand
AGAAAAATAATTGTCCAGGAATTCGTAACCTTAGATGGCGTAATGCAGGCACCCGGTGCACCAGAGGAAGATACATCAAGCGGCTTTAAATATGGCGGTTGGGTTGCACCGTATTTTTCAGAGGCCGACGAAGCGGCCGGTAAGTTTATGCAAAGAGGGATGGAATCTACAGACATCCTTTTAGGCCGAAAAACATTCGATATTTTTGCTGCCTTCTGGCCTAAACATGCAGATATGTGGCAGGGGATCAATGATGTTGCCAAATATGTTTTGAGTTCAACCAAGAGCAAGTCAGACATTGAACAGTCTGGTTGGAAAAACTCAGTATTGCTTACAAGCGTCGATGGCATCAAAATACTAAAGAACTCTGAAGGTTCCGATATCAAAGTCCACGGCAGCGGTAACCTGGCTAAAACACTATTCAAACATGATTTGGTCGATGAGCTGTGTCTCATGATGTTCCCTATAACGATAGGATCAGGTAAACGTTTATTCGGTGAGGATACTATTCCGAAAGCCTTTACTCTAACCGATAGTTTGATAACATCAAATGGTATTATTTTCGCTTATTACAAGAGAGCAGGCGAAGTAAAAACGGGCACTGTTGGAGAATAAGGAGATATAAAATGAAAAGAATAAATCAAATGGAACAAGGATTACGATGCACTCCGTTTCTTCTGTTCGATGGAAATTGTGCGGAAGCAATGACTTTTTATCACGAATGTCTTGGCGGCGAGTTAACCATGACCCGACTTAGCGATTCTCCCATGAAAGACATGCTTCCTAAAGAAAAGCATTCGCGAATTATTAATGCTCATTTGAAGAGCGGCGATATTGAGATATCAGCGACTGACTGGATGGCATCACCTGAATTTAATCCTGTCCAGGGTAATACGTTCGCAATATTTGTAATTGGAAAAACGTATGATGAGTTGAAAACGATCTTTGACAAACTCAAGGATGGTAACAATAACCAAAGATTGCAGGAACTACACGAATTGCCATTTGGGCTTTACGGGCAGTTTTATGACAAATACGGTACCCAGTGGATTTTTAAGGGAAATAAAAAAGAATAATAATCAAATTCTATTTATATCTGGAATCAGCATGAATGTTAAGCACGATTTTAAAAGCGGATATACACCGGTAAACGGTATTAAGATGTATTATGAAATTCACGGCGATGGAAATCCTTTAGTATTAATTCACGGGGGCGGTTCAAATATACAAACTACTTTCGGAAGGGTACTGCCATTGCTTGCAGAACATCATAAAGTGATTGCCGTAGAATTACAGGCACATGGGCATACAAGCGATAGAGACACCCCCGAATCATTTAGACAGGACGCAGATGATGTTACTGAATTACTTTCTTATCTTAAAATAAAAAAAACAGATTTTTTAGGATTTAGTAACGGTGGTCAGACATGTATACAGTTATCATTAGATCATCCCGAAATAATTAACAAGATGATTATAGTTTCTGCTTTTTATAAAATAAACGGAGTTGTAAAAGGTTTCTATGAAGGTCTGGAAAAAGCCGCATTGAAAGATATGCCTTCAATCTTTAAGGAAGCATATTTAAAGATCAAAAACGATTCGGCCGGCCTGCAAAATATGTTTAATAAAGATAAAGCCAGGATGATTAAATTCAAAGGTTGGAGCGATGAACAAATATCTTCAATAAAAGTTCCTACTCTTATAATGATAGGTAATAAAGATGTAATAACTCCGGAACATGCATTGGAAATAAATTATAGAATTTCAAATAGTGAGTTGGTGATATTACCGGGTACTCACGGTTATTTAATAGGAGAAGGAATGCCTGCGGATGATAACTGCAAAATCCCGGATGCCGCTGCAGCAATCATTGAAGAATTTTTAAATAAATAGAAAAAGATATTGGAACACAGAGTAATAAAAAATTTATTCTAAGGAGAAAATTAATGGACAAAAATAATTTAATGAAGCTTGATATCTATGTAAACTACAAGGGCAACTGCAGAGAGGCATTTATGTTTTATGAACAGCATCTCGGCGGTAAAATTATATCGATGGCAACATTTAAGGATATGCCTGATTCTTCGAAGATACCCGAAGAAAGAATTAACGACATTCTTCATGCTCGGATAGAAATCGGGGGTTCGGTACTTATGGGTGCTGATATACCGAATGCCGAACCAATGCGAAGCGCCTATTTGAGTCTTAGTGTTGATAGTGATGAGGAGGCAGAAAGAATTTATGCACTGCTTTCCGAAGGAGGTGAGATTTTTATGAAAATGGAAAAAACCTTTTTTGCAAAACGCTTTGCAATGCTCAGAGATAAGTTCGGTGCAAACTGGATGCTGCTGTGCGAAAATTCTATCGATAACTATTAGGTGAAGGGAAATAAATATGCGGATACAATACGTTATCATTAAGGTTGATGATCAGGAAAAAGCTTTGGAGTTTTATACATCAATTCTAGGCTTTAGTAAAAAAGCAGATTTGATGGCTGGACAAGTAAGATGGTTAACTGTTTCATCTCCGGAAGGAATTGAAGGGACAGAACTAGTTTTAGAGCCAAGCTTTCCACCTTCCGATGAAGTACAAAAAACTCTCTATAATGCAGGCTTCCCTGCTGCAGTATTAAGTACAAATAATATTAAAAAAGAATATGAGCTTCTCAAAACCAGAGGTGTTAAATTTCGAGGCGAACCTAAAACACTTCCCAACAATACCTTTGTTCCATTTGAGGATACATGCGGTAATATTATTATGTTAGTCGAGCCTTCTTATTAATTGATATAAAAAAGAAAGTTTAACCTTGTTCTTGGCAGCGGCAAACGGTTGTTTCCGGAAGGTAAATATATCAAATTGAAACTTGTTTAACCTCAAGCAATGCCAAACGAAGTAATTTTTCATCAATATGAACAAAATCATAATATAATAAGCTAATAAAAAGTATGAGATCTGTTTTTAATGAAAATGTAAGAGCCGGGCTCGTCAATAGAATTACCGGACTAAATAAGGATTTAAAACCCAAATGGGGAAAAATGGAAGTCGGTCAAATGATAAGGCATTGTATTTTATGGAATGAGTTGTCGTTAGGTAGAATACCTTCAAAACAAACATTCCTCGGATTTCTTTTCGGGAAACTGGCTTTAAGAAAACTTCTAAAGGACGAAAAGCCGGTGCCCCAAAACATGCCTACATTATCGATATTAATTATAAAAGATCATACCGGTAATTTGGAAACGAACAAGCAAAAGTGGATTGAACAAATAAATGAATACGGGCAGCCGGGTGATTATACAATAGTGCATCCTTTTTTCGGCAAAATGAATAAAGACCAAATTGGTAAATTAGCTTATAAACATACTGATCATCATTTAAGGCAATTCGATGTTTGAACAAAGCTACAATCATCGCTTCCAAATCGAGCCTGAAATATCTAATAAAAGAAATTACTATATTGAGATTAAAACAGGGTGATATGC
>JBJKSH010000142.1:0-25232 GCA_046704255.1 Ignavibacteriaceae bacterium | reverse complement strand
TGAACTGAGGAAGGATGCTATATTTTCTCTAGGAAATAAAGCTGTAAAAAAAGCGGAAGAAGCGCTAAAGGATTTTGTAGATAACGATCCGGATATTGAAATAAAGAAGACTGCAGTTTATGCCCTTACAAACAATAAAGGTGATAACATTCCTCTTTTGATAAAAATAGCAAAGACAAATCCAAGTCTTGAAGTCCGTAAATGTGCTATTTACAGCTTAAGTAACTCCACCGATAAAAGAGCAGTAAATGCTTTGATTGAGTTGGTAAGGCAGTAATGGTATAAAATTAATTTCACTTTTATCTACTTCAATTTATGAAGTCCACTTCCCTGCTCTCAATTATTCCAACCGGAATTGAAATATATTATTACTAATATTTTTGGTTACTTTCATATAAAAATTAGCTAAATTAAAATATCATTTACAGAGCCACTATGTATAATGAACGCAGGGTTGATATATGAGGGTTGAGCTAATTATAAATACAAATCAAAAAGTATCGTTCCATTTTGTTAATATTCTTTTTAGAAAATATTAGAAATATTTAAAGCCAATTAAGCATAAATAATTGTTAGCAAATTAAACAAGACCTTATCAAAATGTTCGGAATAGTTTTAATCGTTGTAGGAATACTTCTATTTTTTAATAGAATTTTAATTTTAAATTATCAAGAAAATATTATTGGAAACAATAAACCGGCCTTAAGAAGAAAAGCTAGAGAATTTAGATTAATAATAATGTCAATAATATTGTTTGTAATGGGATTAATAATGTTATTAAAAAAATAAAGGAGGAGTATAATATGAAAACACGTATTGCAACATATAACATTGAATGGTTTGATGATCATTTCAATGAAGACAATTCTCTTAAGCTATCGGGAAAGTCTGAACAGAAATTTAAAGCAGTTAAAAGTATCCTTGAGCTAATTAATGCAGATTTAATTACTATTATTGAAGCACCGAATACGACAACTACCACAGTTATACAAGACACCAAAAAAAAATTAGAAAATTTTGCCGGGTGGGCTGGTTTATTAACTCGTAAAGCCATAATCGGGTTTCCTTCCGGCGGAAGGCAGGAGATTGCTATTTTGTATAACCCTGATAAGATGACTGTTACACATGATCCGGGAGGGCACCCCAATAGCAAATCAAATCCTCCCTTTAACGGTGAATATTTTTTTGATACCGATGACGATAATATCAAAGAGGTTTACCGTCATTACCGCCCTCCCCTGGAAGCTAAGATAAAGTTAACAAGCGGAGAGATATTTAATATTATGGGCGTGCATACAAAATCGAAAGGTATTTTTAATAGTGTGGATCAGGTACACCTTGAACGGGAGTCTATCCGCAATCAGCATAAGTTATATGCCGAATGTGCATGGATTCGTCAACGCGTAGAAGATTGGGTTGGTGAGGGGAAAAAATTTGCCGTTATGGGAGATATAAATGACGGGCCCGGAATGGATTTTTATGAGATGCGGTATGGACGTAGTTCAGTAGAAATAATAATGGGAGATATATTTAAACCGGACTTTATATTGAGAAATTATACCGGCAAACCAAAATGGACTAACAACGGCTGGGAACCATCGTCCGCACGGTTTAAGGATATTATTACAGGATCAAATGTTAATGTACTTATTGATCATATTATGGCATCACCTAATCTGCCGGTATGCAGTGAAAATCCGGCTAGGGTTTGGAACCCTTATGAAGATAGTAATTTAAAAGAATATCGTGAGCAATTCTTAGAAGCATCGGATCACTTCCCGGTAACTTTGGATCTGGATTTATAAAAAGTGTATAAATCAACTTTATCGAATCGATATTAAATTAATATATTAAGGTGTTAATAATTTATGAACAACTTAAAAAAACTCGGATTCAACGAATGGTTCAAAGATAAAATTGAAACAGTAAAATTAAATGACTTTAAAATTGCGCGGGTAATAAGTGTGAATAAAAATAGTTTTGTTGTTTCTAACGGCATTAAAGAAGTATACGCAGAATTAACAGGTAAATTCTTATTTAATTCCGATTCATCAACGGACTTGCCGGCTGTAGGCGATTGGGTATTCGTACAATTATTCGATGATGATACTTTAGCTATCATTCACGATATATTGCCAAGAAAATCGTTGTTAAAAAGAAAGACACCCGGTAAAAAAATTGAGTACCAGCTAATTGCCGCCAATATAGATAAAGCTATTATTATGCAGTCGCTTGATTCTAATTTTAATTTAAGAAGACTGGAACGTTATTTGATTATGGTAAATGAAAATAATATTACTCCCGTTATATTTTTAAGTAAAGCCGATCTAGTAAGTACTGAAGAAATAAATAAGAAGAAGAGTGAGATTAATAAAATTATACCGGATATTAAGATTGAAGCTTTTAGCAATAATAATATAAATGATATAAGAAACATTATGACTCATTTTATTCCGGCCCAGACTTTTTGCTTGCTCGGTTCATCCGGTGTAGGTAAAACTACATTATTGAATAACCTATTACAGAAAGAATTATACAAGACTCAACCGATAAGAGAGAAAGATAGCCGGGGCAGACATACAACTACGCGCCGAGAACTTATTATATTGGAAAACGGTTCGATTGTAATAGATAATCCCGGGATGCGTGAACTCGGAATAATCTCTACGGATTCAGGGCTTAAAGATACTTTTAATGAAATAGCGGAACTATCAAATAAATGCCGTTATAAGGATTGCACCCATACTGTTGAGAAAGATTGTGCAATTTTAAAAGCAGTTGAGCAAGGCGATATTTCCAAAGAGCGATATAACAGCTACATAAAAATTCATAAAGAATCGGTTTATCTCGAGTTGTCGTACTACGAAAAGAGACAAAAAGATAAAAAGTTCGGAAAATTTCTACACACTTATATGAAAAATAAAATAGATAAGAAATAATATGTAAGATATCCTTAAAGTAATAAGGGTTATGTAAATAAATTTCATACTCAATTATAACAGGACATGGAAAATATCTTTCTATTCATATCTTGGAATTATTGCAGAAGTTTGCTGTTCATAATTGGTCATCATGATTTCGGATATAAATCATCCGCTAGCTACAAGTTCAACTTTAAACTGGGAACATATTTTGCATAACTTCGGAAATTAATAAAGATTTTTTGTTTCAAAAATTCATTGATTAGATTCACAACTCTTTACATTCAGGTTCAATATAATTGTAATTATGAAATTAACCTATACCAAATATTTAATTCTTTTTCTTATTGCACTGTTTTTTGCGTCTACAACCGAATTATGCAAAAAAGAAGCTGAAGAAAATTACAGGACCGAATATCATACCTTTATCGATTCGGATTATTTTGCATTAAATAACAATATTGTCCCGGAAAATAAAAATTCAAAATATTTAAGTTACCTTTTATATGGAAGCAATTATTCTCCATACTTAATTTTCAAACTTGAATACCTGCATAAAAATTACTTCCCTTTTATCTCAAATTTCTTAAGAAGAAATATCTATTTAACCGACGAAACTTTTCTGATATAAAATTTCCTTTTGTAGGATTCCGGTTAAACATTTAATTTTAGAATTCATTTCTAATTTTATTAAGTTTCGTCCCTTACTTCTGGGATTGTACAAAGGGTAAATTATGCCTTCATAAAAAAATATATTATTCAATAAAAAGAAGATTTACAAGATGAAATCTCATTATAAAATTTTAATTTCTATTTTTTTATTCGTAATAATCTTATTATCCGATACCCGGCAAATAAATCCACAAAGCAGCGGTACCGGTTATAAAATGGATAATAACAAAGATTCTACCCACAAAACATCAACTGTTGAAACCGGAAATGGTTATACCGAAATTAGATTGACGAAAAAGGAAATGCAAAACTCCGGCATTAGTACAGTTAAATTATTAAAGGCATCAACAAGGATGCAATTAACTGCTTATGGTTCCGTAGTGTCCATTAAGGATTTATCAAACGATGCACAAAATTTTGAAAATGCAAAAGCTCAGCTGTTAAAATCTGAAGAAAATCTTTTAATCTCGCAGAAAAATTTCGCAAGGATAAAGAGCCTCTACAAAAAAAAACTTGCAAGTGAACAGGACTACCAAACGGCTAAGGCATCTTATTTTTCGGATAGTGCAGACGTTATTTCAAACCAATCAAATTTAACCGGTGTTAAAAGTAAGATTATAGAACAATGGGGCAATAACATTTCCAAAAGTATTTTTTATGATTCTACCCTGCTGCAAAACCTGCTTTCGCTAAATGAAACTCTTGTACAAATTTCACTTCCCCCCGGTGAAAATAATATTAAGACACCAGGGAAAATTTTTGTTGTATCTCCACAATCAAACGGTAAAGAAATAATATGTAATTTTATTTCGGAAAGCCACATTGCAAACTCACAATTTCAAACTAGAACTTTATTTTATGCAGCTCAAGGAAATTTATTAAGCAGCGGAATGAATGTTAAAGCACTTCTGCCTGCCGGTGAAAAAATAACAGGTGTAATTATTCCCGGGTCTTCAGTTGTCTGGTATAACGGTATTGCATGGATTTATGTTGAATCAGGTAAAGGCGAATTTATCAGGACCGCAGTAAATACGGATATTCATACTGCAAATGGATTCTTTATTCCGGGAAACAAAAATGAATTAAAAACCGGTGCGGAAGTAGTTTCAAAAGGAGCTGAGTTATTGCTTTCGAAAGAATTAATGCCGGTGCAAAAAACATCCGCTGGAGAAGAAGATAATGATTGAGGAAAAAGGACTTTTAGCCTCTATAGTCAGGTTCTCACTTCGCTTTAGAGGAATAATAATTGCACTTGGTATTTTATTTACTGGCTACGGAATATATACATTAACGCAGGCAAAGTACGGGGTCTTCCCGGAATTCGCTCCGCCACAGGCAGTAATTCAAACCGAATCCCCCGGGCTTTCTCCGCAGCAGGTAGAAATTTTGGTAACCCAGCCTATTGAAAATGCGCTTAATGGAATTGTAGGATTACAATCATTAAGATCAAAATCCATTCAAGGTTTATCCGTTGTTACAGTTACATTTAAATACGGAACAAATGTTTATACAGACAGGCAATTTGTATCCGAAAGATTATCAACTTTAGCAGGAGAATTTCCGCCCGGCGTTAAACCGCCGGAAATGACCCCGCTTGTTCAAACTACCGGACTTACACTTGTAATAGGTTTAACCTCCAAAGAAAAAACCTTAATGCAGTTAAGAACATTTGCAGACTGGGAATTAAAACGTAGAATGCTTGCAGTTAAAGGCGTAGCAAATGTTACCGTATTCGGCGGACAGGTAAAGGAATATCAGATACAGGTTAATCCCGGCAGACTTATTAAATACAATTTATCTATTGATGAAGTAATCACTGCTGCAAAAAAGGCTACCGCTGTTGAAGGTGCGGGGTTTGTAGAAAACAACAATCAGCGGATTGTATTGCAAACCGAGGGGCAGTCTTTAACTTCCGCAGAAATTGCGGAAACAGTTATATTTCATAAAAATAATTTGAACATCACACTTGGCGATGTTGCTGATGTGGTTACTGCTCCCGAACCTCCGATTGGAAGTGCAACAATAGAAGGCAAGCCCGGCGTTATGATGATGATTTACGGGCAATACGGAACCAACACACTGGAAGTAACCGGTAGTGTTGAAGCAGCATTAAAAAATATGCAGCCTGCTTTTAATACCGAAAATATTAAAGTAATAAATTTATTCCGCCCAGCGGATTTTATAAGTACGGCCCTGGGACATATTGAAAGTTCTCTTATATTCGGCGCAGTTTTAGTTGTTTTAGTTTTGCTTCTTTTCTTGTTTAATTTTAGAACTGCAGCTATTTCGTGCACAGCAATACCGCTTTCACTGCTTGCCGGAATTGTAGCACTGCAGGCTTTCGGATTAACTTTAAATACAATGACGCTTGGAGGCCTTGCAATTGCAATTGGTGAGGTTGTTGACGATGCCGTAATAGATGTGGAAAATATCTTAAGAAGATTAAAGGAGAACAAGGCTCTGGGCAATCCAAAATCCGTATTTAAAGTTGTCTTCGACGGCTCGCTTGAAGTCCGGTCGGCAGTAATATATGCAACATTTGCCGTAGTACTTGTCTTTATGCCAATACTAACTTTGTCCGGTGTTGCAGGCAGCCTTTTTTCACCTCTCGGTATTGCATATATATTTTCTGTTTTAGCTTCGCTGCTTTTTGCGCTAACAATAACACCGGCATTGTGTTTTGTTCTTCTTGGCAGCAGCACTTTAAAAGAGAACCGGGAATCTTCTTTTGCAATTTGGTTAAACAATAAGTATAAAAATTTATTAAATATAGTTGAAAACAATTCAGGTAAAGTTTTGGCAGTATTAATAATAGTTACATTGGCAGGCTTTGCCGCACTTCCGTTCTTCAGCGAAAGCTTTATACCCGGCTTAAAAGAAGGACATTTTATTGCGCATGTTGCCACAGTTCCGGGGACTTCAATTAAACAATCAATACTTTTAGGTGAAAAAGTTTCGGCAGCGCTTTTGAAATTACCTTTTGTTAAAACAGTAGGGCAGCGGATCGGCCGGGCAGAAAAAGGTGATGATACCTGGGGTACAAATTACAGTGAGTATGAAATTCAATTAAAGCCGATGAGCAGCAATAAAATGCAGCAGGCTGAAGTTGAAATTAGAAATACACTTGATTCGTTTGTTGGCGTAAATGCCGGCGTTAATACGT
Organism: Ignavibacteriaceae bacterium; assembly: GCA_046704255.1. Classification (GTDB taxonomy): domain Bacteria; phylum Bacteroidota; class Ignavibacteria; order Ignavibacteriales; family Ignavibacteriaceae; genus FEN-1297. The sequence continues at coordinate 18,476 of JBJKSH010000142.1, read as the reverse complement.
TTCTTACGGAAAGAATGAATGAGACATTAACCGGGTATACCGCTTCCGTGGTTTTGAATATTTACGGAAATAATTTGGATACCCTTGATATTGTTGCGAAAAGAGTTTCCCGAGTACTTTCAAATATCCCGGGGGCAGCAGATGTATTAATACAATCCCCGCCCGGTATGCCGCAGTTAACTATTCAATTAAGAAAAAATGATTTGCAGCGTTGGGGATTCGATCCTAAAGATGTTCTTGATGCTGTTCAAACAGCTTATCAAGGTACAAATGTAGGACAAGTTTATAACGGCAACCGGGTTTTCAGCGTTGTAACAATACTGGATAAAAATGATCGTGAATCTATTACTAATGTTTCCAATTTATTATTAAAAAATTCAAACGGAGTGTACGTTAAATTAAGTCAGCTTGCAAATATATTTGAGTCTTCCGGCAGATATATAATTCTACATAACAGTGCCCGGCGGGTTCAAACAATAACATGCAATGTAAACGGAAGAGATGTTCCTTCATTTGTTAAAGAAGCCGAAGAAAAAATAAATAAAGAAATAAGTTTTCCTGAAGGAACTTATATAGAATTCGGCGGAACTGCAGAAGCGCAGGCTAAATCGAAAAGAGAACTGTTTATCTATTCCTCCATTGCGGCAATCGGTATTATTTTACTCCTTTTTGCGGCATTAAAAAGCATGAAAAATCTTTTACTGGTTTTATCTAATTTACCTTTTGCATTTGTAGGAGGAATTATTGCGGTATTTCTGTCCGGCGGTAAAATGAGTCTCGGCTCAATGGTAGGGTTTATTACATTGTTCGGAATAACAATGAGGAATTCTTTAATGCTTATTTCTCATTATGACCATCTTGTAAAATATGAAAACAAAGAATGGAACCTTGAAACAGCAATATTAGGCGCATCCCAAAGGTTAGTCCCTATTTTAATGACGGCACTTGTAACCGGCTTAGGACTATTACCTTTAGCAATCGGCAGCGGTTCTGCAGGTAAAGAAATAGAAGGCCCGTTGGCTATTGTAATTCTAGGCGGACTAGCTACTTCAACAATATTGAATCTTCTTGTACTGCCTGCTTTATCGCTTAGATACGGAAGGTTTGAAAAATTTAAATTTGAATGAGTTATATAAGGAAGTTCTTTACATAAGAATAATATAATATTCTGTCAGAATGTTAACAATAAGACATTAATTCATCATAAATTACTTTTTGGTCATCCTCGCGGCCGCCCTCGGTTTCGCGCCGCAGGAGGGCAAAATCAGCCTTTTCCGGTTTGTGGTTAAACTATTCCTCATCTGATATAAGTCGCTTCCAGATCGCTTTAATTGAAGATTTGAAGCGGTTAAGTAGCGATTCATAACGGTGTTGGATAGGAATGATTATATTGTTCCGTAGTTATACTGTATCTATAATTTGAAACATCATAAAGTCCACCGCTTCTACAAATTAAACCAATTTTTTATAATAGTGTTTTCATTACTTTTAGAAACGGTGTTGACGAATTCGTTTTTTGAAGAAATATATTTATAGTCTTTTTCCCATGAAGAAATATTTTTAACAATTTTGTTTAATGCATCGGCAATAAAATAAATTTCATCATTCGTCATTGTAGGATGCAAGGATAAGCGAACCCACCCCGGTTTTTCGGAATAATCACCGTGATCGATTTTTTCCGTAATTCGCTTAGATTGATCCGGGCTTACATGCAGCAGGTAATGCCCGTAAGTGCCGGCGCACGAGCATCCGCCTCTTACCTGAATTCCGAAACGATCATTAAGCAACTTTACAATTAAGTTGTAATGTATATCGTCGATATAAAAAGAAATTGCTCCAAGACGATCTTGAATATTACCTGCAAGAATGTGCATGCCGGGAATTTTGGATAGTTCATTAAAAATTATTTTAACAAGTTCCTCTTCCCGCTTTTCAATTTTCCCGGTACCCATCTTTTCTTTTAGTTCGATGCATAAGGCCGCTTTAATAGTTTGAAGAAAAGCGGGAGTACCGCCGTCTTCTCTTAATTCTATATTGGCAATAAATTTATGCTGGCCCCACGGGTTTGTCCAATCCACGGTACCGCCGCCGGGGTTATCCGGTACCATGTTTTTATAAAGTTTGGAATCAAATATTAAAACACCGGGAGAACCGGGCCCGCCTAAAAATTTATGAGGTGAAAAGAAAATTGCATCCAGCTTTTCAAGCGGATCATCCGGGTGCATATTCATATCCGAATAAGGAGCTGAGCAAGCAAAATCTACAAAGCATAATCCGCCGTTCTCATGCATCATCTTTGCCATTGTGTGGTATTGTGTTTTAATTCCCGTTACATTAGAACATGCAGTGAAAGAACCGATTTTAAGTTTTCTGTCTTTATATTTTTCAAGAAGCCTGCTGAAATCATCAAGGTCTACAAGTCCGTTTTTATCGGGTGCAATATTAACTACATCCGCAATAGTTTCCAGCCACGATGTTTGATTTGAATGATGTTCCATGTGTGTAATGAAAACAACCGGAGTTAATTCTTTAGGAAGATTTACAAATGCCTTTAACTGTTCGGGAATTTTTAATCCCAAAATTCTTTGAAACTTATTTATCAAAGCAGTCATGCCGGATCCTGCCGTAATTATAACATCATCTTTACCCGCATTTACATGTTCTTTTATTTTATCGTGGGCACGATGATAAGCGAGCGTCATGTAAGTCCCGGTAACGCTGGATTCGGAATGAGTATTTCCCACAAGCGGACCAAAGTCTTCCAATATCTTCTTTTCGATAGGCATATACAGCCTACCGCTTGCAATCCAGTCGGCGTAAACTATTTTCATCTCTCCATACGGTGAAATAAAGGTTTTATTATAACCGATTGTATTTTTTCTATATGAATCAAAAAAATTTTCCAGGGACTCCATAGCCTTCACTTAAATTTTATTCAAGGAAAATTAAAATTATAAAAACAGAAAGGCAATTTACTTACTGATTTTTTACTGCTGCCCGGAATAGTAAAATATTAGAGTAATGAAAAATATATTTATTCCATCTTTATTATCTATATGTTTTATAAGTTTCAACTTCACTCATTTTTTATCTATTTTTAAATTAGTTTTAAAAAATTTTACGGGATATGAAATATATAATAGGAATGGACGGAGGAGGTACCAAGACTCATTGTGTTGTTACCAACCCGGACGGTTTAATACTATTTGAATGCACCGGCGATGGTTCCAATTTTTTGGTTAAGGGAACGCAAAGAGTTTCCGAAACTATTTTTAGTTTAATTAAAGAATCAAAGGAACATCTTAACGTAGAATATTCCGATATAGCGGCGGTTCTAATCGGTACAACCGGAGCGGGACGAAGAAGTGATGCCGAAAAGCTAAAACATGATTTTACCATTTATTCGGAAAGCGCCGGCGTAAAATTCAATTTATTTGAAGTTGAAAGTGATGCAAGGATTGCCCTTGAAGGTGCTTTTTCCGGAAAGCCGGGAAGTATTTTGATTGCAGGTACAGGTTCGATTATGTTTGGAAAAGACAGCGGCGGTAAAATTCATAGAGTTGGCGGATTCGGCAGATATCTGGGAGATGAGGGCAGCGGCTTTATTATAGGTAAGAAAGGATTGGCTTCGGTATCCAAAGAGTTAGACGGCAGAGGCAAACCGACTTTAATAACCAAACTTGTAAATGATAAATTTGAAATTAATTCTACCGAAACCCTGATAAATAAAATTTATAAAGATAACCTGGATATTGCCTCTGCAGCACCTTTGGTTCTTACGGCAGCCGAAGAAAATGATGAAGCAGCACTAGAAATTATTGATGAAGAAACGGAAGAATTAATACTTCATATTAAAGCGATGATAATAAAGCTCAATCAGCACATTCTAAACCTTGCATTTATAGGCGGCATTATTACTGGTGAAAACATTTATTCAAAAACATTGAAGCGGAAAATAAAAGAGCAGCTCTCCAACGTAAACTTAATGCCGCCGGATTTTCCACCTGAAATAGGAGCGGTTATTATGGCTAAAAATCTTTTAAATAACGGTAATTATTCTTAAATTAGTTTATGCAAACTGAAACTAAAAAATATACTTACGAAGACTACCAAAAGCTTCCCGAAGGTTCGGCCTGTCAATTAATAAACGGAGAGTTGATTATGTCGCCGTCGCCAAATGTTTACCATCAGAAAATTTCGTCACGCATCTTCATTCGATTAAATAAATTTGTTGAAGAACATTCATGCGGGACAGTTTTATATTCACCTATAGATGTTTACTTTGATGAGTTCGAAACTTACCAGCCGGATATTGTTTTTATTTCCAAACAAAGAGAAACTATTATAAAAGAAAAAAGAATTGAAGGTGCGCCCGATCTTATAATTGAAATACTTTCGGAAAGCAATGCATATTACGACTTAAGACTCAAAAAAAATATTTATGAAAAATACGGCGTTAAAGAGTACTGGATAGTTGATCCGATTGATAAAAGTCTTGAAGTTTATGTTAATGAGGGGAATGAATTTACACTGTTATACAAAAAGCAGACCAGGGGGGAGGTAAAATCAAAATTTTTATCCGAATTAATTATGGAAGTTGAAGAAATATTTGGAAAAGCTTGATACCTGCTTATTTAAATTGCTGCATTTTATAGCATCACCTGTTAATTATTTTAAAATATCGGGATACTTACCGGAGAAAATTTATGTCCGTTAAAAAACCAGTTTACAGGAATCCATGGGCATGGGTTTCTACCCTTTACTTTGCAGAAGGAATACCTTACGTAATGGTAATGACGGTTTCAGTTCTTTTATATAAAAGAATGGGAATATCCAATGCACAAATTGCATTATACACAAGCTGGCTTTATTTGCCTTGGGTTATTAAACCGTTATGGAGCCCGATTGTAGATATGCTGAAGACGAAACGGCTGTGGATAGTTGTAATGGAATTTATTGTTGGTGTAGGGCTTGGCGGTATTGCCTTAACCATACCGGCAAATCATTTCTTTAAATATTCAATGGCCTTCTTCTGGCTGCTGGCATTTAGTTCGGCAACACACGATATAGCTGCCGACGGTTTTTATATGCTCGGTCTCTCTCAAAAGCATCAATCTTTTTTCGTTGGAATAAGAAGTACATTTTACAGGTTTGCAATGATATTCGGCCAGGGAATTCTTATTATGGTTGCCGGATACCTTGAAACCAAAGCTCCTAGCATTGCACATGCATGGTCTTATACTTTTTATATCGTTACGTTTCTCTTCCTGGCATTTTTTGTTTACCATAGATTTATTCTGCCGTATCCCAAAACCGATATGCCTGCGGTAAGGGAAAAAACCAACAGCATGTTCAAGGAATTTTTCCAGGCGTTTGCCATTTTCTTTAAGAAGGAAAACATTGGCATATCCATTGCATTTCTTTTAATATTTCGTTTTGGAGAAGCCCAGCTTGTAAAACTTGCCCAGCCTTTTTTTGTTGACCCGCGAAGCGTTGGAGGACTTGGACTTTCTACCGAAGAAGTAGGATTTGTTTACGGTACAATTGGTGTTCTAGCGTTAACCATAGGCGGTATTTTAGGTGGTTTTGTGGCCGCAAGAGACGGATTAAAAAAATGGATGTGGTGGATGTTCATCGCAATTAATATTCCGCATATTCTGTATATTTACATGTCCTATGCACAGCCGAGTAATTTTTTAATTATTAACCTTTGCGTTGCCGGCGAGCAGTTCGGTTATGGATTCGGATTTACGGCTTACATGCTTTATATGATTTATATTTCGGAGGGAAGCTTTAAAACCGCACATTATGCAATTTGCACCGGGTTTATGGCTCTCAGCATGATGGTACCGGGAATGTTCAGCGGATGGATACAGGAAATTCTGGGATACAAGCACTTTTTCTTATGGGTGTTTATAACTATGATACCGGGGTACTTTATAATTAAAATGCTGAAGATCGACCCCGAATTCGGCAAAAGAGCAGAAATAATTAAGGAGTAATAATAATGCAAAAAAGATTCAGGTTTTCTATAGTTTTTTTGTCAGCACTTTTTCTAGGAATTATTACAATAAAAAGTTATTCTCAAAATATTGCTTTAGTAAAGAATGAAAAAAGTTTAAGAATAAGCTCAAGATCAAGTTTAAGTTCAAGTTTTAAACCAAAGGATGATCAGCCTCAATCAGAAAGTTCAGGGATAAATCTTAAAGTTAAAAACCGGTTTACTGCTTTAGACAGCATTATAAATGCTGCAATTGCAGATTCCGCATTTCCCAGTGCAGTTATTTTGGTTCAGCAGAACGGTAAAATTCTTCACGAAAAAGCTTTCGGTTATTATACATACAGTCCTTCCTCCGGCAGAGTTTCTGTTAATACCATGTACGATCTTGCATCGTTAACAAAAGTTATTGCAACAACTACCGCTACAATGATGTGTTACGACAGAGGCTTATTCAAGCTAGATGATCCGGTTGCAAAATATCTTCCGCAATTTGGTGTTAACGGAAAAGAAAAAGTAACTATAAGGAACTTGCTTGTTCACGACAGCGGATTAAGACCGGATATTACTAGAAAGCCTGCTTCGTTCGATACAGTTAAAAATAAACCGCAGGCTGTTATGAATGAAATTTATAACGATTCGCTGGTTTATCCTACCGGTTCTAAAATGGGTTATTCCGATTTAAATTTTATTTTGATGGGAAAAATTATTGAAAAAGTCACCGGCGAAACATTAGATAAGTTTTGCGAGAAAAATATTTTCAAACCTCTAGGGATGAACAGTACCATGTTTAATCCTCCCAAGTCTCTTTTTCATAGAATTGCTCCGGAAGAATACGACAATTACTGGAGGCACCGCCAGATAAGAGGAACTGTTCACGATGAAACTTCTGCTTTACTTGGCGGAGTTGCAGGCCATGCTGGTTTATTTTCTACCGCAGGAGATATGGCTAAACTTTTGCAAATGCTTTTACAAAAAGGTGAATACCACGGCAAAAGATATATAAAAGCTTCTACCGTTGAAATGTTTGTTAAGAAACAATCGGATTTAAGCACCAGGGCGCTTGGCTGGGATACAAAATCACCTTATCGTTATTCTTCCGCCGGCCATTTATTCAGCAAAATTTCTTACGGGCATACCGGCTTTACAGGTACTTCTTGCTGGACTGATCCTACAAGAAATTTAATTGAAGTATTTTTAACTAACAGGGTTTACCCGACAAGAAAAGATTTGAAAATTTTAAGAGTTCGACCGATAGTAAGTGATGCTATAATAAAAGCGATTGAAAAATAGAGGGAATTAGAATCTTAGCCAAACATATTAAGGAAATACGCGTGGGCGGAATCAGATTCCGGTTACTCGATACTGGATAGAATACTATGTATCAAGAATCCAGTATCTAGTATCTGAAAAAATACCCTTATCATTTCTTCTAAAAATTTTAAATATGCTTGGTTAGTTTTATTGTTTATAAAAATGAAAGATAGTAATAAAATTCTTTCTTATCCCGAGGTTTTTAATTTAACTGCCTCTGATAAAAAATGGGTTGTCGACACAATATCCAAAATGTCTTTACGTGAAAAGTGTGCCCAGATGGTTATGCCCTGGGTTTTAGGCGATTATATTGCAGAAGATTCTTTTGAATTTAAAAGAATGCTTAATCTTGTAAAGAAAGAAAAAGTAGGAGGTTTAATTTTCTTTAAGGGTAATATAATAAACGAAGCATTATTAATTAATAAAATGCAGAAAGCGGCGGATATCCCTTTGCTTATGGCTTCGGATTTTGAATACGGGCCGGCAATGCGGCTTACCGATGCATACGGGTTCCCTTCCAACATGGCTGTTGCTGCTGCCGGGTTACCTAAACTTGCATATAAAATGGGTAAATTTATTGCAGAAGAATGCAGGTCAATTGGTATTACACAAAATTATGCGCCGGTTGCGGATGTAAATAACAATCCCTTAAATCCCATTATTAATGTAAGATCTTTTTCGGAGGATAAAGATATCGTCTCCCAATATTGCAGAGCATTTATTAAAGGTACTGCATCCAAATGTGTTTTAACAACTGTAAAACATTTTCCCGGGCACGGCAATACTAAAATAGATTCACACAACGATATTCCTTCAATTAAAGAGGATTACGAAAAATTATTTTCTAATGAGCTTGTTCCATTTAAAGATGCAGTTAAATCCGGAGTTCATTGTGTTATGATTGGGCACCTGGATTTACCTTCGTTAAATTCCGGAACGGGAATTCCCGCAACTTTATCTAAGTTAATTATAAATGATATCTTAAAAGTTAAACTTGGATTCAAAGGTTTAATAGTTACCGATGCAATGAATATGAATGCGGTAACAAAACATTTTTCTGCGGCGGAAGCCGCTGTAATGGCCGTTGATGCGGGAATCGATTTAATTAATATGCCGCCTGATGAAGAAATTGCAATAAATTCTATTTATAACGCCGTAAAGATTGGCAGGCTTAGTGTAGATAGAATTAACGAAAGTAACTTTAAAATTCTTTCTGCAAAAAAATGGCTGGGGCTTGATAAAAATAAATTTGTTAATATTCCGGCTATTCCTAAAGTAATCGGAAGTAAACTTCATCTAAAATTGGCTGAAGATATAGCGGAAAAATCCGTAACTCTTGTTAAGAATAATAAAAATATTATTCCAATTACTCCCGGCAGGTTTCATCATCCGGTTTGCATTACAATTACGGAAGGAACCGAATACACAAATGAAATATTTTTTCAAAATTGGGCAAACGATTATTTTTATAATTTAGTAAAAATTATAATTAATAAGAGAAGTAATAACAGCGACTATCAAAAAGCATTTCTTGCTGCCCAGCAGTCGGATCTTATTTTTATACCTTCATTTGTAAAGATAAAAGCTTACACAGGCACAGTACAACTTTCTAAAAAGAATACGGATTTTATTAAGAGCCTGTTAAAACTAAATACATCTTCTGCTCTAATAAGTTTTGGAAACCCCTATTTGCTTTCACTTTTCCCGGATGCTAAAATCTATTTATGCGCTTACGGAGATCAGCCCGTATCTCAAAAGGCAATTTTAAAAGCAATAACAGGAAAAATTACAATCGGAGGGAAACTTCCTATATCAATACCCGGAACCGATTACAAAATTGGCGACGGAATTAATATTGACTTTGTTTCAATCTAGTACAAATTAAAAATGAAATCTCATATTAGTAATTATTAATTTTAATACTACCCGTTACTTATTTTAATTGCTTTTATTTTTTATAAATTTTAATAGTTATTAAGAACTTTTTTTAATAATACAGTTATATAATTGGAACGGAAATTGTACCTGGCTTATTATAAATAAGTTAAAGGGTATATTATGGCGACGAGCGGAACAGATAGGAAAAAACTTAATACCGTAATTGTAGATGATGATTTTCAATCTAGAAAACTGCTTGGTATTTTATTAAAAAAATTTCCCGAAGTAAAAATAGTGGGGGAAGCTTCAAGTGTTTCCGGGGCGTTAAATATAATTGAAAAGAAAAATCCCGATAGTATTTTCCTGGATATTGTCCTGGGAAATAATTCGGGATTTGAAGTATTGGACAAAATATCTAATCAAACAAAAATTATATTTGTAAGTGCACACGACGATTATGCTTTAAAAGCTTTCGAAGTTAATGCTCTTGATTATTTAACCAAGCCTATAAATAAAGAAAGGCTGGCGTTAACCATTTCTCGTCTGCTCAATAACGAATTTAACAATCCGGATAATAACCACAACGGCAGTAATAACCACAACGGCAGTAATAACCACAATAGCAGTAATAACCACAACGGCAACGGTAGTGGCGGCAGTAACGGTAATGGTAATACAATTTCACAGCTTATAGAGGAACAAATTGAAGAAAATGAAAATCAAATAGATTATGAAAACAAATATGATGATGATAACGATAATGAATATTTAACAACACTGGAGAACGGTGTAAATAAAAAACCATTGGAGTATGACGACAGGCTGTTTGTTTCATCAGACGGTGTTTCCAGGTTTATAAAAATCAGTTCAATTCAATGCATAACTGCAGAAAAGGATTATTCATATATTTATTTGGTAAACAGCAAACGGCTTTTGGTTTTAAAGCCTATGGTTGAGTGGGAAGAAAGATTAACACCTAAATACTTTGTAAGAATTCACCGCTCTACAATTGTTAACCTTGAATATGTTGAAAAAGTTGAAAAATGGTTCAACTCTTCTTACCGCGTTTATATTCAGAATATAGGCGAACCCTTCCAGATGAGCAGAAGGTATGCATCCAAACTTAAAGAAAGTTTTAGATAGTCGAAATTAGAGATGCGGAGCACTTCATTTTCCAATTATTTTTTTTCACTGTGAAGTTGATCCAATGTTTGTTTAATTTTGTAATACAAAATTTAAAACTAAGTGCGGGGTAACCTTGGATAACCTTCTTGCTGCAAGATCTACAATGGCAGTTTCTCTGGCATTTCACATCGTGTTTGCATGTATAGGAATGACTATGCCTTTCTTAATGGTAATTTCAAACTGGCTGTGGATTAAAAAGAAAGATGAAACTTATCTCCGATTAACACAAGCATGGTCCAAAGGTGTTGCTATATTTTTTGCAATCGGGGCCGTATCAGGCACTGTGCTTTCCTTTGAACTAGGACTATTATGGCCTGGCTTTATGAAGTACGCCGGAGCAATAATAGGTATGCCGTTCAGCTGGGAAGGCACGGCATTTTTTGTAGAAGCAATATGTATCGGATTATTTTTATACGGATGGAATAAATTGAACCCGTATGTTCATTGGTTTTCCGGCTTGCTGGTTGGCGTGTCGGGAGTATTATCCGGTGTTTTTGTGGTATGCGCAAACGCATGGATGAATGCACCGGCAGGATTCGATTGGATTAACGGTAAGGCAATAGATATTAACCCGGTGGAGGCAATGTTTAACCCTGCCTGGAAAAGTCAGACGCTTCACATGATTATAGCCGCTTTTGTTGCCACCTCCTTTGCGGTAGCCGGTATTCATGCAATTTTATTTTTAAGAAATAAAAAAAATCTCCTGCATAAAAAGGCAATAATAATTGCTTTAAGCTTTGGAAGTGTTTTTGCTTTGGCACAGCCGCTAAGCGGTGACTATAGCGCAAAAGATGTTGCAAAGCGGCAGCCTATTAAACTTGCCGCAATGGAAGGGAAATTTAAAACTGAAAAAGGTGCAGGCCTAACCATAGGCGGAATACCAAATGAAAAAACACGTACTACAAGCCTCGGCATTCAAATTCCCAAACTTCTTAGCTTTTTGGCATACGGAAATTTTAACGCTGTTGTAAAGGGACTGGATGATTTTCCTGTAAGTGACTGGCCCCCGGTTCTTCCTGTTCATTTCGGTTTTCAGATTATGGTCGGTATTGGGTTCCTTCTTGCCTTTGTGGGTGTTTTATTCTGGCTGTTCCGTTTGAAGTGGAAAAACATGTTCGACAAGAACTGGTATTTAAAGTTAATTGCTTTATGTACGCCTTTTGGTTTTATAGCGGTAGAAGCCGGATGGATCGTTACCGAAGTGGGAAGGCAGCCATGGATAATTTACGGCATAATGAAAACTTCGCAGGCGGTAACTCCTGTTCCGTATCAAATAGTTCATTTAATGCTATTTGTTGTTGTGTATTTGCTGCTATCCGTAATTGCTGTTTGGATGATGGGTAGGCAGATTAAAGCGTTAAATGAGGAAATATTAATCAATTATTTAGAGAAATAATTTGGAAACTATTAAACAAATAAAATCCGAAAGACCAATTAGCCCAATGACAATTTATATCAATTAAGTAACGACGAAGCCAAATGGCAACAAATGACATTTCTAGAAAAGGTAAAAAATGCTTTACGTAGTAATATTTTTTTTCCTGGTTTCAATATACATATACTGCCTGTTAGGCGGTGCGGATTTTGGTGCCGGAATTATCGAATTGACTTCAAAAGGTGATTCAAAAGAAAGAACAATTAGTCTTGTATCTAATGCAATGGCACCTATTTGGGAGGCAAACCACATGTGGCTTGTCATTGCAATTGTAGTCTTGTTCAATGCGTTTCCTTCGGTATACAGCACGCTCCTTGTTTCACTATCCATCCCTCTTATCCTTATGTTAATAGGCATAATATTAAGGGGTTCTGCATTTACATTCAGGCATTATGATGCAATAAAAGATTCTTCACAAAAAGTTTATACCAGGGTGTTCGAATATTCAAGTTTAATTGTCCCCTTCTTTTTCGGTCTTGTAATCGGTTCAATTATTTCCGGGAAAATAACCGCCGGACCCCGATCTTTTTATGAAGGATATGTTGCACCCTGGCTAAATCTTTTTTCAATTTCAATTGGAATATTTGTTGCTTCACTTTTCTCATTTATTGCATCAATTTTTTTAGTAAGCGAAACAAAAGATAAAAACATAATTGATGAGTTTATAGGAAAGTCTAAAAAAGCAATTGTAATAATGGTTTCAAGCGGTGCTCTTGTTTTTATCTTTTCATATATTGAAGACATTAATTTTTTTGTTGATTTCTTTAGTAATTGGTTAAGTATATCATTAATGGTTATGGCAACTTTATTTTTACCGGTTTTGTGGAAAGTGCTTGGAAAAGGATTAAAATGGCCGTCCCGTATTTTAGTTGGATCCCAGCTTTTGTTTATCTTAAGTGCCTTTTATGCGGTCTATTTTCCAACACTTGTTCAATTAAAAAATGGAAGCAAGTTGACATTTTACAATTCGGCTGCACCGCAAATTACACTTGATTATTTAGGCTGGGCGCTTTTAATCGGTTCAATTATCATCTTTCCTTCTTTGTTTTATTTATTCAATGTGTTTAAGGCAGAAAAAGAAACATGACCGGTATTGTTTTCGGCGGGATTTAAAATATTAAGTCAGATTTCTTTCTTTTATTTTTAATTACGCTCCAACATGATAAAGGAAGTTCAAATGTTAGTTAAAGAATAAGTTCAAGGCAAAAAAGTTATTAATTCTCTTGCTCCTTCTTTAACCAACACTTCCCTATTTAATATTTTTTAATAAATTTAATTTTCCTGCAAACTCTCTGCTAAAGTTTTCTATCATGCCGGCTACCTCGTTATTGTTTGTAGCTTTAAGATACGTATCCGCCATTTTTGTAAGAATCTGGTAAAAATGAATATTCATATTTTCTATTTTCATATCTTTCGTCCAAAGGTCTATTGCCATTGTAATATTTTCGTTCTTATCCCAAAGGGAAAGCATAATTGCTGCACATTCTTTTCTTCCTTTAAAGCCTGCATCGTCCGCTTCCCATTCTATTTTTTTAGGAATTTTTTTTTCGTCCAGTTGAATAATAAATTTAATTTCTGATTCCCTTGCCATTATTTCCTCTGTATTAATAATTTTTGTATTTCACATCAAAGATAAAAATTTTTCTTCAAACATTTTTTGTGATAAATTACATTAAAGTTTTAAACAGAAGTATTAATAAAATAAAAGAAGTATATTTTACATATAAATCTTATTGAATCGAAATTAATAATTGGCGCGGGTAACTAAAAGAGGACTTGAAATGAATTATAAAAATATTTTTCCAAAGCAAATAATCTTGATATTATTGCTTTTTTTTTCAACCTCCCGTTTAATTGCACAGAATAAATTCGGTTTTGGTGTAAATTTAGGGGGAGGATCATTAGCCGGTAATTTTACAAGCCAGGGTGCCTTTACTTCAGCAATTTTTGTAGAAGCTAATCCCGGTTTCGGGAAGAATTTTATTGCCCGGCTAACCTTCCTTTACATCTCCGATGAAAATATTTTATTAAGCCAGAGTTACGGCAGGTATAACTCTTTTGCTAAAGGGTTTTCTTTAAAAGGTATAATAATACAAAACATGTCCGGTAACTTTTATCTTGATGAAGGACTGGGTCTCTTAATGTTAAACGATAGAACTTTTCAGAATACAAATGTATGGGATGCTGGTGGTGTTTTTTCTATTGCCGGAGGAATTGATTTAAGAAATAAAAATAAAAACGGCTTCAAATTGGGCCTGGGAGTAGAATACGGCTTAACTTTTACAAATACAACTGTTCGTTACGCATCTGTTCACCTTCAGGCCGAATATATATTTTAATTTTAAACTTGATTTATGCAAAATAAATTATTGGAATTGCGGAGTGATGTATTCCTTTAAAGAAAGGATATCCAAATTGGACTACCTTGAAGGTTATTAACTATTTAAAAATCATAAGAAGTTTTAAATGTACGGACGATTCAAAAACACACTATTATCGCAGACATTAGTCGATGTATTAAGAAAATACGATGTTAATTTAAAGTGGATTTGAGAGCCCCAGAATTAATTTTTCAATCCTCATAAAATATTTTTTGACTTTATGACTATTATATGCTATTATAGTCATAATGAATATTTAATAATGTAGAAAATGTTAAAAGGAAAATTTCAGTGGCGTTTGGAGCTCGGGATTAAAGCAAAGCAAACAGAAATATGGGAAATAGCAGATGATATTGCGTTAATACCGGAATATCATCCTGAAGTCGGGAAAGTTACTTTTATCGACGGTAAATATAAAAGAGCGGTTGGAGTAAAATACCAATGTAACATCCTGGAAGGAAGAAAAGGAAGTTGTATTGAAGAAGTTGTTGAATATATTCCTAATTATAAATTGTCCACAAGAATGGGAAAAGATACCTGGGGTATGGATAAAATGTTCAAAGACTTTGTGGTTGAAACTACTCTCCTTCCCAATAATGAATCAACAATTTTAAGGTTTGAAGCTTTTTACAATCCCGTTGGAATATTTTATAAGATTCTAAATATCTTATTTTTACGCAGGGTAATTAAAAAAAGGTCCCTTTTAGTTATGAAAGGAATTAAGAATCTTTCGGAAAATAGAATCATAAAAGAAAATTAAGGTAATTTTATGCCGCGTACATTTACAAAAATTGAAAAAGAACGGATAAGAAAAGATTTAATTCGTGCAATGAGTGAATTAATTGTTGAAAAGGGTATTAGAAAAACAAACATAGATTATTTAGTTAAAGCATCACACATTTCCAAGGGTGCTTTTTATCTTTTTTATGATTCAAAGGAAATGCTGATTTTTGAAGCTATTCGATCGGCTCAGGATGATGCAAGGTCATACTTCTTAAATGAAATTAATAATGCCAAAGGTAATTCTGCAGCTAAATTAAAAAAAATACTTCTCTCAATTTTTAATATCTTCGAAACAAATCCTCTTTTGAAAGTAATTTCACAGTCTGAAGAAATGTACTGGCTTAAAAGGTCTCTCCCTGATAAAGTTAAATTGGAAGAATATGAATCTGATGAAATATTTTTTAATTCTGTATTTAAAGATTTAATAAAGAAAAAAATAATTTCTGTTAAAGATGTAAATATGCTGACCGGGATTCCAAGAATAATTCTTGCATTAATTATGAATAAGAATATGATTGGAAAGGAAAGGTTTGATAAACTTATTAATGTTTTAATTTCCGGTTTGTCAAACGAACTTTCTTAATATAGGACCTCATGTATTTGAAATTATTAATGCAGGTAGAAGCAAAGTAAACCTTGCAAGAAAAATGTCAGTGTATGAATCTGTTGAGAAACTTTTAAAAACGAACCGCATCAACCATTCTATCCAAAAGCAAAAAGAAGCATCGGTTATGGAATCATAATATAATTAATTTGGTTGAATAATTTATGAATTGTTAAAAGGAGTGGATTACGACATAAATTTTATAGGTTTTATTTGGTATGCATTCAGGCTTGCACTAGCGCAAACATTTGCAGACAAAAATGTAGTGCTTCCCTCTCTCTCATACTTTTTGCCGGAGGTTCTCAAACACCGGTAGGGATTTAACTTAAATAATGATAGGAATTCCTTTAGTAACTCAGTTGGTATTTGCCGGCTATCTTACGAATAAAATATAAATAAAACATTTTTGCTATTAGGTAATTTCTTAAGGTTTTTACATTTTTAGGTGTTGGCTTATCAATATTACTTCTTAGTAAATTTCAAACGGATATTTTTATTTTGTTAATTTTTTTATGGATTACTTTCTTCTCATTAAGCGACGAATTCGTAGGCATTTCATATACAGAAATAGTCGGTAAAAGTTTTTTGTTGCAAGGCAGTTTTTAACGGGAAGCGGCATTTTTATTTTGGCAATTGAAGAGGATCGTATTTTATCTCATATCAAATTTCCGGAAAATTATTAAACAGATTTTCTTTCTGAAGCAATTCTGTTTTTTATTGCCTCTTTTGGTTTTTTGTATCTCAAAGAAAAACCTTCTGAAATTTCTCAAAGTTATAGTAGCTTAAGTAATATATTAAAGAGTATACCTGAAGAAATTAAGCGAAATTCAAATTTAAAATATTTTAAAGAACATCTGCTTATATTATTAAGGAAAACGAAAGACTTAGATTAGAGAATTATTCCTTAAAAAATTTCACTTGACTTAATAATAAAAACTTACTATCTTTGTAAGTAAGTGATTACAATATTTATTCGTAATAATAGAAATGGCAAAAGAATCAACTGAAATAAGGCAAGAACAAATAAAAAAAGCGGTCCTGGATATTATTGCGAACGAAGGTCTGCATAATCTCTCAACAAGGAACTTAGCTAAAAAAATTGGGCTTTCCGAAGGTGCTATCTTTCGTCATTTTACCACCAAACGGGATATTATTAAGGGAATAATGGACGATGTTGCCGGAGATTTAATAGGCTCACTTAGAAATATTGCACTTAAACCGGTAAAAGCTGAAGAAAAACTGTTCCAATATTTATGTCAAAATGTTAGATATTTAAAAGAAAATATGGGAATTACCATACTTTTATTTTCAGAAGCTGCGCACCTCGGGGATAAAGAATTAAAAGATAAGCTGAATCAAATTTTAACCGAGCAAAAACAATTAATTATAAAAATAGTAAAAGAGGGGATATCAGAAGGTGTTTGGGAAAAATCCATTAACGCCGAAGATGTTGCAGTTATATATATGGGCATTCCAATTACATTTAATATAGAGTACGTACTAAATAAAAACAGTTTGAATACGGATAACTTTTGTAAAAGAATGTATACTTTGATTTTAAGGTCATTAAAAAAATAAAAAATTTTATATTATAATGTAAGTAATTACTTACTCAATATTATAAATTAAGGAGATAAAAATGGAAACAACAAAATTTAATTTACCCGAATGGACTTTTGAATTTCACGGGCACAGATGCCCTTTTATGCCGATTGGATATAGAATGGGAACCCTCGCATTAGGAAAACTTAGAGTGAAGAAAAGTCTAAATCACGAAATGCACGTATTTTCTGAAATGGGTGTTGGCCATCCGCAGGGTTGTATGCAAGACGGGATTATGTCTGCTACCGGTGCAACATTCGGCAAAGGAATGATTGACAAACTAAATTATGGTAAAGTTGCCGCAATCTTTTGGTATCCGGGTAAAAAAGATGCTGTAAGAATTTTTCTAAAAAATGAATTCCAGGACAAACTTGCCCCTCATGAATTCTTCAAATACCGCAAACAAGGAATCGAACCGTCTGAAATTCCGGAAGATGTAAGGAAAGATATTATTGATATAGTTCTCAACGCAACAAATGAAGAACTCTTTAATGTAACCGTTTTGAAAGATTTCAATTATACTCCGGTTAAAGGTTCTTTTAATAAAGCAAAGTGCGAAGTATGCGGCGAGTATGTTTTTGAAAGATACTTGCGTGTAAAAGACGGAATGAAAGTTTGTATTTCGTGCTCGGAAAGAACTGATGAAGAAAAAGTTATTCATTTGCCAATTATTCAATAGAGAACAAAATGTTATACTTAATTATTTCGGTAATTATTTTTGCGGCTTCATTCTTATTTTCTATGCTGGGATTAGGAGGAGCTTTAGTTTACGTCCCGGTGCTTAAATGGGCGGGCTTTCCCGTAAAAGAAGTTGCAATTCCGTTAGCACTATTGCTTAACGGGCTTACTACACTAATAGCTTTAATAGCATATTTCAAGAATAAACTGGTAGACGTGAAAGGCGGTTTGGCAATGACTATCGCTGCGTTTCTGTTTGCACCTGTCGGTGCTCTTGTTTCGGATAAACTACCGGTAAACTTTCTGCTTATATTATTTTCAGCCGCTGTTTTTGCTGCCGGGGGAAGAATGCTTTTCATGTCGAAAAAACCCGAACCAAAAGAAATTATGTCATTTAAAAAACGTGCTGTAATTGGTGCGGTAATAGGAGGATTTGCCGGATTTATCGCCGGATTGTTAGGAGTAGGAGGCGGTTTTATAATGGCGCCTCTTCTTATGTGGATGGGATACGAAACAAAAAAAGCAGCAGCCACTTCTGCATTTGCAGTTACTTTTTCTTCTTTTTCAGGATTCATTGGTCATGCTGCTCAAGGGCATTTTAATTGGACCTTAACAGTA
>JBJKSH010000141.1:0-15092 GCA_046704255.1 Ignavibacteriaceae bacterium | reverse complement strand
ACTGATTATGGCGGAGCACTTAGATTAGTAGGAGTGGGCCAGCCTTCTCTTGCTGCCGGAGTAGATGAATTCGGAACTTACCTTGGCGGCGGTGTTGCACTTTTCTGGAGCGATGTACTCGGCAATTATAATTTAGCCACTGCGCTTCAGGTGCAATCCGGGAATGGTTTTACGGATATATCCGGCCTGGTAGGATATATGAATACTTCGCAAAGGCTGAATTGGGGTGGTGTTATTCAGCAAATTCCATACTATATCGGCGGTTATCTTGCAGGATTTGATTCCGTAAACCACCAGCTTGCATATACGGAGCAGCAATATCTTTACAGGGAAACAGACCGGGAAATATCCGGACTCCTTCAATATCCGTTTAGCCAGGAAATGAGAGTAGAATTTTCTGCAGGATATAGAAATATCTCCTTTGCATATAAAGTTATTACGCATTCAATTTCTTTAAGTGATGGTTCGGTTTTGCAAAATACTACGCAAAGTTTACCTGCCGCACCGGCAATGAGCTTAGGAACTGCAAGCCTGGCCCTTGTTTATGATAACAGTTTTTACGGCGCAACCGGACCTTTAATGGGCAGTCGCTACAGGCTGCAGGTTTCTCCTAACTTTGGAAATTTGGATTGGATTGATTTACTAGGAGATTACAGACAATACTGGATGCCAATAAGACCTTTTACCTTAGCGGGAAGAATTCTTTCCTACGGCAGATACGGTAAGAGCGCAGATGATTACAGGCTTACTCCGCTGTACCTGGGATATCCGGGCCTGGTAAGAGGCTACGATTACAATTCATTTAACAATTATGATCCTGTTTTCAACAGGTTGTTCGGCAGTAAAATTCTTGTTGCTAACTTCGAATTTAGATTTCCTTTGCTTGGAGTATTTCACATTGGCCCCGGTTTTTACGGGTATTTCCCTATCGACATGGCCTTCTTTTATGATGAAGGTGTAGCCTGGTCTAACGGCCAAAAACCCTGGCTTTTCGGAGGAGGACAAAAACCTGTAAGAAGCTACGGCGTAGCATTTAGGGCTAATCTTTTTGGTTATGCTGTGGGAGAAGTAGATTATGTACATCCTCTTGACAGAACCGATGTTAATTGGATTTGGCAGTTCAATTTAACGGAAGGATTCTAGCTTAGCAAAACCATTCCTGGAGCGGTGGAATGAAGAAACATAATTCATCATTCCACAACTCCATAATCACTTTATTTAAGAAGCTGCCTAACTTTAAATTAATTAACTCATTTCAAGCATTCTCTCAATAGGTTTTAAAGCCTTTTCCATTGTAGACTCATCCAGAATAATTTCCGGCGTTTTGTTTTTCATGCAAAGATATAATTTTTCCATTGTATTTAATCGCATATAGGGGCACTCATTGCATTCGCAATTTTTTTCGGGAGGTGCTGTAATAAAATTTTTACCAGGTGACTGTTTTTTCATTTGGTGTATAATACCGGGTTCCGTTGCAACTATATAACTCTCCGAATTATCTTCCATTACATATTTTAACAGCTTACTTGTAGAGCCTACAAAATCCGAATGTTTTAGAATTACATCTTCGCATTCCGGGTGAGCGATAATTTTAGCACCGGGATATTTCACTTTAAGATCAATTATTTTCCGTTCACTAAAAGTTTCGTGCACAATACAGGAACCATCCCACAGAAGCATGTCTCTGCCGGTTTTTCTAATCAAATATTTACCAAGGTTTCTATCCGGTGAAAATAATATAGGCTTATCTATTGGGATTTGGTTTATAATCTTTTCCGCATTACTTGATGTACAAATAATATCGCTTAAAGCCTTAACGGATGCCGAGCAATTTATATAAGAAATTGTCAGGTGATCGGGATGCCTATCTCTAAAAGCCTTAAATAACGGAGCCGGGCAGCTATCGGCCAGAGAACAGCCTGCCTCAAGATCCGGCAATAAAACAAGTTTACCGGGATTTAAAATTTTTGCTGTTTCCGCCATAAAATGAACACCTGCAAAAACTATAACTTGTGCGCTTGTGGTTTTTGCTTTCCTGGCAAGTTCCAGGCTGTCGCCTACAAAATCTGCTATATCCTGAATCTCAGAGTCTTGATAATAATGAGCTAATATTACCGCATTTAATTCTTTTTTTAGTTTTAATATTTCTTCCTCAAAATCAACATCTACCTCAGTGTTAAAATCAAACATTTATTTACTCCGGAAAATTTAACTTGTAAAAATATTTTTGTATAATATCAAACATAAAAAGGTTCGACGATATTTCTTACGATTATTGTCTATCTTAAATTCGTAAGAATAAAGTTTACTTTACACTTGAACATAACGAAAATTATATAAATTAAACATACATCATTCTAATCATAATTTAATCCTTAAAAATAAGTGTTTTAGATCAAATGATTAAACTATTAATAATTTTTATGTCTCAATATAAAATACAATTAAGGATAAATCTTAAGATAAGACGCTATACAAAGAAAATACTTGGATTATATGCTGTTTTAAGACGGCATAATAATTGAAATGGTTTACAAGGAAATAGAAAATAGTTTTAAGTATAACTCCCTCAAAAAATTTCCAATTCATACTGGCAGGTTCTTCAACGGAATCTGCCAGTCTCTCCTTTAAAAAGTTATTAACATTTGAAATGGAAAAAAGTAAAGCTTCGGTAATTTTTACATGTAAATTTTACCGATTTATTAACAAAACTAATTTATTTATTTAAAAACAAATAAATTTTATTGGCATATCAATTGATAACAATACGGTGAAAATAGAAAATAGTTTTAAGCATAACATCCCTCCACAAGAATGTCACTCAAGGCTGCCGGATTTCATTCCCTCAAATCCGGCAGTTCTCCCCTTTAAAAACAATTTATTTTATATTCTGAAGTTAAGTATTCAACGAAAGAAAATTTAACATGTAGTCAATTAAAATAAATTCTTCATCTTACTCATTATCTTATTCTTACCCAATTAAATTCAAAATTAAAAATAAATTAAATGCATAACTCCGATTTGATAATAAATATTAATTGGCTTTTATTAGCCGCGTGTGTAATATTATTATTATTTAAAAAATTTGTAATAGCCCAGTCGTTTACGGCTAGGTTCCAAAAAATCAATAACAATTGCAAGGGCATTTATACCCTTATTAACTATATTTAACGCCGTGAACGGCGTATTGATTTTAATTTATTTCGTTTACCCGGCCGTAAACGGCTGGGCAACCAAACTAGAAAACAGAATATTTATTCGTGTGTAAGGAGTTTTAACACAGCCTCTAAATGACGGGGCAATTAAAAGTTATATTTTGCTTAACTTTAGTTATCAGGTAGACTTTTTAATTTATCCAGGGCTTTAAATACCTTTGTTTTATCTGCTTCCACATCAAGAAGCAGTTTACCAATTCCGGCAAGCAATACGAATTTTATTTTTCCATTCCTATTTTTTTTATCGTGAAACATAATATTATAAAGTGTTTGGTTATCAACATCCTTTAACCTGGCAGGCACTTTTATATTTAAAGGAAGAGATAAAAGGTCATTCATCTTTTTTTCGGGAAGAAAATTTAAAATACACGATAAATTTAACGCGGCAATAATTCCGGCATTTACAGCTACACCATGTTTTATTTTAAAATTTAATCCAGTTTCAAAAGCATGTGCAAAAGTATGCCCAAGGTTTAAAATTTTTCTAAGCCCCGCCTCTTTTTCATCCCGACTAACAACAGCAGCTTTAATTGATACCGAACCCGATATTGTTTTTTCCAAAACTTTATAATCATAATTTATAATACGGGACATATTTGTATTTAGAAATGAATAGAAACTTTTGTCGGATAAATATGCATATTTTACAATTTCTCCGGCACCGGAAATTAGTTCAGCAGCAGGTAAAGTGGATAAAAACTGAGTATCAATAAGAACAAACTTGGGCTGGTAAAACGCACCCACCATATTTTTCTTTTTTTCAAAGTTTATACCTGTTTTTCCGCCAATTGAGCTGTCCACTGCTGCTAGCAGTGTTGTAGGTATGTGAATCAGCTGAATACCCCTCATAAATGTTGCAGCTGCATATCCGGCCAAATCACCTGTTACTCCGCCGCCAACTGCAACTATAACCGAATCACGCCCATAATTATTTTCCAATAAAAAGGAATATATTTTATTCAGTTCCGTGAAAGATTTTGAACCTTCACCCGGCTTTAATAAATAAACTTTGTTTTTACCGCCTTTAACGGAATTTAATAAATTAATTTTTCCCGGATGCAGGTTTGCCACATTATTATCTATAATAAAAAGAACATTTTTATATAATTTATATTTTTCAAGCAGCTGTTGTAATTTATTATAAACAGAATTTCCAATTAAAACCGGATATGAGTTATAAGTTAAATTAACGTTTATGGTTTTCACAAATATCTTTCCTATAGTATTAATTGAAGTAATCAACTTAAGTTACGCAATCAGTTACCTTAACTGCTATACCAGGTAAGGTTATTAATTTGAAATTTTAGAAATTTCACTTTTCAATAAAAATAATTTCGCTTAATGATTTTTGCAATTCTATCAACAATTTTTCCAATACTTTCTATATCGGTATCTATGGTAATATTTGCCTGCTCATAATATTTTTTTCTATCTTGCATCAGCTTGCCTACTTTATTTACAAAATCGCTTCTGTTTAAATCAACTGTACCGTTATTTGTAAGAAGCGGTCTGTCCCGTTTATATCGAAGTCTTAAGTAAACAGACTCCGGTGA
This sequence comes from Ignavibacteriaceae bacterium, assembly GCA_046704255.1. Taxonomy (GTDB): domain Bacteria; phylum Bacteroidota; class Ignavibacteria; order Ignavibacteriales; family Ignavibacteriaceae; genus FEN-1297. The sequence goes on along the minus strand of JBJKSH010000141.1, from coordinate 10,324 downwards.
AGTTTTTAAATAAATTAGCTTACCGGTTTTTTTTACAAGGTTAATATTGTCTTGATTGGTAACGGTTCCGCCGCCCAGGGCAATAATAACTTTATTTTTAGAAGTCAGACCGGCAAGTGTTTCCTTTTCAAGGTTTCTAAAAAATGCTTCACCTTTGTTTTCAAAAATTTCAGAAACTTTCATTCCGGTTTTTTTTTCAATAACCCTGTCAAGATCAAAAAAATCCCAGCCAAGTGTGTTAGCTAAAATTGGGCCTATGGTACTTTTGCCTGATCCCATAAACCCTGCAATGTAAACAACTTTATTCATTAATTTCTTATAAATTTAAATCAAATTAATAGAATGAAAGGCAAAAATACAAATTGGGAAAAGACTTTGTTTTATTTTAAAACGAAAATGCCATACTTACCAAAAAGGTTACCCCGTCCACATTTATTTTAGAATCGAAAGAACTTTGAGCCAGCTCAATTTTAGTGCCATTATAATCAACATTTTTTTTGTTGTAAGTATTGTTAACAGAGAACTGAGGATCTCTAAACTTCATGGCACCGCTGACAATAATATTATTCGTTATAAGATAATCCATAGAAATTGATACCTGAATTCCATACGCAATTTTGGATTCGGAACTATTAATATCTTCATTACCGAAATTTCTTATTTGAGTTCCATAATAATAAGCACCTCCTCCACCCATTAGGAACTTGAATTTTTCAGTTGAAAAAGGAATCAAATAATAAATTGATAATTCAACCGGAACCATTGTAAAGCCGTCCTGTACATTTATTGTTACGGTTTTATTATCGGCAAATACCGTTAAGTTATTACCCATTGCGGTTTTTTTCATAAACTCCGTGCTTAAACCAAGAATAATATCGCTGCTTAATCTATATCTAAAATACACACCGCCATCATAAATATCGGAAAGGGGAAACGAAGTATTCCTTAAAATTGCATCGGAAGAATTCGGATAAAGATAAATTTTTGCCGATGAGGTGTAAATTCCGCTTACTCCCACAAGAAATTTATTCCCATTATATTGTGAATATCCGGATGCAGTATATAATAATATAAAGACAAAAAGATAAAATTTATTTTTCATATTCAATAGAGAAAATTTAAAAATTAAAAAGGGGCTGACTAAAAAGTAATTTTCTGTTAAAAAATCTGCGCAAATCCGTTAAAATCTGCGTCATCAGCGTTCTATTTTTCAGAAAGATATTACTATTTAGTCAGCCCCTTAATAATAATCAAAATTTATATTTTTACAAACCGAAGAATTCGCTCCTATGATCTACAATATCCGCATTCTTTTTAAGAGAAGCAATCCATTCGGAAAAGAAAGAATTCTCCTGTTGCCTTAACAGGTTTGCTCTTAACGTATTCTGCTGAACTTTAAATGCAGTTGTATCGAAGGGTGTTCTGCTAAGAACTTTTATCAGGTAATATCCATTCTTGCCTCTGAAAGGTACGGAAACTTTGTTGAGAGGTTCTTTTAAGGAATGCTCTACAAAACTAAAATCAGAACCAATACCCGGGATTGAACCGTTTGCACTGAATTCGCCGGTTTCTTTTACAACTGCACGCTGATCAACTGAAACGGCTTTGGACAAATCCTGTCCGATTTTATTTTTAATTTCGCTTGCTTTTTTAAATGCAGCTTCAAATTTCTTTTCTCTTAATACCAAGGGCTTAAGTGAATTTTTCACTTCGCTAAACGGTTTTACTCCTTCATCCGTTACGCCCGAAACCATTGCTACCAGGTATCCGCTAGAAGAGGTAATAGGATCACTTATATCGTTTAAGCTGTTATCAAAAGCCCATTTTATTAAATTATTACTTACACCAACACCGGGAATATAATAAGTATCTTTAGTAAAAGCCTCGCTTTCCCGCGCCGTATAACTCATTAGCTTTGCTTCTTTTTCAAAGCCATCCTTTTTTGCAATGTAAGAAAAATCTTTTGCATTGCTAAGCAACTGATCTTTGGTAGCAGAAGAAGCTTTGATTGGATTAACAAGTTCTTCAACAATGAATTTTTTATCTGTTCTGCCGGTTACTTTAATTATATGATAACCATAATTTGTTTTAACAGGCTTTTGAATCTCACCGATTCTTCCGCTAAAAGCAGCTTTTTCAAATGCGGGAACCATTTGGCCTTTGCCGAACCAGCCTAGGTTTCCTCCGCGCATCGCACTGCCCGGATCCTTTGAATATTTTTTTGCCATCTCCGCAAAGCTTGCCCCCCCGTCTTTTAACTCCTTATAAATCTTCATTGCTTCTTCCAAATTTTTCTCATCATTGCCGTATTGATTTATTAAAATATGAGAAGCTTTTACAAAGGTATCTTTGGAAGGAACCGAACCTATATAATGATATAAAATATAATCCTGACCGGAAACAATTGGCCCTATAACCGAACCCGGTTTTGCATTTAAAATAGAATCGGCAACATTTCCGCTGAAGGAATTTATAGATAGTGTATCTCTTGAATACGGTTTTGAAGAATAGAGATTAACAAGCTTTTTAAAGGTAACCGTATCCTGCCCCATTTGATCCGCTATATCTTCAAGGGTTAACTTCACGTTTTGTGAATCGGCAGCAGAAGGGACTGTTGGGAATAAAACATATTTTACTTTTCTTTTCGCTTTAATTTCATAATCGCTAAGATGGGCGTTATAATAATCCTGAAGATCGGTATCTGAAATTTTTATGGATGCATTTGGGAATTCATTTATACCGACAAGAACGTATTGATCATTCATCTTTGTATTTTGATCAATAAACTGTCTTCTTATTTGCGCCTTGCTTACCGTAATAGATGCCAGAAGTATGCTTTGAAGTTTTTGGTTCAACAAGTTTTGTTTTACAATTGATTCCGCCTGCAGCAAAGGCTGAGAATTTTGCGGGTTGTACATGGCACTAATGTACCGCTGCCTGTCAAATTTCCCGGTAGAATCTATAAAATATTTTTTAAGAAATTCCGGCGGATTCTTTCCCAAAATAACGCTTCTTATTTCATTATCGGAAACTGTTATTCCCAGCTTCTTTATTTGCTGGTCCAAAAGGGTTCTGGTTACAATATCATTCCAAACCTGATCCCTAAATTGTGAATTTTCGTCAACATCCTTACCGGTCTGTTGCTTTTGCTGTTCCCTTATGTTTTCCATATCTTTCATAAACTGCTGGTATGTTATGTTTACGCCGTTTATTGAGCCTATATTGTTCGTTCTGAACCCGAATATTTCCATAACGCTGGAATCGGATAAAATCATAAACAACACAAAAATAATTCCGACAGTAACTATAAATGCCGGTGCTAAACTTCTCATTTTGGCCATCATAGCCATAGCTTTTCATTCTCCACTATTTGAATAAAAATTTTAAGAAAGTAAAGATAGAAACAGCAGGTTAAAAAAGCAATGAAAATTGGAATTAAGAAGTGAAAAGTTGACTTTGTAATACTTCCGATATATATTTCAAATCAAACTATTTATGAAAGAGGGTAAAAAATGCAAGAAAATAATGACTTTTTAAAATTTGTGCCTATTTTCTCCGAGCTGGATGATAATACCTTAGAGCAAATATCAAAACTAGGTATTCGTAAAAATTTTGTTAAAGATGCCGTAGTTTTATTTGAACATGAAACGGGCTCTGCTCTTTTTGTTATTGTTAATGGAAAAGTGAAAGTTTCCCGGGTTAGTGATGATGGTAAGGAAGTGATTCTAACTATCTTAAGCGAATCAGATTTTTTTGGAGAAATGGCTATTCTAGATGGGCTTTCCAGGTCTGCTAATGTTACTGCAATGGAGGATTCTGAATTATTTATTATCCAGCGAAACGATTTTTTGGCTTTATTAAAGAAGCACCCGGAAATTGCTATTGCATTACTTCAGGAACTTACACAAAGGCTGCGCTCGGCAGATATGAAAATTAAATCTCTTTCCCTTAAAGATGCGGAAGGCAAAGTTGCTACAGTTATCCTTCAATTGGCAGATGATATAGGAAAGATAAAACAGGGAACTGTTGAAATTGAAAAGCTTCCCTTTCAGCACGATCTGGCTAATATGGCCGGCACTTCCAGGGAAACTATTTCCAGAACACTTCATTCATTTGCAAAAAAAGGAATGGTAGAACTGGACGGCTCGCGGTTAAGAATAATTGACTACGAAAAATTTAAAGAACTATACAGCTAATAAATTCTATTGGGATGATGAACGGGAAAGTAGATTTACATACTCATACCATATATTCGGATGGTTTTTACTCTCCCACTGAACTAGTTCATAATGCTAAAGAAGCCGGAATAGAACTTCTTGGAATTTGCGACCATGATAATATTGCAGGGTTTGCAGAAGCTGCAGAAGTAGGGAAATCCATCGGGGTGGAAGTTATACCCGGGCTGGAAATAAGTTCCGATATTAAAGATAAAGAAATACATATACTAGCATATTTTTTTGAACCCGAAAACGAAGAACTTGAAAGATACCTGGTTTTTTTTAGAGAAGAACGCTTAAAACGTGCAATTAGAATAATAACAAAATTAAAAACTTTAGGCCTGTATTTAACTATAGATGATGTTCTGGAAAAAGCACAAAATTGTGCCGTTGGAAGGCCGCATATTGCACAGGCTTTGCTGGAAAAGGGATTAATTTCTTCTTACTACGAAGCGTTTAATAAATACATAGGCAACAACGGGCCGGCTTATGAAAAAAAAGTTCACCTTTCCCCGCAAAGCGCTTTTAAAATTATAAACGATGCCGGCGGTTTAAGCTTTATTGCTCATCCCGGTTATATGCCGGAGTCTCTCTTAAAGGAATTAATAACTGCCGGTGTAGACGGAATTGAAGTTGTACATCCTTCTCATTCACCGGGCATGGTTAAATTTTACCGTGGAATAGTTAACGAATACTTTTTACTTGAAAGCGGCGGCTCCGATTTCCACGGCGGTAAAAGAGAAGACGAAAAAAATCTTGGCAAATATTACGTAAGCAGATCTGTTGTAGATGCCATGCGGCAGAGGCTGCTGAAAAATACAGCGTAAAATTATTAGCCATATTGTTAAACTTAAACTTTATAACATGAATATAATAGAAGGTAATTACAACTGCGGCGATTCCAGGTTCGCAATTGTTGTAAGCAGATTTAACGAATTTATAAGCCAGAAACTTTTGGAAGGTGCTCTGGAATGCCTTAAGCAGCATAACTGCGCTGATAATAACATAGATGTAATTAAAGTCCCCGGTGCATTCGAAATACCATTTGCTGCTTCCAGGCTTGCAGAATCTAAAAAGTATAATGCAATTATATGTTTAGGCGCAGTTATACGCGGTGCCACTCCGCATTTTGATTATGTAGCACAGAATGCTGCCGCAGGTATTGCCGGTGCTGCATCAAATTACGGAATTCCGGTATCCTTTGGTGTACTTACTACAGACACAGTTGAACAAGCTATAGAAAGGGCAGGAACCAAATCCGGCAACAAAGGCAGAGATGCCGCTCTGGCTGCAATTGAAATGGCAGACCTGGTAAAAAAGATTTAATCCCTTTTATGTATATTTTCAGGCATGTCTTTAAAAAATAATTTATTCGAAAAACAAAACCTTCTGTTTCCTGTTTTAATTTATTTGTTTGCTGCATCTATCTATCTTCCTGCAATAAATATTCCGTTTATAAATGATGAAGTTTATTTTATAAAGAGAAATGAAGTAAAATCTTTTACACAACTTTATACTTTATTCAATAAAAAGGAATATGACGGTTACTATTACCGCCCTTTGCCGGATATGATTTCCGGGCTGACATTTTTTTTATTTAAATATAATTACAAAGACTATAGAATATTTAACCTTCTGCTTCATGCCTCGGCAGCAGTTATTACTTACTTTTTTATTTTATCACTTTTTGAAATTCCAGGCAAAAAATTAATTGCACTGTTTGCATCGCTTTTCTTTGCCGGCTTTCCGATACACGATTATGCCGTTATCTGGCACACCGATCTCTTTGACAGGATAATGATTTTATTTTATCTCGCCGGGCTTCTTATATTTGTTCGTAAAAATTTTTCGGCTTCAGTTGCATCATCGGTATTTTTTTTACTGGCGCTGCTTTCAAAAGAAATGGCTTTCAGTTTTCCGCTAATAATAGGATTAATTTATTTCTTTTTTGCCAAGCCTAAATTTAACGTTAAAAAAGCTTTGCTTGCGGCCCTTCCCTATTTTGTTATTGCAATATTATTTATTCTTGCCAGAATAATATTATTCAATAACGATTTATTTACCGCCAAAGATGCACATTCAACACAAAGCATTTTTGATGCAGCAAAGAATTATTTCCTGTTTACAGGATTGGTAATATTCCCTTTTTTTATAAGAACGGTACAAAGCTTAATTGCCGCCGATAAATCCTTAACTATTATTTCGGGAATAATAATTTCCGCAGTAATTATTCTTGCAATACTTAAGTACAAAAGAAAGGATTATATACTTTTCTTCTTCATTTTATTTTTTATTTTAACACTAGCACCGGCAAGCAGGCTGTTTTTACGCTGGTATCTATATCTTCCGTCTATAGGCTTTACGGCAGCATTATCGTACCTAATATTTAAAGGATATCCCAAGAAATTAAATTTGAAGCTTAGTGCGGCAATTTTAATTTTGGTTATATATTCGGCAGCACTTTTACATAAAGAATCTTTGTGGATTAAGTATTCAAATAGTTCTGTCGAATTGCTTCATTCATTTATCAACAAAAATAGAACGGAATTACTAAAAAATAAGGAAGCAGCATTCTTAACAATTCCGGCAAAAATTGATGATATACCCATTTTTCAACTTGGCTTTAATTATTTATTCAATTATTACCTGGGAAAAAACGACAGCATAAAAGTAGTGTATTTTTCCAGGAGCTATTTGAACTCTCCAGGTGATTTTATTAATACCACTATAAAATCCGGTAAAATATATATGAGCCAAACAGATAACAATTATTTTATACTTTTTAATAACAAAAAAAATATTAAATTTAAACCGTTAAATTTTAGAAACGGCAAAGTAGATTCACTTTCAATTAACATATCGGAGGTAAAGAATAAGATACTTTATACTTTTTCTAACGGGAAGTTTTATAAATTAGAAGGATGGCGATGAAAAAAACAGCAAGTATCTTATTCATCGGTTTATTTATCATTACTCTTAAAGCACAGGTTGCTTCCAACTGGAAAAACTATACCGATATGAAGGATGTAAATGCAATAACTGCTTCGGGGGATAGTTTGTGGGCAGCAACCGGCGGAGGAGGATTTTTATATGATAACAAAACCGGTTCCTACAAAACACTGCATAAAGCAGACGGATTAAACGGGCAAATTCTTACTGCTGTTACCAGAGATAAATACGGTAAAATCTGGTTCGGCAGCCAGAACGGCATTATAGATGTTTATAACCCGGCAGATAATTCGGTCAGCTCTATTTTTGATATTTATTCATCGGATAAAGACTCAAAACAAATAAACCAGCTTATTGCTGTTGGAGATACTATAATAGCTTCTTCTAATTTCGGAATATCTTTAATTAATGCAAAGGCTCTTGTTTTTTACGATAACTTTTACAAGTTCGGAAGTTTTAATTCAAATTCACCGGTTTACAGTGCTTTAAAAAACAAGGTTATGTATGTATGCACTCCGTCTGGGCTGGCTATTCAAAAGTCCGGGGCAGTAAATTTATCCGCTCCTGAATCGTGGAATGTTTATACAACAAGTAACGGTCTACCTTCCAATGATGTGCATAAGGCGGTATTTTATAACGGGAAATTAGTTATTGCAACCTCAAACGGGCTTGCAGAATTTAATGATACTACATGGCAGTCTTTTATTCCGCAACTTAACAACTATTATGTTTCCGATTTGATAACAATAGGAGATACGCTTTTTATTTCTTCAGGTAGAAATATAGATACTTATATTAATGGAACTTTTACTCAAAAGTTTTTGTTAGATTCTCTCGTATCTCACCTTGATTACTCAAACCAATTAGGTTTATTAGCTTCAACAGCCGGAGGTGTTGTTCAGGTTTATAAATCTGCTGCAAAATATTTATTGCCAAACGGGCCGGAGACCAACCAGTTCCCTGCGATGTCCGTAGATGCAAACGGGACGTTATGGTGCGCAAGCGGAACAGATGTTTCCGGTAAAGGTTTTTATTCTTTTAACGGAACTAATTGGACAAACTATAATACTAATAATGATACTTCCCTGGTTACCAATGCTTATTATTCGGTTTATTCAGCGCCGGATAATTCCGTTTATTTTGGCAATTGGGGTGACCCCCACCGCCTAGGAAGCTGCTTCATTAGAATTCGAAACAATAAAATAGTAAACTTTAATAGAAAGAATACGGGGATGGTAGGCATTCCTAATAATCCTAATTTTATTGTGATAACCGGGTTTGCAGTAGATTCAAAAAATAATTTATGGGTTTTAAATTACGGTGATGTAGATGAAAAACCGCTTAATATGCTATCGGCAGACAGCAGCAACTGGTATCACTATACAATGCCAGTTGCACCACGTCAATTTGTCGATCAATATTTTAACCTTGCAATAGACCAATACGATACAAAATGGTTCAGTACATTAAACTCCAACAAGCCCGGTGTTTATTATTTTAATGAAAACAAAACTTACAATAATTTAAGCGATGATAAATACGGCTACCTTTCAACAGCAAACGGGTTGAATACAAATACTATCAATTGTATAGTTGTTGATCAAAGGGGTGATGTTTGGGTAGGTACGAGTCTTGGGGTAAATGTTATTAGCAATACGGAATCTATTTTATCCAGCGACGGTCCTCAACTATCAATATCAAGTGTTTTTACACTGCGCGAGCAAACAATAAATTGTATTGCAGTTGATCCTATAAATCAAAAGTGGATTGGAACCGACCAGGGATTACTGCTTGTCAACTCGGATGGTTCAGCTCTTTTGGCTGCATACAATACCCTTAACAGCCCTCTGCTTAGCGATCAGATAACCAGTATTGCAATTGCTCCTAATACGGGAACTGTTTATGTCGGTACCAACGAAGGTTTAACTTCATTTCAAACTTCTGCAATTAAACCGCAGGCAAGTTTTACCAGTTTGTTAATGTATCCTAGTCCGTTTGTTTTAAAAAACGGAAGCACAAACAAATTAACAATAGACGGCTTAATAAGAGATTCTAAAATTAAGATCCTTTCGGTTACGGGTAAATTGGTAAAAGAATTTGATTCCCCCGGCGGTAGAGTTGCTTTTTGGGACGGAACCGATCAAAACGGAAATTTGGTTAACTCCGGTGTATATTTTGTTGTAGCATACGATATGAGCGGGAACAATGTTTATACGGGTAAAATAGCTGTGTTAAAAAAATGATTGATCTTTCCAACATTTCATTGCAGTTCAACGGTAACTATCTTTTTCGTGACGTTAGTTTTAAAATTAATTCCGGCGATAATATTTCACTAGTTGGAGCAAACGGTACGGGCAAGTCATCACTTCTAAAAATTATATACGGAGAACTCCTGCCGGAATCCGGGAAAGTAATAAAACAAAAAAATATAAGTACCGGTTATCTTCCCCAGGAAAACATTACACATAAAGGTAAAACACTGTTAGAAGAAGCATTATCCGCATTGACTGCAATTATTCTTCTTCAGGAAAAGGAAAAACAAATAACATCCGAACTAAATGAGAAAGGATTGAATGATGAAAAAAGGGAGGATTTAATTAACAGGCTTGGAGAAGTTCATTACCGGCTGGAAGAACTTGATTCATACAGTACAAATTCTAAGGTTGAAAAAATATTACTCGGCCTTGGTTTTGAAGAAGAAGACTTTCAGCGTTCGGTAGAAGAATTTTCCGGCGGATGGCAAATGAGAATTGCACTGGCTAAAATTCTCATCTCCCAAAACGATATTCTGCTTCTGGATGAACCAACCAATCATCTTGATATAGATTCCTTAGACTGGCTTACTAAATTTTTAAAGAGTTACAAAGGTGCTGTTATTTTGGTTTCTCACGATAAACATTTTATTAATGAAGTAACAAACAAAACTCTTGAAATTTACCTGGGAAAGTTTAACACATTTAACGGAAGCTACGACGACTATTTAAAATATAAAGAAGAACGGGATAAGCTTGCAGTTAACCGTTATATTCAGCAGCAGAAAAAAATAAAAGAAACCGAAAAATTTATTGAAAGGTTCCGCTATAAAGCTACTAAAGCAAAACAAGTGCAAAGCAGAATAAAGCAGCTGGAGAAAATTAATGTAGAAGAACTGCCGGAAT
>JBJKSH010000140.1:0-2811 GCA_046704255.1 Ignavibacteriaceae bacterium | reverse complement strand
TTGCTCCTATTCCTATACCGCTTTTGGGCAGATTAACAGTTCTTACAAGTTTTCCATTAATATTATACTGATCTATTTTCCAATTCGGGCCAAGCACTTTTGTAATTAAGAATCCGCCCTTAACCGGTGACACAGCATTAAATGCCCAGCTGCCTTGAGGAACAAGAACGGTGGATTTTCCGTTAGGTGCAATGGAAAGCAGTTTACCCATAGGTGCATTCTGATAGGAAATAACCAGCAGGTTATCGCCGTACCAGCAGGCACCGGCATTAACTTCGGATGCAACACGTACATTGGCTTTATCATCCAATACTTCTTTCCAATGATCAATGCCCTGCCTTATATAAACATAATCCGGGTTACCATCCCCAAAGTGAACAAACATAGCAGCCTGTTTTGAACCGGGAGACGCAATAAATGCATACTCCGCAACTTTAGATAAATTTTCACCGAAGACCAGCTTATCATCTTTTGCCGGGTGCTCTAATTGATGATGGTAAAGCGCAGCAAAAAACTGCAAGTCGGAATCCGGCACCATCCCCGGCAAAGGCAAACGAACATAGGTAAAGCCTTTTTCATTTTCATCCCATACTAATCCCTGCGGCGTAGTACCACCGCCTGCATAAGGAAGCGATTCTTTTAAATCTTTTCCGGTTCTAACATCCATTATATGAATTGTTGTAGCTTCATTGCCCCCTACAGCGGTTCCGTAAGCAACATAGTTCCCTTTAGGCGAAGGCCAAAATCCCGTCACTGCTTCATTTATTCCTTTAGCATTAGGATTAATTAATACATTAACTTTACCGTTAGGCCAATCTTTATAAGCAACTACGGGCTGTGCCTGCGGAGGTGTAAACTGCATAAAGAACAATTTGCCGTTTATCAGTTTGGGAGTAAATTGTTCAACCGAAGTTATCGATAATTCCCTGATTCGTTTCTCCAAAGATTTTCCTTCTGGAATACCGGACAATATTTTATCCGTAAATTTATTCTGTTCATTTATCCATTCTTTTACTTTAGGCGAAGATGAATTCTCCAGCCAGCGGTAAGGATCCGATACTTTCATACCGAAATAATTATTTGTGACATTATCTTCCGCTGTCTTTGGAACATCTTTGTTAGGGTTTGAACTGCAGCCCGAAATTAGGAGTAACAACAACGGAACTAAAAGAAATTCTATTATAACTTTCATATATGCCTCCATATTTTATTTGTAAAATAATAAATCCCGGGAAGCGGATATAAATTACTTTATAATCACTATGACCGATTTTGTCAATCACTCTTCCCGGATTATCTAAACCTTATTTCAACATTTAAGAGATGGAAATAAATTTATACATGCAAATATTTATATTTTGTGGTATTTAACACGATTGTTAAAAAGGTGCACTCAGTTTTCACTTTCTTCTTTATTAACAACCTTTTCTATACGACGGTCCGGAATAAGCCACATTAAAGCTACAAATACATACAAACTACCTGCTATCCATGTGCTGACAAATGATGACGGAATTGCGGCAAGATAGATTACCGGTGAAATTTTTCCTTTATGGTCTTTACCTATTGCAGCTGCAAGCAGAGAGCTGCTTCCTTGTTTTTTCAATATTGCTTTTTGTAAAATCCAGTAAGCAACAGCCGCCATCAATAATACCACGCCGTAAACAGCGGTAGGCCAGGCAGCAAAATTATTTTCTCCCATCCAGCCTGTTACAAAAGGAATTAAAGAAAGCCAAAAAAGCAGGTGCAGGTTAGCCCATAATATTCCTCCGCTTACTTGCCGGGTAACATGAAGCATGTGGTGATGATTGTTCCAATAAATTCCCAGGTAGATAAAGCTTAATATATAACAGAGGAACACGGGTAGAACCGGGAGTAATGAATTTAATGCTGCATCTTTGGGGATTTTTAACTCCAGCACCATTATGGTTATAATTATTGCAAGCACACCGTCGCTGAATGCTTCAAGCCGGTTTTTACCCATAGTTACCAAACCCTTAAATAAATGTTTTGTAATAGCAGAAAATAATTTTGAGGAATTCCTTGGGTATTAAGAAAGTTAAATTATTTCGATTAGAAAGTTAGCTAACCCTCAGTGCTTTAAGCAAATAAAATTTGACAATTCTAAATTTTTCTGTCTTTCCCGAAAGTGAAGTACAATATTGCGCCTATTACAGGAAAAATTAAGACGACAAAAACCCACACTAGTTTACTGCGCCCTTTAAAATTACTTTTTAATATATTAACAAGAGAAACGATTAATATAATCAGCGGAATTAAAATGAAAAGAATAACTACAACTTTAGAAATGCCGATATAACTAAACATTACTCCTCTCTGTTTATGTTCGGAAAATTTATCGCATTATTGAAAGCTTTAACAACATTGTTTCTTTTAAGGTTTTTACAAACCGGTTTGCTAGTATTTTTCTCAGTATGTTTTCAGCGTAAGCTCGCCCTATTACCCGGACAAGCAAATTTTAAAATTGCTTTATGGTCCGGTAAATAAAATAATAATTATTTTTTAAATTAGCATTATTTTTTTAGTCATCGTGCAATATTGTAATTGCACCATTATTTTCATGGTGAAATGTATATTGGTGCGTGAAGTAAGCAGCATAAGGCCAAATCATAAACATAATTCCAAAACCCGGTACTGGACGACTAGAAAAATAACGACTTGTAGCGCAAAGGTATTATGTTTAAAATAGGAAGACAAAAAGAATCGGTATCCCTTAAATTTGTAATAAACAACAAAACAAAAATAAGGAGATACCGATATGAAACAGATAGTAGAAAATACAGAGAACTT
>JBJKSH010000139.1:0-2742 GCA_046704255.1 Ignavibacteriaceae bacterium | reverse complement strand
GCTCTTAAAAAATAATTCTTGTTTTATTGCTTCTGTTTTTGTTTGGAAGGTTTCCGAATAATGTAATACCCATGGTCTACGGGATTTAGTGTATTTTGATTTGCCGGAATTGTGGTAATAGAGTCGTGTATTTAAATCCCAAGTTGACCCCTTATATATAATCACGTCTTTTTTGCATTTTATTATATAGGTATAATACATTTGGCGGAGAGACAGGGATTCGAACCCCGGAAGGACTTGCATCCTTAACGGTTTTCAAGACCGCCGCATTCAACCACTCTGCCATCTCTCCGAATATCTATAACTCTCTTAAACTTTTAAGAACTAATAAAATTTTTAAGTAAATTTCAGACTGCAAATATAACCATACTTTTACTTTTCACAAAAGTATTTCTCTTACTTATTTTTAAGAAATGTCCCGTCCTGTAGTTCTTCAAACGCCTTTCTAAGTTCGGCTTGTGTGTTCATTACAATCGGGCCATACCATGCTACCGGTTCTTTTAACGGCCTACCGGAAATAAGCAGAAAACGTATGCCTTCCTCTCCTGCTTGAACAGTTACTTCATCTCCGCTGTCGAAAATTATTAGCGAACGATTATCAGCTTCAACAGGAGGATTGGTATCCAGCCAACCTACACTTTCCGTAGGAACTGCAAGCGGCCCGGATGCATTACAAAATTTTCCCGAGCCTTCAAAAACGTATGCAAATGCATTATTCCGCGTATCAATAGGCAGTGATTTTCTTTTACCCGCGGGAACCGAAACATCAATATAAACCGGATTGGCAGCTATGCCGTCTACAGGGCCGTTCTTTCCCCAAAAGTTTCCGCATACAATACGTGCACTTGTTCCGTCATCTTCTTTTACAACAGGAATGTCTATTGATTTAACTTCCTGGTATCTAGGCGAAGTCATTTTAAGTGCTGAAGGAAGATTAGCCCAAAGCTGGAATCCGTGCATTCTTCCTTTAGGATCGCCTTTAGGCATTTCCTGGTGAATTATTCCGCTTCCGGCAGTCATCCATTGAACATCGCCCGGTGAGATTACACCTCTATTTCCTATACTGTCTCCATGTTCTACACTACCGGCCAGTACGTACGTAATTGTTTCAATACCTCGGTGCGGATGCCATGGAAAGCCTGCCAGGTAATCTTCCGGCCGCTCATTACGGAAGTCATCAAGCAATAAAAAAGGATCAACTTCGGCAGGGTCACCAAACCCCACTGCACGGCGAAGCTTTACTCCGGCACCTTCAGTAGTTTGCTGTGCTTTTAAAATTTTTCTTACCGGACGAATAGACATCATAAACTCCTTTAATTATAATTAATTATATTCAAATTTAAAATTAGTATGTGTGATACATGTTGATCCTAATTATTATTATATTTCAAATTAATATTTAAATTTTCATACAAATCAACTAAACAAATTAAATTATAAGGAATTTTAAAATGATGAAAGTCTTTAACGTTATCCTTATTTTCTGTGTCCTATCCTTTAGTATCATCTCTCTCAATTGTTCAAACAACAATCCTTCAAAAAGTTCTGCGGAAGCAAATCATCAGAACCCTTTTTTTACGCCGAGTAAATTACCATTCCAGGCACCGCCGTTTAATAAAATAAAAGACAGTGACTATCAGCCGGCTTTTGAAGAAGGAATGAAGCAGCAGCTTGCAGAGATAAAAAATATTGCCGATAATCCCGCAGCACCAACCTTTGAAAATACTCTTGCTGCACTTGAAAAAAGCGGCCAATTGCTGGATAGAGTTCAATTGGTTTTTAATGGAGTAAGCAGTGCCAATACTGATTCCATACTTCAAAAAGTCCAGCAGATAGAAGCGCCTAAGTTAGCTGCTCATTATGATGCCATTTTTTTAAACACAAAATTGTTTAACAGGGTAAAAACAATTTATGAAAAACGAAATGTGCTTAAACTCGATCATGAATCGATGAAACTTGTTTCTTACTACTATAATAAGTTTGTTCATGCGGGCGCAAATTTGTCACCGGAAAATAAATCCAAACTAAAAAAATTAAATGAAGAAGAAGCAACACTGGTAGCTGAATTTACCAATAAGCTGCTTGCAGGCACCAAAGCAGGCGCTCTTGTTGTAAGTGATAAATCAAAACTTGCCGGGCTTTCTCCTGCGCAAATTGAGGCTGCATCCGAAGCAGCAAAAGCAAGGGGCCTTAACGGCAAGTGGTTAATACCTCTGCAAAATACAACACAACAGCCTGATCTTCAATCAATTAAAGATAGAGCAACCCGCCAGGCATTATTCGAGAATTCATGGAACCGCTGCGAACGCAATGATGCAAACGATACCCGTTCCGTAATAGAACATATTGCAAAAATTCGTGCTGAAAAAGCGAAGCTTTTAGGCTATCCAAATTATGCGGCATGGAGACTTGAAAACCAGATGGCTAAAACTCCTGCTGCAGTTGAAAAATTTTTAGCGGGTATGGTTCCCGCCACGGCTGCCAATGAAAAAAAAGAAGCTAAAGAAATTCAGACTTTTATTAAAAAGTCCGGCAAAGACTTTAAACTCGAGCCATGGGATTGGAATTACTACGCTGAGAAGCTACGCAAAAAACTTTTTAATTTAGATGACTCACAGGTAAGACCTTACTTCGTTCTTGAAAATGTTCTTAAAAAAGGTCTTTTTTATGAAGCTCATCAACTTTACGGATTAACGTTTAAGGAGCTTCATAATATACCGGTTTACCAAAAAGACGTTCGAG
>JBJKSH010000138.1:0-3173 GCA_046704255.1 Ignavibacteriaceae bacterium | reverse complement strand
CTGCATTAAAATTAAATCTGTAAGTTCCTGCAGGTACTTCTTTATTAAACAGCTCTGCTATTTGCTTACCTAGTATATTATATATTCGTAATGCATATATCCCGGACCTGGAAGTACTAAATTCAATTGTTGTAGAGGGATTAAACGGATTCGGATAATTTTGTTCCAAAGTTAAGCTTGTGGGAATAATTTGTTTTTTAATTAGATTATTTTTCACACCGGTCATTATAGAATCGCCCATAGCTCCACGGTAGTTTAACCCTGCAGTACCCGGCCAGTTCAGGCTGTCATAAGATGCACCTTGAGTAAATACAGCACTATTATGCGGGAAATATCTCGACCATGTAGCTTCACCATCAAAACCCCCGTTTTCTATTTCGGCAACATCCATTTGCGGATTTACTTCTAATCCGTGAGTTTCCCAATCTGTATGGGAATTTGCCTGAAAGGCTGCCAGTGATTCAAAATTGCCGCCGTTCCCAAATTCATAAAAAAGAGGATATTTTAACGTGTCCGGTTTATGATATGTAGAATCAAGTAAACGATACATTACGTCGCCGTCGTAATGTGCTCCGGAAGAGTAAAGATGTCCTCTAAACGCAATACGATCATCTAATATCAATAGAATATTATTGTAAAAATATAAGTTCTTACTTCCCTGAACATTATCAGGCAGTTCGGCAGGATTATAACTGTAACCGCTTCTTCTAATAACAATAGTATTATTATATACTTTCCAGCCCGCAGGGTATGAATTGCCGTGGCTTCCGAAAGCATCTATAATCTGCCAGACCGGCCATTGCGAAGCACGATAATTCCCAACTCTTCCGCCATGCTGATAACCGGAAGCATCTATTATATTATTATGGACATATAGATTTCCGTTTGTACTCTTATTACTCGTATTAAAATCGCACGATACACCTTCACCTACATGCCACATTAAATTATAAGCAACTTCAACATTACTTACCAAGCCGAAAGTCATAGCATCGTCTCTTGTTCTGTAAAATTCATTATATAAAATTCGTGCATCTTTAGTACCTTCTTTAATATCAAATCCATCCATGGTATCGTGGAATTTATTATTGTGTATGTAAAAACCCGGTATTGCACCGCCAATAGCCTCGGATTGAAACTCAGGATATGCTTCAACAACATCTCCGCCGCCGCCGTTTTTTATATCGCACCAATAAACATATTCCGGGAAACCATTGCTGAAATTACAATTCCAGATATCATAGTCTTTAACACCTGAATAGGCTATATTAATTCCATAAGAACCGTAATTAATATTACAACTGTATATTTTATTCCCGACAGCTAGCCCGGTTATATCAAAAATACGTTGAGCATCGGATAAGGTTAAATTTTGGAAGGTGATATTATTTGCACCATAATCCAGAACAATTAACTGCTTACTGAAATAAACAGCAATGCTATCGTGATTAGGATTCATATCAGGAATCTGAGGTTTAAGTGCCTGGCCTAAAGGACCAATTAGATCATTCGGATTGTATTGAAGACGTATATAAAGGTAACCGTTTTGATACATAATACCGGGACCTTCATAAATCGGAGTAGAGCCGTTCATCGGTCCGTAATTAGTAGAATTTAAATCATCCATACTTGAATATTGAACTATTTGTATGCTGTCGTTTACCATACGTGCACCGGTAAGTGAAGGATTAGGATACGTATTTTTTGAACGATAGAGATTTGTGGATGCATCATACAATTCCCATTTATTACTATCCGGAGTCCAAAAATCAGGTATGCTTCCGGTAATTTCTACTTTTTCTCCAGGGTAAGCAGATATTAAAGCTCCCGAAAGACGGCTAATGCTTATACTCGATTCAAAATAAGTTCCTCCTCTAATAAAAAGAGTATCGTTATTTGCCAATTTTGTAACAGCATATTTTACCGAAGCCCATGGATTACTAAACGAGCCGCTATTAGTATCCGAGCCGTTTGTGGCAACATAATATGTTTTGGCAATAAGGCTTAAATTTAAAAAGGTAAATATTATAGAAAACTTCCATAAAGTTTTTGTAATTTTATTTATTTCCGTAAGGTTCATTATTAAACTCCTAATGCATTTCCGTTTTAACAGATTTAATTGCCGGTCTGTAATAGTTAAATTGTACGTTGGGATGCCCTGCTAATAGAGACATAGGTACTGAGGTATCAATTATTTTTTTTGAAATCATGAATGCAGTTAATCGCATACCGAATGGATTATCATGCGTACCGGCCTGCCAAATTGAAACTTTTTCCGACTTCCACGTTTCAACAGGACCAACAGATAAAGCCTGTTTAGGTACACCAACAACATAACCGCCGCCTGAGGTTCTTGCATTTTGTGCTAAGGTAATGGGATGCAAATTGACAACCCTGGCAGAAAGACTTCTAAATTCTTCCGAAGAAGGCGGGTCATTTTCATATTTCCCTTCTCTCTTAAACGGATCGTTAAATGCCCAGTGTTTAACATCTCCTTGACCGCCCTGCATTACCACACAGTTTACTTCATTAAAACTATTCGTATATTCTTTTAAAGAATCCGCTTTGGGGAAATGGATATTTTCTTCAGGCATTCTTAATTCTTTTTTTATTTTGTTAAAACATAATTCCATATCGGCTTTTGCAAAAGAAAGAGGATGAGTAACCGGCACTTCTTTTCCGTCTACATACCATTCATCCATTCCCCAGAAGTGACAATTTTTTAAAGTTATTTCAAGACTATTTACAAGTTCTGCTACTAAGGGTAATTGTTCTGTAGGGCCAATAGGACCGCAAATGCCGGCAGGTTTGGATGGGGCTGCCTGCTTCCACGAAGTAATATATTCCAGGGCTTCATTCATATAAAAGGATTCCAAAGTTTCGTAGAATACAACTTTAAATCCCGGGCGAGAAAGCTGCAGCAAATCTTTTTCAGATAACTTTGCGGCATCTTCCAAAATTTTTTCATCTATAGTTGTGTAATCCCACCAGTCTTCTGCAAGCATACTTTTTTTTCTTGCCACTACAATTATCCTTTCAATGTTAATTTTTATCTAATAATAACAAATTTTCTAAATGCACTATGCCCGTCGGGTGTTTGAAAATTTGCTATGTATATGCCGCTTGCCGGCTTCTGTCCATCTTCCGTTAACATGTACTGGCCTCCTGTCTCC
>JBJKSH010000137.1:0-8483 GCA_046704255.1 Ignavibacteriaceae bacterium | reverse complement strand
CATAGATATAGATCCCATAAAAGTTAGGTATAGAAACTGTCCCGGTAACATCGGTTCCGATAAGATTTCCCAGTACATTGTTGCTGCCGCACGTAGAGTCGATATAAACTCCGTACATTTTATTACCTGAAATGAGATTGCCTTCACTGCCGGATGAACCGCCAACAATATTGCTGTTTGAGTTGGAAAGTATTACCACTCCGTCTAATACATTACCTATCGCTGCCGTACCATTGTAGTTTGTGCCTATATAATTACCAATTATATTATTACCCGTTGATGAAGCGGAAGTTAAGCCGATTCCATTTATTTTATTCCCCGAAATAACATTTCGTTCGTCCTTTGTACTCCCGCCGATAATGTTATTCGAACCTGAAATAACAATACCGCTTTGAGAATTTGGAAGCGCGGAATTTCCTGTTATATCAATACCGATATAATTCCCTTCCACTTTGTTGCCGCTGCTTTCGTTGTGAATATAAATACCTTTTTCGCTGTTGCCGGAAATAATATTGCCTTCGCCGGCTAAGGCACCTCCGATGATATTGTTTGATCCGGTAATAAAGATACCGTCCCAATGGTTGGGAACAGATACCTTACCGGTAACATCTGTACCGATGTAATTTTGTTTGACTGTATCGCTGCCTGCGGTTTGCAGATAAATTCCGTCATGGCCGAATCCGTTTATTACCATCCCCTGTACCGTTGTATTACCTGCACTGATAAGAAGTCCGCCTGCAGTGAACGGAGCGCTTGCGCCGTTTAAAACAATCATCAGATTTCCCGGATTAGCACCGTTTTGAGAAAATCCGTTAATTACTACCGGATCAGTTATTGCCGGTAACGCCGATAAAGGTGAAATTGTAAACGGTCCATTGCCGGGTATGTTGAAAGTAATTATATCACGCACGGAACTGCTCTCGTTTGGATGGGAATTGGCATCCAAAATTGCCTGCCGGAGTGAGCCTGGCCCGGAGTCGTTAGTATTGGTAACTGTGTATGTTGATGCATATGACGCTACTGCCGCGCCTAAAGCAACATAAATAATTAATATATTAAATATGTAGTGGCATACGTTACGAATTGAAAAAACATTATAAACTTTCATTTCCGCTCCGGTTTAGTTAATATCTATATTATAGAATTTAAACACGTACTCTATTTCAAAAAAATCATCTTTTTTGTTTCGGAAAAACTGCCTTACTGCAAACGTTACAGATAAACTTCGCTGGCTCCGGTTCCGACAAGCTTGCTGCCTTGCTGTTTGTATTGAGCGAAAGACGCTGGCTGTAGAATGAACGGCGATAAAATAATTATCGGAAGCAGCAATAACTTTATTATTTTGCTTCCTTTAATACAATTGAAAAACTTATTAAGGATTTTTGCATCAGTAGAATTTTGCATGATTCACCTTTATATCTGTCAGATAATTATTTTAAAATTCATATTAAACTTTCAATGGTCGTTTATATTTTTTTGATGACTCTATTGTTCGCTGAGCCATTGTTCAAAGCTTTCATTAGGTTCACCTTCCGGGTAGCTCCAGTCGGGTTTAAGCCGCAAACCGCTGTCGCTTTTCCATATAAAATCAACTGCTTCTTCAATTTCATTTTCATTCGCTGCTTTCATCAAATAAACTTCACTGTTCGTAGAATGTATCTTCTTAATTATTTCGGTGTTAATTTGAAGAGCCAGCAGCGCATTCCTTATTATTTCAGCCTGTCTTAAATCATAAGTAGCCCACACAAATCCGTCTATACCAGAAATAAATTCGAATTCGTTAAAAGCAATTGTTAACTCAATAGTGCTTCCTAACGGAATTTCGGGTACCGGTTCTTTACTTAATTTACTCCAATGTATTGTTGACTTCGTTTCAAGTTCAACGTTTTCAACATCGGTTAATTTTCCTTTGGTTTTTAAAGTCTTCAATTACTTTTTTGTTTCTTTGTTTTTTATGAATTTATTTTACACTTATTTAGTTTATTTTCTAATTACAGCTAATTTGCCCCCATCTTGGTTTAAATATTGTACCCCAGCATTTATAACAATTCCTAATGCCGGATGATGAATTAAAAAACAAATTCATGTGCAGTTTGCCAATCGTAGCTATACCTTTTGTTTTCACTCTTATACTTACAGCACCTGCCGGGAAGTAAAATTGTTTGGTAAAGCCGGCGGATATTCTCTCACTGTTGAAATATCTTCTACCGTTATAATAGAAACTGGCACTTACTTCGGTTACATATCCTGCCTGATTAAAAACCGAAACGTATCCTTCTCCCGGTTTAAGTGGGTGCGGCCTTTTACCCCTGGTGGCTGCAGAAACCCAATTGGAAATATCACTTACAGACTGAGAAAAATAACGATTCAAATTTCTATTAAAATCATTAAAGCTCCCGTTTAGAAAATTTACCGTATATCGCCCGGCATGGTTTACTACTTTAACAACTTTATTAGTTGTGCTTCTTATATTTGGCAGTTCCCGACCGTAAGCTCGAAGAATTGCATTGCTGGCGCCCACTATTTTGTGCTCTGCAAATACATAACCTGTTTTGCCGGCTTTCATTACTTTTGTACCAACATCCTGGACATTAAGCGAAAACGAAATGCTGCCGCCCGCAATATATTTTAAATTGATACTACCGGAAATAATACCATCTTCGTAACCACCGTCAATACCCGCACCAACTCCGGCGCTAAGACCTATTCCTATACCATTACCATTTTTGTCAGTAACATTAAAAGATTCGGATGCTAGGGTAACTCCCGTATTAGCACATAACTTATTTGCAGATAGGGCACCACACGCTGAAAGAGAGGGACCCTGGACATTATAATCAGATTGCCCGCCTTTAAATTTAACCGCTAGATCCTGACTATATACACCGGCATCACAATTGGCTCCGAGTCCTTGTGAAGCTAATGCGCCGCATCCGCCGTAAACAGCTACCGAATTAAGTGAGATATTATTCCCAACTTGTACGGCACTCATTAATAAACCAAATTTCGCAGATACATTACGATTCCCGGAATTTGGATATACTATTGTCCACTGATACGGCTGTAACGTACTACTCTTGACAAATGTGAAACCACCCTTTGACATTTCTTTCTTTAACTGAGCGAGGGTATATACTTGATTTGTCCCGGGAATCTGAATGAGGCTTTCATTTGTCCGATTGTTATTTGTGTTATTATTATGTGAACGAATATTTGAGGCTGCCGTATTTTGACCGACAGGTTCAAGAGTCCACATGGCGCTCCACCATCCCGGTTGAATTGGTCCGACCGCAAGAACAGGTCCCTGAGCATTTAGGTACTGGTTCTTTTTCCATCTGTTCCTGAAGCGTACAAAATTGGTACCCTGTACATGGTCGATCTCCCACATAGTACTCCACCATCCCGGTTGAATAGGTCCGACTGCAATTGAGGGTTCCTGGGCATTAATGTATTGATTACTTTTCCAGCGGTTTCTGATTTGGAAAAAATTAGTACCGTTTACCGGAATGATTTCCCACATAGCGCTCCACCATCCCGGTTGGATTTGTCCAACCGCAATAGCAGCACCCTGGGCATTAATATACTGGTTGTTTTTCCAGCGGTTTCTAATGCGGTAATATCTCTGAGCATAACATGCTTCGCTAATAATTAAAATGGAAAGAAGCAGTATTAAGGAGGGGTTTAAATAATTACGAGCAAAACATTTTCGACCTTTACTCATTTTTAATCTCCTTCTGTATATATTTTCGATAGTTATTTTATTTGAATATCCGCTTAAAGAATGCATTCGTAAAAATTTGGTCTATTCAGTTACTCTACTACTCCACTATTGCGAGTGTCTGCATAGCATGAGTGATCAAATTTCTATTCAAAATTAACTTTGGATGGTAATGAAGTCTTGTACTTTTTGCGCAAATGCTTGGATTTATTGAGCATTCGGATAAGAAATTGCAAGATTACATAATTCCAGGGTTCGGATCTAATTTTGTAATCTTGTAATCAGTTAATTGCAGTAGTTACATGATGGCTACACTTTTTTGTATTCGGAAGGTGAGCACCCGAATTGTTTTTTGAATGTCCTTGAAAAATAAGCTTGGTCGTTAAATCCCAGCTTATAACATATTTCGGCAATAGTTCCGGTATTTTGTTTAATTAAATCAGCTGCACGCTGAAGACGAAGCGAACGAATTAACTGTCCCGCGGGCTGATCGACTAACGCGTTAAGCTTCCTGTTAAGCTGCGAAAGGCTCATATTGACTTCGGCAGCAAGGTTTTCCGTACCGAATTCCTCGTTATTAAAATTTGCTTCAATTATTTTAATTACTTTCCGAATAAATTTTTGATCAATAGAAATTTCTGACACTTCGGAGGGTTTTATAATTGCTGACTTGCTAAACCGTTTTTTTAGCTGCTCTCTTTGATAGATTAAATTTTTTACTCTTACTATTAATTCTTTTGAGCTGAACGGCTTTGTTAGATAGGCATCTATTCCTGTTTCAAACCCTTCAATTCTATCGTCAAGCCCGGCTTTGGCAGTAAGCATAATAATCGGGATATGACTTGTTTTTTCGTCTTTTCTAATTTCTTTACTGAATTCATACCCGTTCATTTTAGGCATCATAATATCTGTAATAATTAAATCGGGAATCTCGGCTTTTGCATTTGCAAGTCCGTCTTCTCCGTTGGATGCTTCTATTACTTTATTTCCATCTTGAATTTGTTCGCGGATGTAATTTCGTATATCTGCATTATCTTCAACTATTAAAATTATATTCTTTGCATCTGCTGATACCTGATGCCGGTTGCCGGATTCTTCAAGTTGATCATTAGCTTGCATTTCATTATAAAGTATGGGAGAATTTACTACCGGAATTTCTACAAACTTTTCCTTCTCAAGATTTATATTACCCAAAGGAAGAGTAATTATAAATTCGGAACCTTTTCCGATTATGCTGGATACTTTTATTTTTCCTTTATGAAGTTCAATTAATTCTTTTGTAAGCGAGAGACCAATCCCGGTACCTTCAAATTCACGGGTGCTCGAGCCGTCCACCTGGTAAAAGCGGTTAAAAATATTTTTAATTCGATCATCGGGAATTCCTACGCCGGTATCTTTAATCCTGATTTCTACGGTTGAACCTATAATGTTAAGCATTGTATTAATATCACCCTCTTCTTTTGTAAACTTAAATGCATTGGATAGCAGATTGTAAAATATTTTTTCCATTTTATCCGGATCATATACTACCGGAATATTTTCATACTCCGAATTAAATTTCAAGTTAATCTTTTTTGATTCTGCAAGCGATTCAAATGAATAAAATAGGCTCCTTAAAAAAGGAACTATGTTGTGCTGCCCGGCTTTTAATTCCATGCTGCCTGCTTCTATTTTGGAAATATCAAGCAGTTGATTTATTAAAGTTAGCAACCTTTTTGCATTGCGGTCTGCAACCTGAAGTTTCCCTTTTACTTTCACTTCGATATTTGAAGACATTATGCTGTCTATTTGGCCGAGTACCAAAGTAAGCGGAGTTCGAAATTCATGTGAAATATTTGCAAAGAAACGTGACTTCAATTGATCCAGGCGGCGCAAAGAATCGGATTCGACTTTTTCAAACTTCAGTTGATCTCTAAGCCTTATCCGGTTTAGTTCATATCTTCTAATAAATAATAGTACGGTTAAAAATAGCAGGCCGTAAATAGAATAAGCCCACCAGGTTTTCCACCATGGAGGAAGAATAATGAATTTAAAAGAAGCACCTTCTTCATTCCAAACGCCGTCATTGTTAGTTCCCTTAACATGAAATACGTAATTACCCGGCGGCAAATTGGTGTATATTGCAGAATGGTTTGTACCTGCATTAATCCAGCCTTTATCAAAGTTTTCAAGTTTATAGGCAAATTGATTTTTCTCGGGAGCTGAGAAATCCATTGCCGCAAAATTAAAGCTTATTATGTTCTCATTAAAAGGCAAGGCCGGGGTTTTATCTTTATCATATAAATTTATGAAAGCAGTTGCATTTTCTTTACTAGAAGTTGATTCCTTTTGGACCTCGCATTTTGTAATAACAATATTGGGAATAAACTTATTATCTTTAATATCTGCCGGATAAAAATAATTTAATCCTTTAATTCCGCCGAAAAACATTTCTCCTGATTTACTTTCGAAATATGCACCGGTATTGAATTCATTACTCTGTAAGCCATCATAAACATTATAGTTTTTAAATGTTAAAGAAACCGGGTTAAACTTTGATAATCCTTTATTTGTACTTAGCCATAGGTTACCTCTTTTATCCGGTAAAATTCCGTACACAACGTTGTTGGGCAAACCGTTTTTAGTTGTGAAATGAATAAATGTTTTTGTTGCAAGGTTAAACTTGTTCAATCCCCCACCTGCAGTCCCAACCCAAAGGAATTTATCCGGCTGCCTTGGATCAGGGCATAACGACTTAATAAAATTGTTATCCAAACTTTTCGGATTGCCCGGTTCATAAACATATTTTTTTATTAAACCGGAGTTTTTATTAAAACATATAAGCCCTTCTGTTGAACTGATCCAAAAATTTCCGTTTTTATCCTGATAAATGTGTGGTCTAAATATATCCTTTCGCTTTATTTTATTGTATAAATATTTTTTGAAGATTCCTCTTTTAATATTAACAAGTTTACACAAATAATTATTAGTCGCAGCCCAAATTTTACCTAGCCGGTCTTTAAATACACAATAAACTATTTTTTGAGGTAATTTAGTTGGAACCGAAGGATTAAACTTAAATAACCTTGCTTTTTTCGTTTCCGGATGGTATTCAAACAATCCTTCGGGAGTACCAAACCATATATTACCATTTTCTGATTGAACCATTGAATATACTACGGAATTACCGAATGCTTGCGGGCGATCGTCAGAAGTTTCATAACTTTTTAGTTCTCCGGTCTTCCGGTTCCATCTATATAATACAGATGTGCAAATCCAAACGAAACCTTGAGAGTCTTCAAAGATTGATCTGATACTGAAATCGGATGCTCGTGGATCAAAATACTTTTTCCCTACAAATGTATGAAATTGATTTTTCCTAGGATCATAAATATCTATTCCTTCTCCCTGGGTTCCTATCCAGAGAATTCCTGTCCGATCGCAGCAGAGGCTGGAGATATAATTAAAACTTATGCTGTATGGGTTAAAAGGATTGTTCTGAAAAAATTCATACGACTTTGTATTGAGGGCAAATTTTACTAAAGCATTAGTTGTTGCAATCCATAAATTATTATTAAGATCTTTTACTAATTGTTGTATTTGTCCCAAATCGGCTGGAAATATTTTAAAGTTGCCGGTATTTTTATTTAATAAAACTAAACCGTTTGGAGTTCCCAGCCACAACCGGCCTTTTCTTAGTTCACAAATTGCATAAACTCCATTACTTACATTGGAAAAAGGAATACCGGAAGCTTTAGTGATAATATTATATTTAGAAAAACTTTTTTCTTTTTCATTGAACCTAAGAAGATTATTATATGTCCCAATCCATAAATTATTTAAAGAGTCCGCATAAAGAGATAGGATAAAATTACTTGTTGGTGAGTTTTTATCTCTTGGAATGTGAATGAAATAATCTGTTTTTCTCAAAGTAAGCAAATCTTGCGGATTTGCAATTTTATCATTAGAAAATTTAAGCTCGTATAAACCGTTGTCTGAAGTTCCAATCCATAAATTACCTTCCGAATCTTCTGTTATTGCCGATATAGAAGAAATATTTCTACTCCCGGCTTTGTCCGGCTTATATCTTATTTGTTGAAATTTATCGCTTCCTTTAATGTAGTAATCTAGCTTGCCGTTATATGTTCCAATCCATAAAATATCACGGCTGTCTACATATAATTTTGAAACATCATCGAATGAAATAGTAGTAGAATCAAAAGGATCATTATGAAAAGTTTTGAATGTGTATCCGTCATATCGGTTCAGTCCGTCTTTCGTTCCGAACCACGTGTATCCTTCTTTATCCTGTACAATTGAATTAACAGCATTTTCCGAAAGGCCGTTATTTATTGATAAGTGCTCAAAGCGTATTTGCTGAGAGTACAACGGAGAAATAAATAATATAAATAGAATGCAATACTTAATATTAAATGCTATCTTTATACCAAATGAAATTTTATTCATTAATAAATTAAGAATTATGAACCTAATGGTTAAACAGTTTAATTATAAGGACAAATATTATTCCGATTCAAAGTTTAATTATAAAGTATGATCCGCAAAGTGAAAGTAATGTAAGTTATTTGTTTATTTAATTTAAGTCAAGTAAAGTAGTTACGAAAGCAGTATATTATTTATAAATTTGGGTTGATTTTTTTCTTCTTAATGCTCATATTTCAATTAAGGAGTTATGAAATATGATTAAGGTAGTTGTAGTTGAAGATAATGATGCGATTAGAGAAGGGTTAAGAGTTTTAATTGATGGTACGGAGGGATACTCATG
>JBJKSH010000136.1:0-26088 GCA_046704255.1 Ignavibacteriaceae bacterium | reverse complement strand
ACTTACAAAATCTTCATTTAATTTAATCTCATGGAATTTTGAGAAAACAAAATCATCTTTTCCAATATTCGATATTTTAGGCTGAATATTTAAAAGTATATTTTTTAAAGTTGAATTAATAGGAATTAACCTTTCCTTTTTATTTTTTGTAGTGAACGAAGAATCACATTTTACGGTAATGATGTTATTTTGAAAATCTATCCAATTCCATTTCATATTAACTAACTCACCAAGGCGCATCCCGGTATAGAATGCTGTTAAAAATAAAGGCTTAAGAAATTCTTTCTCTGTTTTTGAAATAATGATTTGAAGTTCATCAAATGTAATGAATGCCGGCAGTGATTGAGGAGTTTTGGGGATTTTTATTTTGTTAAACGGATTTTCCCGGATGTAATTCCAAATTAAAGCTTTGTTAAAAGCTGCCTTGATGGTACGATAATAAAGTGAAGCGGAAAATTTAGAATTAGCTGCAATTGAAGAAATAAACTGATCAATGATTTTTGAGGTAATATTTTCAAGCGGTAAATCAGGTATATATTTTTGAAAAACACTTAAAGATGGGTGAACCGCTTTTTTAAGATAGTTTTTTGAATATGCACCAATAACATAATTTTCATATTCGTTAATAAATTGGCTTAATAAAATTCTTTTATTCGAGTTATTAACTACAGCAGGTTTTATAACAAAATCGGGATTAAAAGTATCAAGGAATTTTTCCGCCTGGAACTTATTAGCGGTACCGGTTGAAACCGATGTTCTTTTACCATTCCTAAAATAGATTAACTGGTAAAATTTAGACTTTTTATTGAGTACTAAATACATGTTTTCTTTCCTTTCTTCTCAGTATGGATTGTGTATGGACTTGTATGGAGTGGGGGCAAAAATGTGGGAAATTTGGCTGTAATCCTAATATCCGAATGTCTGTCACGCAGGAGGTCGCGAGTTCGAGTCTCGTCGGCCCCGCATAGAAAAGCTTCAAAACAATTCGTTTTGAGGCTTTTTTCATTTCTGTGCTTTCTGAAAATCCCGCTTTTATCAATTCGAAATTATATTAAAAAAGCGTCTATACACAAGTTGCGGCGCTTGCTATTATAAAAGTAATTATTTCATTATTATGAAAATCTTTAGGTGTTTGCCCGGAAAGGTTTAATGCAACGACGCTTTTTCCATAGCATAAAGATTTGATAATGTATTTCATGTTTATTCGCCAATATTTAAGTGTATTTATTTCTTAATGATAAAAAGATGGATAGATAATATTCTTTCTTATATTATTGTCCACAGGCTGCAGAGGATTTATAGGAAAGATTTCCTATATAAACATTTTTCAAATTTAATAGTGCATGGCTGCATTAATTGCCTACAGTCAAACGTGCATACAGTTATGTTTTTTTTATCCCGAGAATTCCATAATGATAAGGTGGCAGCGGGATAATACCACTTACCATTTTTAATCCCGCTGCTTCCATCCAATTAATACATTGTTCCGGTTTAGGTCTAATATCCATTGATGGACCTCTCGGTGTGGAAGGAGAACAAATCCAATGAATAACACCGGCTACGCCGCCCGGCCGTAGGATTCTGACAGATTCAATTAACAATTCTACAGGAGCTTCCGCATGAAGAATATTGAACAGCATAGCATAATCAATTGAATTGTTATTCAACGGTATCTCTGCTTTAATAAAATCAATATGATGAATTATTATGTTATTCAATTTTTCCACATTTATCCTTTGGGATAAACGAGCTATCATTCCTTCATCAATATCAAATGCATAAATACTGCCTTTAATAATTTTGGATGCCGGTATGGTAAAAGTACCATAACCGGAACCAAACTCTGCAACATCTTTAACAGAATTGTCTAATCGGAGCTTTGCAAAAATATTTTGAACATTAAAAAATGATTCCCAATATTGCTCATCAGGCATTCCGCTTTCACGTATTTTCATAATAAAGTAATGTGTTTCAATGTTAATCTAAAAAATAGCAGAATACTATAAATATAATAAATTTCTGTTTGGAAAAATCGTGAATAGTGGAAATTCTTTATCATAATTTTCAGTTAAAATAATTGGATTAAATTTGAAGGTTAAAACGTTTGAATATAAATGGAGATAAATTTTATTATCTATATCGGCCCTACACATGATTAGCAGAAGACCAATTTTCTTTAATTGTATGCTTACAACAAAATATTTTTTTATAGGTCAATATTCATTGTTTTAAGAAAATAAAATGAAATTATTGCTAAATAAAATTAGTTTATTATAAAAAAAATTCATATAATAACACAAGTAATTTTATTTAAGAATAAAGATTTAAATCATTATAAAGAATACCGGCTCGGAAGGAAGTTAAATGTAAATTATTTAGTATAATAATTCACATTAAATAAAGAATACAGATGTTTATTTTGTTGAAATCCTACCGAATTTTTTTCTGTAATATGATTTTTAATATCTCAGTTTACTTACCGGATTAATCAGAATAAGTATTCTGCAAAAACAAACAATAACAAACAAAGGATAAATTAAAAATGAACATTTATGTAGGTAACTTACCAAAGGATGCAACCGACTTCGAGTTGGAAGATTTATTTAGCGGTTATGGTAAAGTACGCAGTGTTAAAATTATAAGAGATTTATTTTCCGGCGAATCCAAAGGTTTCGGGTTTGTTGAAATGAATGATAAAGCGGAAGCCCAAAAAGCCCTGGAAGAACTTAATACTAAAGAATTTAAAGGAAACAAAATTGTTGTAAACGAAGCCCGCCCTAAAAGCACAAACAGACGCGGAGGCAGGAATAATTCCAGAGGAGGGGGAGGGAACAGGGGTACCGGCGGAAAAAGAAGCTGGTAATTTTATATTAAAATCTCAGGGTGAAAGTTGTCTCTTTTCCGGTAACGGAGCTTACGGTTAGGCCGCCTTTGTGTGCACGCATTATTTGACGTGATAAACTTAGGCCTATACCCGAGCCTTCTTTTCGGGTGGTAAAAAATGGTATAAAAATTTTATCCTGTAAATCCTGCGGTATTCCGTGGCCGTTATCCGTTACCTGGATTATTATGTTTCCGTGATTATCAAATTTTCCAAAAAGTTTTATTTCAGGCATTGTAGAAGCAGACAATGCCTTAATTGAATTTAATATTAAATTTATCAGAACCTGTTCAATAAGATCGGGATCTGCGGTTACTTCAAGATCATTAGGTTCTACTTTATAGCTGCAGGCAATATTTTTTTCATGCAAGTCTTCGGAAAATAATTTTTTGATACGTTCAAACAAGGAAACTATTTTTACTAATTGAAAGTTAGGCGCGGGAATTCTTGTCAGGTTTCTGTAATCATCTACAAAATGCAAAAGGCCTTTGCTTCGTTTTAAAATTGTGTTAAGTGCCCCGGTAATATCTTCCAACTCATCATTGTTTAATGTCTTATCGGTTTGCAGCTTATTATTTATATCTTCCAGCAAAGAACTG
This sequence comes from Ignavibacteriaceae bacterium, assembly GCA_046704255.1. Lineage (GTDB taxonomy): Bacteria > Bacteroidota > Ignavibacteria > Ignavibacteriales > Ignavibacteriaceae > FEN-1297. The sequence goes on along the minus strand of JBJKSH010000136.1, from coordinate 22,608 downwards.
GCAGTAGAAGAAAGTGAAACAATAGGAGTTACGGAATTCATTATCTCATGCGTAAGCACTCTTATTAAATTTTGCCATGCCTCCATTTCTTTTTCTTCCAACTCGTTTTGAATATTGCTTAAAGAAACGAGTGTATAATGACTGCCTCTTAATTTAAATTCCGCTGCATAAATGGAAAGCTGGTATAGTTCATTATTATCTGCTACTTTAATTAAAATTCTGTCTCCGGCTTTTATTTTATTTAACGCATCTACAAGCTGCATACTAAAACAATTAAGTTCCGAAATATTTTTTAATCCGTTGATTTTTAAAATCTTTTTTGCCGAAGAATTTATCAGCTCAACGCCGCCGCTATCAGTATAGGCAAGTAAACCAACCCCAACATGCTGCACTACGGTCTGCAGGTAGCGGAAGTGTTCTTCTTTTTCGGCTCTTGTTTTTTTGAATTCTTCAATAACTTCCGAGAATGCACCGTTTAATTCTTCAAACGCAGAGCCTTTAATACTGCTCTTAAAGCTTTGTGAAAAATCCGAGTATTTTATTGAATTAAAAAATCTGGCAATATCTCTGTTTGTTCTTTGTGCAAAGTGCACAAGTGCAAAAATCTGGTAAATTATTAGCAGTCCGACTATAAAAGTTGTTGCATATAAATGAGTAGCGGTAATTAAATAAAAAAAGATAAAAATGGAAAAGCAGAGAGTGAGAGTCCTGAAAAAAATTATTAAGCTGAATCTTTTATAAGCCATATTTTTCCAACCTTCTGTATAGAGATGCTCTGGTTAGGCCCAGTTCTTTTGCTGCCTTTGTAAGATTGCCGCCGTGCTTGCCTATAACTTTTATTATTAATTTTTTTTCGACATCTTCAAGTTGATAATTATTTAATAAAAGACTTGCATCTTTTGCATCCTGTGAATTAAAGTAAAAATCATTCTGCTGCAAAATTTCCGCCTCGCTCATTATAACAACTCTTTCAATCATGTGTTGAAGTTCCCTAACATTTCCCGGCCAATTATACTGTTCAAGCCTGCCAAGCGCCTGCTGCGAAAGAGTTTTTAAATTACGGTTATATTTTTTACAGTATATTTTCAAAAAGTGGTTTGCAAGCAGCGGAATATCTTCAACTCTTTTTCGCAGAGGCGGCATTTGAATCTCTACAGTATTTATTCTATAAAGTAAATCCTGCCGGAATCTTTTTTCAGATACTAGTTCTTCATACGGAATATTTGTTGCGCAAATTAGTCTGATATCTATAGGCCTGGGTATATTTGAGCCGAGTCTGACGACCTGCCTGTTCTGCAAAACCGCAAGCAGTTTCATTTGAAGGTTGAACGAAAGATTTCCAATTTCATCCAGGAATAAAGTACCGCCGGAAGCAACTTCAAAACGGCCGGCTTTATTTTCTTTTGCATCCGTAAATGCTCCCTTTGTATAGCCGAACAATTCACTTTCAAATAATGTTTCACTTAACGAGCCCATATCAACGCTTAAGAAAATTTGTTCCTGTCTTTTGGACTGCCTGTGTATCGCTCTTGCCACTAATTCTTTGCCTGTTCCGTTTTCTCCAAGTATTAATATGTTTGCATCGGTACCGGCAACTTTTTGAATAGAATTAAATACTTTTTTCATCTCATCGGAGGTTCCAATAATATCGTGAAACTGCTGATCAAGGTCCTGGCTTAACTGTTTCTGCCTGGATAAAAGATCGTCTATTTCCCGCCTGGACATTCTAAGTTTCATTGCCGATGAAACAGTAGCAAGCAATTTTTCATTTTGCCATGGCTTTAAGACGAAGTCGGTAGCACCGTCTTTAATAGCTTTTACTGCCATTTCAATATTTCCGAATGCCGTAATTAGTATAACAACTGCCGAAGGATCCACCTGTAGAATTTTTTTAAGCCACGTAAATCCTTCACTACCGCTTGTATCGTTCCCGGAAAAATTCATATCAAGCAATATTAAATCATAACTTTCGGCAGATAAAATTTCCGGAATTTTTTCCGGTCTTTTTTCAATACGTACTATTGAATAGTGCTGTTTTAATAAAAGGCGTGCGGAAAATAAGACATCTTCATCATCATCAACTATTAATATTCTCCCTGTTTTTGCTGCCATATTATTTCCTTTAAGTATGTATAAACGTAAAATAATTTTTATTAAATTTTTCACCGGCATTTTTTGCTGACTTTAAATCCGGGAAAATGCCGTATACCGTAGAACCGCTGCCGGTCATTAAAGAAAACATTGCACCGTAGTTATATAATTGTTCTTTAATTTTTCCTATTGCCGGAAATTTGTTAAAGACAATCTCTTCAAAATCATTTCTCACTGAATTTTTTATAATCTTAAAATTAATATCAAGTGAATTGAAAATACTTAGAAGGTTTGTTTCCGGCTTTTCCGGTCGGATATTTTCGTAAGCCCATTTTGTTGAAATATGGATTCCCGGGTTAACTATTAAAATAGGGTGGGGAAGTGTTATCTTCATCTCTTTAATTTTTTCGCCTTTTTTAGAGGCATAGCAAGGAATAGCTTTAATAAAAAATGGTACATCGGAACCGATTTTTTCTGCAAGTAATGTTAATTTTTTAGTTGAAATTTTTAAATCGTACAGCCGCTTAAGTGCTTTCAATGTTGCAGCGGCATCCGAACTTCCTCCTCCTAAACCGGCGCCGATAGGGATATTTTTTTTAAGGTAAATAATACAGTTTAGTTTTTTTCCGGTTTCATCTTCCAGTAAATTCTTTGCTTTTATTATTGAATTACTTCTGTCGGATTTCATAAATAAATTGCTGCATTTGAAATTAAACGCATCACTTTTGAATATTTCCAGCTCATCATACAATCTTATCGGATAAAAAACAGTCTCTATATTATGATACCCGTCTTTCCTCTTTTCAATTATATTTAGCCCCAGGTTAATTTTTGCCGGGGCTTTAATTATTAATTTTTCCATCCAATAATTTTTTAATTTCTTTAATATGTTCCGGTGTTGAGCCGCAGCAAGCCCCGATAAATGATGGTTTTTTAGGTAGTATCCGTTTTATTTCATTTTTATAGTCAACCGGACTAACTCCACAAACTATTTTTTCATCGTTAAATTCTCCACTTCCGCAGTTTAAATATGCTCCCCATGTTAAATTAGAACTTAAACCTTTATATACTTTCCTAAATGTATTTTGCCTAATACAATTTATGCCTATTGCTAGGGGGTAGTAATCATTTATAATGGGAATTACGTCAAATATTTTTTCGCCGGATAACAAGTGTAAATCTTCATCTACAAAAATACTTAATATATAAGGAATATTATTTTTAGCACAATATTTACAAATTATTTTAATTTCGTCGAGATGGCTCTGAGTTTCATTCAGTATAAAATGACACCCATTATCCATCAATGAATCAATATGTTTATGATGATTTATTAACAGCTCATTATGTGTCAAAGTTCTTTTTTTCTGATAACAATCCTCGGCAGGCGCATTTGAACCGGCAACAAATACATCGTGGCCGGAAGCTACCTCTAATGCCAGATTAACACTTGCCCTAATAAGTTTTTCAGGATTTAATTTTCTTATATAACTTTTAACCGCTGTAGGATTGGTTCTGAATGTATTAGTTGTTATTATATCTGCTCCCGCTTGTAAATATTTTTTATGAATCTTAGATACTTTCTCCGGATTTGTAATATTTGCCAGAGACATCCAGAGGGAACCTTCAACCTTTAATCCGGATTGCTGAAGCATACTTCCCATTGCTCCATCCAGTATTAGAGGCCTGCCCATTCTTTTGGATAAAGCAAACGGATTAACAAACTTTTTATTTAGATGCATCTACTAAAGTAAAATTAAAATTTTCAATAAATGATTTTAATTTATTTTCAACAGTTTCAAATGTTAAATTTCTTAAGTTGGGCTCGGTTGTTACAACACAATCAAATTTAGATTTGTAAGGAGACCAAATCATATCATTAGTATTATATTTTACATAAACGCCGAATACCGGGATTTCAAATGCCGAAGCTAAATGAACCGCAGCGGTATCCGGTGTAAATAGAAAATCCAGCACTGAAATTATTGCTGCAAATTCATCATAATTCTTAGAAGAAAAATAGTAATATTTATCATTACATATTTCTCTACAAAGATTTATATCTTGAGGTGAACATACCAGGATAAGATTAGCATCATATTGAATAAAATAATTAATTATTTTTTTAAAATTTTCTATTCCCCAAAATCTGGCGGTACTGCCGGCAGAAATATTAATACCGATTAGAGCTTTCTTTGCCGGAAATTTTTCGTTGATATATTCATGTACTTTTTTGATAGAACTGTCAGCAAATGTATAATGAATGTTTATATTATTTTTATCGATTTCAATATTAAAGAGTTTTGAAATTTCCAAAATCCTGTCAACTATATGATATTTTGAACTATCTAAATTCTCAATAGTTTTTGTGTAAATATTTTTATTGCCTTTTTCTAGCCCGAATTTATTTTTAGTCTTGCAAAAAGCTATTAAAAAACTAACGGTGGTTGAAATATCTACGTGAAGGTCTACAACAGTTTGAATATTTTCTCTTTTAATGAATTTAAGTACATCCAAAAATCCTTTAATCCCTTTATTAAAAATAAGCAGTTTATCAACATCGGTATTATTTCCGAATGCCATAAAATTATTTTTATCTGCAAGTATATAAATTTTACTGTTCAAATTTTTCTTTATTTCATGGAGAAGGGGAGTAACAACAAGTGCATCGCCAATCCTGTTTAACCGTATAAATAGAATTTTAGAAAAGTCTTTATCACCAATGATATCATAATTCTTGCGGGGTGAATTAAAAAACAAAAGAATATTCAAGAAAATATTCTTAAAGAAAAATTCAAGCTTTTTCATTCTTTGTAATTTTTATCCGGTTTTTTTCAATTAAATATTCAATTTTATCCAGTACATCTTTAACCGGAAGCAGGGTGAAACATTCATGCTTGTAAGGGCATACGGTATGGTTGCAGATAATGCAGGACAAATCCTTCTTAATAACATAAGCTGAGCCATCCGAATAAGGTCCGTGTTTTTTAGGATCTGTAGGGCCGAATAATCCGATAGTCGGCACACCAATTGCCGCCGCCATGTGTAAAGGTCCGGAATCATTGGCAATTATAAGACTGCAGTTTTTTATTATGCCTGCCATTGCGGTTAAATTTGTTTTAGGTGCCATAACAGTATGTTCCGGTAAGCTATTATTAATAAAGTACGCATCTTCTTCATCACCCGGCCCCCAAAGTATAATAAATTTTGTTTTATATTTTTCGGAAACAGTTTTACAAATTTCTACCCACTTTTCCTTATCGCACCTTTTGGAAGCCCATCCGCCTGAAGGAATTATACCCACAACAGAGTAACCATGGGGAATATTTTTCTCCAAAAATATTTTTCCGGTATTTTCTTCTCTTTCAAAAACAAAGTAATAAATATGTTTGGAGATAACCGGAATATCCAGAACTTTTAACAGCTCTAGGTTATGTTCGGCAGAATGATGTTCACCCCTGCCGGAGGTTGCTAAAATGTTGTATGCATATTTTCTTCCCCGGTAAGCAAATCCAACTCTATATTTCGCACCGGATAAAATTGTAATTTGGGCTGTCCACGGATTAGACCAAAAATCCAATACAAGATCATACTTTTCTTTTCTGACTTTAAGTACCGGCTTAAGGAAAAAATCTGCCTTGTTCATTGTAAGCACTTTATTGATAAGTGGATTATTATCCACCACACTTTTAGCAAACTCTTCGGTTAGATAATCTATTTTTGCAGAGGGGAAGTAATAAATTAAATTATCGAGTACAATAGTCGATAAAATTATATCTCCGATTCCCCGCGGTTTAATACACAAAATTTTCTTTATTTTATCAATCTTAAGTTTCATAACAAGAGTAATTATATCAAAATTTTAATGAGCGTCAAGCCAGTTTTCTCCCACACCTGTTTCTACTAAAATAGGAACATTCATCGGCAAAGCATTTTCCATAATATCTTTTATTAAGGGCTTAAGCTCGTCAACTTCATCTTTGTGAGCATCAAATAAAAGTTCATCATGAACCTGCAAAACCATTTTAGTTCTGGTTTTTCTTTCGGATAATTCTTTATGAATTTTTATCATTGCAAGTTTTATCATATCGGCGGCAGTGCCCTGAATGGGCATATTAATGGCTACACGTTCCTCGAATTGCCTTACAACCCTGTTGCTGCTGTTAATATTTTTTAGAAACCTTCTTCTTCCCCATAATGTTTCCGCAAAACCTTTTTCCCTGGCTTTCATTACGGATTCATCCATATAATTTTTAACACGCTTAAAGGTATTAAAATAAGTTTCAATAATTTCTTTTGCATGAGTCTGTGTCACTCCCAGCCTAGTTTTTAAACCGAACGGGCCAATGCCGTAAAGAATTCCGAAATTTACTTCTTTTGCTTTTCTCCTCATATCCTGGGTAACATCTTCCGGTTTAACCATAAAAACAAGTGCTGCGGTACTTCTGTGAATGTCTTCTCCTTCTTTGAATGCTTTTGTTAAACCTTCATCGCCGCAAATACTTGCAAGAATTCTCAATTCGATCTGGCTGTAATCGGCACTTATTAATACATAATCTTTATTTCTCGGAACGAAGGCTTTTCTAATTTCTTTTCCCATCTCAGAACGGATAGGAATATTTTGAAGGTTGGGGTCGTTGCTGGAAAGCCTGCCTGTTGATGCCGCAGTTTGATTAAAACAGGTATGAATTCTTCCTGTCTTTGGATTTATTAAATTCGGAAGTGTGTCTACATACGTTGATTTCAATTTAGATATCTGCCTGTAATCAACAATTAAACCAATAATTTCGTGCTCACCTCTTAAAGCCTCAAGAGAGCGTGCGTCGGTAGAAAAGCCGGTTTTGGTTTTCTTGCCGGTAGCTAATCCGAGTTTGCCGAAAAGTATTTTTTGAAGCTGCTGCGGAGAATTTATGTTGAATTCTTCCCCGGCGGATTCATAAATATTCTTTGTGTAATTGTCTATTAAAATTTGCATATCCTTGCTTAAGGAATTTAATGCTCCCGTATCTACATTTACTCCTTCACGTTCCATATCTTCAAGAACCGGTACAAGCGGAAATTCAATTTTATACGCAATTTTATTCAGGTTTTCTTTATCAAGCTCCTTATTCAATTTTTCATATAAACGTAATGTAATATCCGCATCTTCTGCCGCATAATTCGAAAGTTCATCCGGATCAACATCAAAAATTTTTGAAGGATCTTTTTTAATTCCAATTAAATCCGACAGAGGAATAGGCTTATAATTTAAATATTTTTTTGAAAGTTCATCCATACCGTGTTTTTGATCCGGATCGATTATATAACTTGCAAGCATAGTATCGAAATAAAAATTATGAACATCAATACCTTGACTTCTCAACACGGCAATATCAAACTTACCGTTTTGGCAGACTTTTTTAATCTTTCGATTTTCAAAAACAGGTTTGAATATTTTTACAAATTCATTCAGTTCAAGTCTGCCGTTTAACTCTTTTCCAAACAAGCCGGATTCCAGATTAAAAGGATTTATTGCGACAAAAAAGCCTTCACCCGGATTTACGGAAAAAGAAGCTCCAGCTATTTTTAAAGTAAAGGGATCCAGGCTGTTTGTTTCGGTATCGAAGATGAAAAGTTCCTGCTTGCTTAATATTTCTGCCAGGTTTCTTGCATCTTTAATTCCAGTAATTAATTTGTAAGAAGCTTTTTTCTTATCGTAAGAAGAAATGTTTTCATCAAGAATTTCTTCATCTGCTATTTCTTTTTCGTCCGAATTAATTGAGCTGTTATTATATATGTTTAGCAGCCTGGTGTAAAGAGTTTTAAATTCAAGCTCAATAAAAATTCCTCTAAGCTTTTCAAAATCCGGCTTGGTAAATTCTGCGGATTCAAAATCAAAATCCAGCGGAACCTTGCAGTGAATAGTAGCCAGTTCTTTTGATATAATTGCACTTTCCTTGCCGTCAATTAATTTATTTTTAATACCGGCCTTTTCAACTTCATCAATATGCTTATAAATTTCCTCTATATCGCCGAACTTTTGAATAAGCGGTTTAGCAGCAACCGGCCCAATACCTTTAACACCGGGAATGTCATCTGCCTTATCGCCAATAAGGGCAAGGTAATCAATCATTTTTTCAGGCTCAAAACCGAATTCATCTTTAACTTTTTTAATATCGTATATAACAATATCTTCGGCAGTCTTTCCGGGATGAACTATTTTAACTTTTTCTGTTACAAGCTGGTTAAAATCTTTGTCGGGCGTTATTACGTAAGACTCCAACCCAAGTTTGGAAGCTTTTTTAACAGCGGTTCCAATAATATCATCAGCTTCATATTTTGGAAGGATGTAAATTGGAATTTGCATTGCTTCTATAATTTGTTTTATTCTATCTATTTGGGGAATCATATCCTCAGGCATTGCAGCTCTGGAAGATTTGTAATTCTCAAATTTATCATGCCGGAATGTTTTTTCCTTTGAATCGAAAGCAACTGCAATATAATCCGGTTTATGATCTTCAAGAATTTTTAATAATTGATTTAAAAAACCGTAAACAGCCGAAGTAGGTTCTCCCCTGGAGGTTATTAAAGGCCGGTTTATAAAAGCAAAGTAAGCTTTATATGCCAGCGCCATCGCATCAACTATTACAAATCTTTTATTCTTCATTTGAATCACTTAATTGGTTTTTTAATAGAACATCCGTCTTTTTTGTTTTGAACTTCCAGTAAAAATAAATCGGCAATCCGAGTAAAATTAAAAACATTCCCATTGCTGCATCACTGGTATCCGAAATAATTGTATTAAACAAAAAGAGCGCGGAAAAAACAACAAACAAAGCCGGTATATACGGATATCCCCAAACCTTGTACGGCCGGGGTGTGTCCGGCATTTTTTTTCTCAGAACAAAAACCCCAAATGCACCCAATGCATAAAATAACCACGCTGCAAAAATAACATAGTTGGTAATCGTATCAAAAGTACCGGAGGTTACCAGCACACATGCCCATAAACCTTGAACCAAGAGTGAAACATGCGGTGTGCCGTATTTGGGATGTATTTTACCGATGCTCTTGAAAAATAAATTATCCCTTGCCATTGCAAACTGAACACGTGCAGTAGAAAGCAGGCTGCCGTTTAATGCGCCGAATGTAGAAATGATAACTGCAATTGAAATTACCGACGCACCGCCTGTTCCGAATATTACCTGCGCAGCAGATGCAGCCACAAGCGGAGATTTTGCCATTACGTTTACCGGAAGTACATAAAGAAAAGCAATATTTACAAGGACGTAAACTGCCATGACTATTATTGTTCCGAATAGTAAAGCCCGAGGAACATTGCGCTGCGGATTTTTTACTTCACCGGCAACAAAGGTTACATTGTTCCAGCCGTCGTATGCCCAAAATGCACCAGCTAATGCCAAACCTATAATTACAAAAAGATTGCCGGCAACATTATGCGGTATCGAAAATCCGGTATAAACATTATTCATACTTCCTGTTCCGGCGGCAAACAGCAGTATAGAAAGAATAATAATCGATGCAATTTTTATTGAAGTCATTATTGTTTGAACAACTCCTCCGAACACAACGCCGATGTAGTTTACTCCGGTTAAAAATAAAATTGTAATAATAGCAACCGCTTTCGTTCCGAACTGATACAAAGGATGAATGCTTCCGATTACAGGTAAATAAAAAGAAAATTTTTCAATTGCATGAGGAAGCTGAGGATACTTAATAAAATAGCCGAGGTATTCTGCAAAAACATAAGCAATAGCTGCCTGGCTTCCAGTTTGAATTACAGCGAGAATAGACCAGCCGTAAAAGAATGCCGTTGCATCACCGTACATTTTTTTGAAGTAAACATACTGTCCGCCGGTTGCGTCTATCATGCCTGCAATTTCCGCATTTGTTAATGCGCCAATAAAAGTTACCAACCCGGCCAATACCCAAACGATAATTAGTAATTCCGGAGACATTAATTGCCCTGCCATTGTGGCGGGTTTTCTAAAAATGCCCGAACCTATCATTGAGCCTGCAACAATCATAATTGCAGCCGTTACCCCCAGACCTCTAACTAATTCTGTTTTCTTTCCGGGATTCTGCATTTAACCTCTGTTGTTATACTAATATTATAAAGTTTGTTGAACAACTACCATAGTACTATATGAGACAAATCTCCCTGATTTTAGCTGCGCTAAAATCTGTCCCTCTTTACTAAAGAGGGACTTTTTGATTTATAATATAATATTCAAATTGGCAATTATAAAAATTAAACTCAAATTTATAAATTTTTTCTTGTAAAATTGACTAAATAATTTTACATTTTCCCGGGTTTTAAAATAGGGTTAATAATGCCGCATAAAATATATTTTATTTTCGGTTTATTTCTTTTCGCAATAAGCAGTTCAATAAATGCACAGGAAAGTAACGGTAGTAAGATTCAATTTGGTCAAGGAATTATATTCCGGTACGGTATAGGTTCACTTGCTTTAAAGGATGAATTGATTTCAAAAGAAAAATATACGGGAACTTTCCCGGTTTATTTTGTCGGCTGGTCCGGGTATAATAAAGATTTCGGATTAAATATCTATATAAAGTGGGAAAACTCTTCAGCGGTGAAAGATTATAATGTTACATCCAATCTCAGTCAATCTTTAATCGGCATTTCATTTTATTATCCGGTTGGAAGTATTTCAATCTTTCGTAGGAATTTATTTTTCTTCCTCGGACCGGCAGCAGAAATGTTCCAATATAACCAGACACGAAACGTTACAAACTATAGTGCCTATAATGAAAATGCTCTTGCGAAGCTTGCTTCTATTAGTATTACTGCAAGAGCGTTCTATGTTATCAATACGGCATTTATGTTAGAGGCCTCAGGCCGGCTTTCGTTATTATCGGTTGCCAATAAAACAACTTCCTCTCTTGCCGGCGGAACAAATACTGCCACTGCAGTATTAACAACACTATACGGTTTTCATTCTAATGTTGGAATAAATATCCGTTACCATATTCTTAGTCATATTACAGCGTCGGCTGGTTATATGTTTGATCTTTCACAAATAAGCGAATGGGACTTTTTTATTACTGCCGAGGATGAATTTAATGCAGGCATTTCATATAACTTTTAGCATCATGAAAATGAAACATCGAGCTTTATGCATAATTTTCATTTTTGTTTTCATTTTAACAGGCTGTAAAGATTTATTTGTAAATGATGCACCCGTTGATACTAACTATGCCGATTTTGAAAAAGTTTGGAATGAAGTTAACAATGTTTACCCGATGTTAAAACAAAAGCATATAAATTGGGACAGTATGTATACTTATTATAAACCGCTTGCAGAAAATGCAAAAGGCGATGAAGAATTTAAAATTATATTTAATATGCTATTGGATTTAAAGGACTGTCATACCACAATTACTAATTTAAAAGATCAGGAAATTGAAACTTACTTCCCGCCGAGGGATTTGAGAGATAGACTGACTTATAATCCGATTACGATTAGCAGATATTTTAAAAGCGAATTAATAATTACTGCCGGAGGTATAATCATATACGGAATGCTGCCGGATAGTATTGGCTATGTTAGAATTGGTAACTTTAGAGGATTAAATGATTTTGATGAAGTACTAAATTATTTTAAATATACAAAAGCCTTGGTAATAGATGTTCGAAATAATCCCGGCGGGACCGTGAACAGTGTAGAATTTATTGCAGGCAGATTTATTGATACAACAATGCAGTATATGAAATTTTATTCCAAAGTTAATTACCCCCAAATGCCGCCATTAATTCCACGGGGGCAATTTATTTATAAAAAGCCGGTTGCTTTACTTATAAACGGTGCAAGCTGCAGTGCTGCCGAACATTTTGCAGAAATTATGAAGCAAATACCAAGTGTAACTGCAATAGGAGATACCACAGAAGGAGGTGGAGGAGATGCTGGGTATAAATTTACCTTACCGTGCGGAAGAGTTGTTCAAATTTCCGATGTGGACTATTTTCGTTATGACGGTGTACCCATTGAGTGGAATGGTGTTACCCCGGATATAACTGTACTGCTGACCAAAGAAGAAGTTGATAACGGACATGATCTCCAACTAGAGCGTGCAATAAAATTACTTGAAGATAAAAGCAACTAAAATTGTTTTTAATTAAAAAAATATTTAATTATGCAAGCGAAATTATTTTATTGTTAAAGTTATTCGGATAATTCCAGTATGCAGCATTTCGTACTATTATCTTTTCCAATCATTTATTTCCAATTTAGAAAGACATTGTTTTATAACCGTGAACTTAATCTTTATCTTAAATCCGGTTATAGTTTTAGAAGCATTAATTGTTTTGATTTCTGCCACAGTTAGATAGTTTTGTTTTAATATATTTAATGCCTTAATAACATTTATAAATGTAATACTAACCGGACTGGCAAATGCACAATAAAGATTTCTCTTTAACTTTTATCAAAGCGGACAATTCAAAATAAGTATAATTAAATAGGAGTATTGATGGCGGAACAAAAAGAACGCGAGCAATGGGGAAGTAAAATAGGCTTAATTTTGGCTGTTGCAGGTAATGCAGTGGGACTCGGAAATTTTCTGCGGTTCCCCGTACAGGCAGCACAAAACGGCGGCGGTGCTTTTATGATTCCTTACTTTATTTTTTTCCTGGTACTTGGTATTCCTCTTATGTGGATAGAATGGGGGATAGGCCGTAACGGCGGTAAATACAATCACGGAAGCGCTCCCGGAATGTTTGATGTTTTGTGGGACAATAAAATTGCAAAATATTTTGGTACGCTCGGCCTGTTTATTTCAATGGTAATTTTAATTTATTATACTTATATAGAATCATGGACGCTTGGGTACAGTTTCTTTTCCGTTACAAAAGCATATTTTAATGAACAAAATTACGCAGCTATGAAAAGCTTTTTATACAGCTTCCAGGGTAAAACATCAAGTGGTTATTTTACTTCATTATGGCCTGCTTATACTTTTATGCTTATTACTTTCGGTTTAAACTTCTGGATATTATATAAAGGAATTTCCAAGGGAATAGAAAAGCTGGCAAAAATTGGAATGCCTTTACTTTTTATATTCGGAATAATATTAACAATACGTGTATTAACACTTGGCACACCAAATCCGGCTCATCCAGATAATTCAATTGCAAACGGAATAGCTTTTATTTGGAACCCGAATTTTAAATTACTTGGCAGCCCAAAAGTTTGGCTGGCGGCAGCCGGTCAAATTTTCTTTACGCTTTCAGTTGGAATGGGTACAATTCAAGCGTACGCAAGTTATTTAAAACCAAAGGATGATATTGCATTATCCGGCTTAAGTACTGCGGCAACAAACGAATTTGTAGAAGTTATTATGGGCGGTTCCATTGCCATCCCTGCTGCCATTGCATTTTTCGGAATAACAATGACTACACAAATTGCAAATGCAGGTGCTTACGATCTTGGATTTGTTTCAATGCCGTTAATATTTCATCAAATACCGTTTGGCCCCTTCTTCGGGTTTATATGGTTTTTGCTTTTGTTCTTTGCAGGCATAACATCTTCCGTTGCAATGGGCCAGCCGCTTATTGCTTTTTTGGAAGATGAATTTGGTATGAGCCGTAAAAAAGCTACCGGACTGCTTGCTATTGTTGTTTTAATTGCCGTACAATTTGTTGTCTTTTTCTTAAAGTACGGTTTTCTAAATGAAATGGATTACTGGGCGGGAACTTTCGGATTAGTACTTTTTGCACTTTGCGAAACAATTATTTTTATGTGGATATACGGTGCAGATAAAGCATGGGATGAAATAAATATGGGCGGCGATATAAAAATTCCAAGATTTTTTTATTACTTAATGAAGTACGTTACTCCTATAATTCTAATGGTAGTTATGTTCTGGTGGCTTATTCAGGATGCTATACCAACATTTATGTTAAAAAATGTCCCGGCACAAAATGTTCCATATATTTGGGGTTCACGAATTCTTATGCTTATACTTCTTGGCGGATTATTGTTTATGGTTAAAATTGCTTGGAAAAAGAAAGAAATTCAGGATAAAGAAATTCCTTCTATAAAAATTCCGAATTAAATATCAATAATGATATTATTAAAATTATTATTAACTTTGTGTTAACAGAAAGGTCTAACGGGAAAGTTTTCCCGTTAGAACTTTTTATTTAAAGTAGAATATTTTATCTAGCTGGCTGTTTAGTTAAAATCTTTTTGTTAACATATAAATATTACTATGCCGAAGACAAATAAGTTCTCTTCATTTAAAGAAATAATGCAGGCAATGGGGCTTGTTTTCGGGGACATCGGAACCAGTCCCATTTACACTTTGACCATTATCTTTACCTTCCTTTCTCCAACCAAAGAAAATTTGATGGGTGTTTTATCCTTAATTTTTTGGGCATTAATAATCATTGTTACTCTAGGGTATTCAACCCTTGCCATGAGTTTAAGTATTAAGGGTGAAGGAGGCATTATCGTTCTAAAGGAAATTTTAGCTAGAAATGTTAAGACAGGTAAGCGTGCTGCTTTTGCTGCTTTTCTAGGTTTTGTTGGTGTTTCACTTATTATGGGTGACGGAGTAATAACTCCGGCTATAAGTATATTATCTGCTGTTGAAGGTATACAATTAATTCCGGCAATTGGAAATATTGGTACATCTACCATTATTCTAATTACTATTATTATTACAATCCTATTATTTGGTTTTCAATTTAAAGGCACGGATAAAGTCTCATCGTCCTTCGGCCCGATTATGATAATTTGGTTCATAAGCTTATTGCTTTCAGGAATATTTTATATTATAAAAGTTCCGGGAATTTTTGCAGCATTAAGTCCGCAATATGCAATTTCATTTATTTTAGGACACGGCTTTACATCTTTTTTTGTTTTAAGTGATGTTATACTTTGTGTTACGGGCGGTGAGGCATTATATGCGGACATGGGCCACCTTGGAAGTGAACCGATTCGGCACGCATGGTATTTTGTTTTCTTTGCTTTGCTATTTAATTACTTTGGGCAGGGTGCTTATATGCAGTTAACCCATGATAATACTTTTGTCCTGTTTAGTATGGTAAGATCTATTTCCGAAATTTTTTATGTTCCGTTTCTTATTCTTACATTATTTGCGACTATAATTGCATCCCAGGCAATGATAAGCGCACTTATGGCTTTGGTTTACCAGGGAATTACAACAAGAGTTTTCCCTTTAATGAAGATAAAGTATACCTCAACTCATTTAAAATCCCAAATATATATTAGCAGTGTAAACTGGACATTATTAATAGCAGTAATATTTATGATATTGTTATTTAGAAAATCCGATAATTTAGCTAATGCGTACGGATTAGCTGTAACCACTACGATGGTTATAAGTGCCTTCTTCATGATTTGGATTTTCAAATTAGGTAAGAACAAATTAAAAATGTCCGGTGCAATTATACTCCTATTTATAGAAATTATATTTCTAATTGCAGTATTTCATAAATTAATGTATGGAGGGTACTGGTCGTATTTAATAGCGTTGGTACCGTTTGCTATAATTCAACTTTGGTCTAGAGGCGGTGCTGCAATGAGGAAGTCTTTTAGGCCTCTACCTATAGATGTTTTTAAGGAAAGCTACAACCAAATTTACAAAGTTGGAAACAATATAAAAGGCACTGCGTTATTTTTTGCTAAAAACATGCACGAAGTTCCGCCTTACATTGTTCATTGCATAATCCGGGGAAATATTATTTACGAAAAGAACATATTTGTTTCCATTATTAATACGGATGATCCTTACGGCATTTCCGTAAAGAAAACAGATGAAATAGCACCGGGTCTTTCGGGAATTCAATTTTATGCCGGATACATGGAAATATTAAATATACCAAACCTTCTAAAAGAAAGCGGTATTACGGAAAAAGTTATTTTTTACGGTGTGGAAGATATTACAACCAAAAATATTTTCCTGAAATTTTACGCTTTCTTAAAAAAGATTACTCCTGCCTTTGTAAGGTTTTATGATTTACCCTATAACAAACTTCACGGTGTTGTAACACGATTAGAACTTTAATCTTTTGTATATTGATATAACATTTAAAAAGATTTTTGGCGAATGATAATTTTAAAATAAACTGTGGGAGAATAAATTGATAATCCAAATTATTAACTTGTCTTCTAATGATATTTTTAAAAAATACAGCAGCATTTATAAAATTTACAGGGAAGTTTACCAGCCCCATCTTATTGCTCTTGAGCTTAGAGATATGCCTGCAAAGATTGCAGGGAGCGTTCAAAAAATTGTTCTAGGTGAAAATGAAATTTGTTATAAAAGCAATGATGAAAATAATAAAACCACTAATTTATTTATTCCCGGGTCTCTCTGGAATATAAAAGAAATTTCCAGGAAAATTCTTTCCATAGGTGATGAAGACCTTGGTTATAAAATTACAAACGTTATAAAAAATTTTGAAGGATATTATTCCAAAGTTTATAAAATAGGTTCCAGGGAATTTAAGTTCGGTTCTTCTTATGTTATGGGAATATTAAACGTAACTCCGGATTCATTTTCAGACGGCGGATTATATTTCAACACAAGCGATGCGGCTAAGCACGGAATTGAAATGATTGATGAAGGTGCGGACATTATCGATGTAGGCGGCGAATCTACCAGGCCGGGTTCGGTAACTGTAAACGAAAGCGAAGAACTTGAAAGAGTTATTCCCGTTATTAATAAAATATTACTTAGCCGTCCCGATGCAATTATTTCCATAGATACAACAAAGAAAAATGTTGCCGGAGAAGCACTTAAAGCCGGTGCTAAAATTGTAAATGATATAAGTTCATTAACTTATGAACCGGGAATTGCGGATGTTGTAAAAAAATATAACGCTTCGTTAATTTTAATGCACATGAAAGGTACCCCAAAAGATATGCAGAAAAATCCGTATTATGACGATGTTGTTAACGAAATTTATAATTACTTTTACTATAAAACCGCCGATGCGGTTAAATACGGCATAAAAAATATTTTTGTTGATCCGGGTATTGGTTTCGGCAAAAGAACGGAAGATAATTATGAATTAATTCAAAGGCTGGAAGATTTTAAGAGCCTCGGCTTTCCGGTTGTTATTGGTGTTTCCAGGAAATCATTTATAGGAAAATATTTAAACCTGGATGTTACGGATAGAGATGCTGCAACAGTATCCGTTGAGTCTATTGCTATAAAAAACGGCGCAAGAATTATTCGTACCCATAATGTTAAATACGGTGTTCAAGTATGTAAATTACTAAATATACTTTGTTGAAGAGTTAATCTATGTTTGACATTTTTAGAATCGGATTTCTTACTGTTACATTTACTGATCTTATAGATATTGCAATAGTAACATTTATAATATACAAACTTTATACGCTGTTAAGGGGTACTATTGCCGCTCAAATATTTGTAGGTTTAATGCTCGTACTTTTATTATCATTTGCAGCCCAGGCGGCAAATTTAAAAGTATTAAGCTGGCTGTTAAAATTAATAACGGATATCTGGGTAATTGCATTTGTAATTTTATTTCAGCCGGAAATAAGGAGGCTGCTGGTTATGCTTGCAAGAAATCCTTTCTTTAGGCTGTTTGTTAAACCGGATTCACCGCAGGCAGTTCAAATACTTGCAGAAGCGGCGTTCGAGCTATCGCAGCGGCAGCACGGTGCATTAATTATTGTTGTGCGTTCCTCAGGTATTAGAGGCTTCACGGAAACAGGCGAAATAATGAATGCCCGGCTGAGTTCTGCTTTACTCGGTTCTATATTTTACCCGCGTTCGCCTTTACATGACGGAGCAGTTATTGTTAAGAATGAAACAATAGAAGCGGCGGGATGCACCCTTCCGCTTTCCACAACTACTATGGTTAATGAAGAACATTTGGGAATGCGGCACAGAGCCGGTTTAGGTATTACGGAACAAGCTGATGTTCTAAGCATTATAGTTTCCGAAGAATCAGGTAGTATTTCACTGGCAGAAGACGGAAAGCTTACCAAGGGCCTTTCTAAGGAAGCTTTGGTCAATAGGTTAAGGCTGGCAGTAAAAAATCCCGTTGTAGAAGGCTGGCGAGGAATATTTGAACAAATATTCAAATCAAAATAATGTTTGTGCAATTATTCCTTTTTTTAATGAATGCAATACCATAAATGAAATTATTCATCAAACAATTCCTTATGTAAACCTGGTTATTGCCGTTAACGACGGTTCGACAGATAACTCGGTTGCAAAAATTCAAAATGATGAAAAGATTGTTTTAATTTCTTTTAATAAAAATAACGGCAAAGGATTTGCCTTAAGCGCAGGTTTTAAGGAAAGTATTAAAAGAAATTTTTCTTATACTATTACTCTTGATGCTGATTTTCAGCATAAACCCGAATATATTCCATCCTTTTTATCTGCTGCTAGAAATTTTGATATTGTTATAGGCAACAGGATGTTTGACAAAAAAAATATGCCGGTCCAAAGGATATTGAGTAATACGTTAACATCTTATTTGCTGGGTAAAAAGACAAAGAATAAATTGTACGATACACAATGCGGATTTAGAATTTACAGGACGGTTATACTTAAAGATATTTTACCCGGCTACAAAGGCTTTGAAGCTGAAAGTGAAATTCTTGTTTACGCTGCAAGGAAAAATTATACGATTGGGTTTATTCCGGTTAAAACAATTTACGGAAATGAAAATAGTAAAATGAAACCTATTCAGGCAATTACGGGTTTCATAAAAGTGATGATGATTTAAATTTATAATTAATTAAAACAGTATGTTAAGATGGCTAAACAAAAAAAATGGAAAATTAAAGGTGTAAAAAATAATAAGGATTTAGCAGGGTTTGCCGTTATTGTATTATCACAAAGATTGAATTCACTTCTGTCTTCAATTCAAATATTTTTTCAGGATGAAACTGTAGAAAACCTTCATGAAGTTAGAATTTCCTTAAGGCGCTTAAGATACAACATGGAAATTTTCGATATTTGCTTTGATAAAAAGAAATTCTTATCATTCTATAAAAATATTTCTGTTCTTCAGGATCTTACGGGCAGCAAAAGAGACCTTGACGTTTTAGAGCAGAATATAAATTTGATAACTCCGGATAACAAAATTCCGATTTATGATGTGGCAAGTATTAAAATTAATGAAAAGAAAAAGGAGATAAACCAAAAGTTAAAGTTGGAGTTATTAAAATTCATTCATAGTAAATCTTTAAAAGATTTTACGAAATTATTAAATTAAATCACGGAGGATGTTATGAAACTAAAATATTTCGGTCATTCGGCTTTTCAGGTAACGGCAGACAACGGAAAAACAATTTTAATAGATCCGTTCCTGGATAATAATCCAAATTCACCGGTTAAATCCGAAGATGTAAATGCAGATTATATTATTTTAAGCCATGCACACGGCGATCATATTGGCGATGCATTTAAAATTGCCGCGAAATCCGGTTCAACATTTATTTGTGTTAACGAACTTGCCGATTACTGCAGCAGCAAAGGATTCAAAGCGCATAATATGCACATCGGCGGCGGTTATAATTTTGAATTCGGAAGAGTAAAATTTACAATTGCACATCATGGCTCTCAAACCCCGGAGGGCGGATATGCCGGTGAACCGGCAGGAATAATTCTATCGGCCGGGGGTAAAAATATTTATCATACCGGGGATACTGGTTTGTTTTACGATATGAAGCTGATTGGCGAGATTACTCCTATCGATTATATGCTTCTTCCGATAGGAGACAATTTTACAATGGGAATAACTGATGCCGTAAAAGCCGTAGAGTTTGTAAATCCCGGGGTTGCAATACCAATGCATTACAATACCTTTCCGGTTATACAAACAGACCCTATGGAATTTAAGAAAAAAGTAGAAAGCCTCGGCAAAAAGTGCCTTGTAATGAAATTCGGTGAAGAAATTGAACTGTAAAATTATTTTATGAAAATACTTTAATAATATTTATCTTAATGCACCGGATTATAATTTCTGGTGATAAAAGTAATTGTTCTAATTATAGTTCCTAAAAAATTAATGGCAAAAGTAATATCAATAGCTAATCAAAAAGGCGGAGTAGGTAAAACTACAACCGCAATTAATTTATCGTCGTCTTTGGCTGCCGCCGAAAAAAAAACACTGCTGATAGATATTGATCCGCAGTCGAATTCTTCTTCGGGCTTAAGTATTACAAATCATAATCCGTCCGTTTATGAAGTTTTAATTGGTACCGAAGGAATAGAAAATGTAATAGTAAACAGTTATTTGCCGCATCTGGATATATTACCTTCCAATATAAATCTTGTCGGCGCAGAAATTGAAATGGTAGATTTACAAAATAGAGAACGTCTTTTAACCGAGGCAATTATTAAAGTAAAGGATAATTACGATTTTGTAATAATAGATTGCCCGCCTTCTTTAGGGCTTCTAACATTAAATTCTTTAACTGCTTCAAACTCGGTTTTAATACCGGTTCAGTGCGAATATTTTGCCTTAGAGGGGCTGGGTCAATTGTTAAATACAATAAATATAGTTAAGCAGCACTTCAATAAAATGTTAAATATAGAAGGAGTGCTGCTAACGATGTACGATGTTCGCCTAAGACTTTCCCAGCAGGTTGCAGAGGAAGTAAGAAAATACTTTGGCGAAAAAGTTTTTAAAACAATAATACACCGTAATGTAAGAATTTCGGAAGCTCCAAGTTTCGGCAAGCCTGTTATTCTTTATGATGCTATTTCTACAGGTTCTCAAAATTATATTGCACTTGCTTCCGAATTATTGGAAAGAAATTCAACCGAAATTAAAACAGAATAAATATGGGCAAATTTAAATCCGGACTTGGAAGGGGGCTTGATGCTTTGATAAATCAACAAAGCTATCAAACAACAGGTACACCTTTAAATTTCAGCGAAATAAATAAAGACGACGGCGTTCAAATTGATGTACTTGCCAAAATACCGGTGGAAACAATTTCTCCCAATCCGTACCAGCCAAGGATTAGTTTTGAACCGGAAGCATTTGAAGAACTGAAGAAATCTATTTTGTCCAACGGCTTAATTCAACCGATTACAGTAAGGAGAATTGATCATAAAAAATTCGAGCTTATTTCCGGCGAAAGAAGATTAAAAGCATGCAAGGATATCGGCTACAAAGAAATTCCGGCATATATAATAAAAGTTGACGCACCGGAAACTATGCTGGCATTGGCTTTAATTGAAAATATTCAACGCGAAAAATTAAACCCTATTGAAGTTGGACTTGCATATAAAAGACTGATGGATGAATGCCATCTTACACAGGAAGAGATAGCCGAAAAAGTCGGTAAAGACAGGTCAACAGTAGCCAACTCCATTAGGCTGTTAAAACTACCGGAACAAATTCAGCAAAGTTTAATAAAAGAAGAATTATCTATGGGGCATGCCAGAGCCCTTATAAACCTGCCCACGGAAGCATTGCAGCTTGAAGCATTGAAAAAAATAATTGATGGGAATCTTTCCGTAAGGAAAGTAGAAAACCTTGTAAAGAAATTATTAAAACCTTTAGGTTCCGGTAAACGTGCACCTTCGTTTACAATTAAGAATAATATAAATTCTGCAAGTTTAAATGAAGTAGAAGACAAGCTGCGAAAAACATTCGGTACAAAAGTAACTTGTAAGCAAAAACAAGACGGCTCCGGTGAAGTAATTATTGAATTCTATTCAAACGATGAATTAGAACGATTATTTGAACTGTTTGAAATCATTGATAAAACATTTAATTAAAATTTCCATTATTGCATTCTTACTGCTGCAAGTTGGATATTCGCAGCAAGATTCGGCGCAAAGTAATACTACTTCAAAAGGAGATACAACTTTTGTTATGCAAAAATCTCCCTGGGGTGCAGTACTTAGAAGTGCCATCCTTCCGGGATGGGGGCAATTCTATAATCATTCTTATTTGAAAATTCCTGTTGTGTGGGGTGTGCTTGGCTGGCTTGGATACGAGTGGTATCAAAATAATAAATTTTATAAGCAGCTTCAGGATTTATATAATCAAACCGGCAATTCTGAGTATCTAGGTTATAAAACACAATATCAAGACCAACGGGATTTATTTGCAATCTATTTTGGGTTGGCTTATGTATTAAACCTTGTAGATGCTTATGTAGATGCAGAGCTATTTGATTTTTCGGTAAAACAAAATACATTAACAAATTCTCCCATGTTAAACATGAGGATAAATTTAAAATGAAAAACACGATTACCTGCAAAAACTGTAAAGATGAAAATCCGTTTTACGGATTGATTTGTAAAAGTTGCGGTTCGTATTTAAGGGAAAGAATTTTTAATATCGACTTATTCAAAATAATGGGACTGCTAATAGAAAGCCCGCAGAAAGGATTTGAAATAATCATTCACTCCGAGCATTAAAATTTTTTAATTACAATTTTACTTGTTGCTTCCGTAAAGCTTATTATAGATTCAAAGTAACTTACCATGATGACTCAATAAACCGAACCTGCTTTT
>JBJKSH010000135.1:0-8253 GCA_046704255.1 Ignavibacteriaceae bacterium | reverse complement strand
TTTGCTACTTTTGCGTGCCCGTTTTCAATTAATATTTTTTCAACGACATCCTGTATCTCTTCTATATGAGGCTTATAACCGTCATTATATTTTTCTTCCAACGCATTAATAACTTTTTCACTCAGTTCTTCTGCTTTTTCCTTATCGCGTCCGCCTACTGCAACTGCGGCCCTATAAATTGCATTTGTAATTCTTTCACTGTTAAAAGGGACTACTGCTCCGGTTCTTTTAATTACATATTTGAATTTGCTCATTTGTATATCCGGTACAAAATAATTGAAATAATTTGAACTCTAAATTATCAATTTAATTTGTGAATAAGTATTTCCAAAAAGGAAAATTTATTCTGTAAAAATCAGGCTGAAAATGTTTAACCCGACTTGTTAATTACACAATTAAATTATATATAGCCGGCATAAATATCCTGAACTTCTAATTATACATGAATGACCAATATCATCAGCCAAAAGAAATACGAGATTGTAATCCCGGAAGGTAAAAAGAAAGAACGGCTGGATATTTTCCTTACCGGCTGCATAGAGCATGCAACAAGATCTAAAGTGCAAAAGCTTGTTGAGGCAAACTTAGTAACGGTTAACGGAAAGCCTGTGAAACCAAGCCATAAGGTAGCAGCTGGTGATATTATAAATGCCGAAATTCCAATAACACCCAGGCCGGAAAATGCCGAACCGGAAAATATTTTTCTTGACATAACTTATGAGGATGAATTTCTTATTATAGTAAATAAGCCGGCAGGTATGGTCGTTCATCCTGCATATTCAAACTATACCGGTACGCTGGTTAATGCGTTGCTCTATCATACTCAAAATTTAAGCAGCAGCAGTGAGCCCGGAAGGCCGGGCATTGTTCACAGGATTGATAAAGACACAAGCGGGCTTTTGGTTGTTGCTAAGGATGATTGGACACATGCAAAATTGGCGGCGCAATTTTCAAAACACACAATTGAACGCGAATACCAGGCGGTTGTATGGGGAAAGTTTAAAGAAACCAAGGGAGAGATAAATTCAAATATTACACGAAGCAAATCAGATAGAAAAAAATTTACCGTTAGTAAAGTTGAAGGTAAAGAGGCGGTAACATTTTATGAAGTGATTGAACAATTCGAATTTACTTCGCTTATAAAATTAAATTTGAAAACAGGTAGGACTCATCAGATTAGAGTGCATTTATCTGCTGCCGGGCATCCGGTATTTGGCGATCCTACTTACGGCGGCAGACAAATAGTTTACGATTACGGTCTTCCTAAAATTAAAAGCAGGGTAAATAATCTTCTTGAAATAATGAAGAGGCAGGCGCTTCACGCAAAGACGCTTGGTTTTATTCATCCTCATTCAAAGGAATTTGTAAGATTCGATTCACAGCTTCCTTACGATATGAACGAACTTATCAACAAATTGAAATCGGAATGACCCAATAATATTCTCATTTATTGAATCTTAATTATTCAAAGGATATATTTGCCGAATAATTCTTGGTAAAGGGAAAGAAATGAATTTAGATAAAGATCTTCAGTCGATACAGGAAGCAAGAGATTTAGCACGATTAGCCAAAGAAGCTCAGCTTGAATTTCTGCATTTTAACCAGGAACAGGTTGATAAAGTAATTAAAGCAATGGCTGATGCCGGATTTGCAGAATCCGAACGGCTTGCAAAAATGGCATGCGAGGAAAGCGGCTTTGGTAAATGGCAGGATAAAGTGATTAAAAATCAATTTGCTGTTAAGAATGTTTATGAATCGATTAAAGATCTTAAAACAGTTGGTGTTGTTGCAATAGAAGCAAACGGTAAAGTGGTTAAAATTGCTGTTCCTATGGGAGTGGTTTGTGCACTAATTCCTTCTACAAATCCAACATCTACTGCAATGTTTAAAGCGTTGATTTCTTTAAAATGCAGGAACGGAATAGTTGCCAGTCCGCATCCCAGAACATCCGAATGTACAAAGGAAGCATTAAAAGTTTTATCCGATGCAGCAGAAAATGCAGGTGCTCCGAAAGGATTAATTCAGTGTATGAGTACTTCCACAATTGAAGGTACTGAAGCGCTTTTGCATGATAAAAACATTGCGGTGATTCTTGCAACCGGCAGCAATCCTATGGTTAAAGCCGCTTATAGTTCCGGCAAGCCTGCTTACGGAGTCGGCTCCGGTAATGTACCGGCATTTATAGAAAAATCGGCAGACTATAAAAAAGCAGTTGCCGATATTGTTTACGGAACTACTTTCGATAACGGAACACTGTGTTCTTCCGAGCAGGCAATTATTGTGGACAGACCATTGCGTGAAAAAGTAATTGAAGAGGCGAAATCTGCTGGTTGCTACTTTGTAAATGAGGAAGAAAAGAAAAAGCTTGGAAAAGCAATTCAAAAAGATTTTAGAATAAACCCTGAAATTGTAGGACAGCCGGCAAAATTTATTGCAGAGTATTCAGGCTTTTCAGTTCCCGATAGTACAAAAGTCCTTATTGCAGAATGTAAAGAAGTAGGTAAAAGCGAACCTCTTTCCATGGAAAAGCTTTCTCCCGTTCTTGCGTTTTATACTGCAGATGGGTGGCTGGATGGCTGCCATAGATGTATTGATCTTTTAAACTTCGGCGGAATAGGACATACTATGGTTATACATTCCAACGATGCGGATATTATAATGAAATTTGCGATTGAAAAACCGGCGTTTAGAATCCTGGTTAATACAGTAGCTTCGGTAGGAGCGGTTGGTTATACTACGGCACTAATGCCTTCTATGACTTTAGGCCCCGGAACCATAGGCGGCTCAATTATATCCGATAATGTAACGGCAAAACATTTAATGAATATTAAAAGTCTGGCGTTTGAAACGAATCCTATCAATAAAGGCCAGGCTTTGTCTTCTTTTCGTGCATCGGGTAGTTTCAGCGGCAATACAATTCCCGGCAGAGCAGATTTTTCCAAGGGAAATTTTATGCAAGAAATAGAAGAACGGCTAAATGCCAGAGCCGGAAATTTACCGATTAAAGAATCTTATCAATCACACAAACCAAACGTTTCAGCGGTTGAAACGTCAATATATAATCAAACAAAAAAATTTGGAAGCGGTATTTCGGAAGAAGAAATACGGAAAATAATAACTGAGTTCTGTAAACGGTAAGTAAAGATTCTTCTTTAAATACCCTGTTAAATTATGAACGAAAATATTCTGATCGCGGATGATGAACGCGACATACGCGAATCACTTTCGGCTATCCTGGAAAGCGAAGGCTATTCATGTACTATTGCGGCGGACGGCCAGGAAGCGGAAGAAAGGCTTAAAACTTCTAATTATGATATTCTTATTACGGATATTGTAATGCCCAAAATGGATGGTATGAAACTGCTTGAAAAAGCTCAGCTCATTTCTCCGCAAACTCTTGTCATTTTGATGACGGCTTATGCATCTATTGAGTCTGCCATAAGTTCTTTAAGAAAAGGGGCAGCGGATTATTTGTTAAAGCCTATTGAATTTGATGAAGTAATAGTTAGGATAAAACAACTGCTTAATCAAAAACAATTACTACTTGAAAATAAACTGCTAAAAAAAGAAATCGACAAACGGTTCAATTTTGAAAATATGATCGGGCAGAGCAAATCCATGCAGGAAATTTACGGATTAATTAAACAGATAAGTTCTGCACCGACAAATGTGCTGATTACCGGCGCATCCGGAACCGGGAAGGAACTTGTAGCCCGCGCTATCCATAATAACAGCAGCAGAGCTAATAAGCCGTTTGTACCGGTCAACTGTGGTGCAATCCCGGATAATTTGTATGAGTCCGAATTCTTCGGATATAAAAAAGGTGCATTTACCGGAGCGAATGCAGACCATGACGGCCTTTTTAAAACAGCAAATACCGGTACATTATTCTTAGATGAGGTGGCGGATATCCCCGAACACGTTCAGGTAATGATGCTGCGCGTTATCCAGGAAAAAGAAGTACGCCCTGTAGGAGCAAATAACTCATTTAAGGTTGATGTTAGAATTTTAGCGGCAACAAATAAAAATCTTTACAAAGAGGTGCAGAAAGGAAATTTTAGAGAAGACCTTTACTATAGATTAAATGTTGTGGAGATAAAACTTCCTTCGCTTTCCGAACGTAAAGAGGACATTCCCCTGCTTGTTAACTTCTTTATAGAACGCTACAATAAAGAACTAAACCGTCATATAAAAGGCGCTGATAATGAAGCCATGAAAGCGCTGATGAACAACGAATGGAAGGGTAACCTGCGCGAACTTGAGAATATAATTGAACGTGCGGTGCTGCTTTGCGATTCAGATTATATAGGACTAAAAGCTTTACCGAATTCCTTTAAGCCTTTAAATAAAAAGGAAAGTTATAGTGAAATTTTTAATGAAAAGCTAAATGAAGCACTGGAATCATTTGAACGTGAACATATATTAAAAATTCTTAAAGAAGTTGAATGGAATAGAACCGATGCATCTAAAAAATTAGGTATTGATGCATCCACTCTTTACAGAAAGATGATTAAGCTTTCTATAAAAGAGGAAAGTTAGAACTTACAAACCGCTAAATTAGATTCACCTTCATATTTGTACATTTTCATTTAGTTAAGAATAAATTGATATAAACGGAAAAGTTGATAAAATAATCACGATGAATTAAAGCATTGGCTAATATCTCCGTAAAAGCATATTGAGAAATTTCAATTTCACCTGGAACATTAAAATTTTTACTCTTCCGTATGTTTCGCATATTTTTTTAATAAAAATAATTCTCTGCAGGTTTCAACTAATAAAAAATTTCCCCGCTTTTTGAGCGGGGAATTATCCGGAACAGTGTTTCGGAATTTTTAGTGTTATTGCACTGTCCGTATTCAGCCTTAATTCATTTCTGAATTCTCAAGAACAAAAACCCTACTTAACCAAAAGCTGCTGAACGCTGCGGGATACTGCCTGCATGCTGCCAATCTGCTCTGCCACCAAATCAAAGTGTACCACAAGTTTGTCATGTGCCCTTATTAATCCGAAGAAATGAGAAGGAGGAGTAATTCCGTAATTTAACATGGAAAGAGGTTTACTTCCGACAAGCCGGTACTTACCGTCTGCAAGTTGTTTAACTTTAATTTTTATTTTAACCCTATTATCCTTACCTGCAATAAATAATTTACCAAAAGTGTTAAGAGTAAACCAGCCGGAAGAATCAGGGTGGGAAGAAAGACGGGCATTAAGTAGTTCATATTTAATTGCGGGGTACTTATCGGCTTTCATCGCATCGTACATATCGTTGTTCATCAAACCGTTTCCGCAGTTAAGGCTTTTTACGGATACCGAAACTATAACTTTATCATTGTTATAGGAAGTATCAGCAGTATCAGGTTCGCCTCCTATTTCCGCATATCCGTTAACCACCTGAGATTTACAGGTAAAGCTATCTATATTAGAGGTTCCGTCTATCCATAATTTACTAGATGGTGATGTAATATAATATATATCACCGCTTTCCTGCGCCTGTAACAAACTGCAGGCAGATGAACTAACAATTAAAGAAACAATTATAAATATGAAATGAGAATTCTGCCTCATCTTCTTCCCAAACTTATTAAAATGTTTGTTAATTAAACCGAAGTAAGAAGACTTGCCATTGTTTAATTTATAATTTTTTAATGACAATATTTGAATTATGAAGGACATTATGCGTAATCTCACTATTACAGTTACATTATTTTTCCGCTAAAGCTATGTTAAAATTAACGGCAATTTTATCTCCAACTTTAACAACACCAAAAAACATTGTCGGAGGCTTAACATTGTAGTCAGTCATCTTAACTGTTTTTGTACCGTCAAAATGAATAGAACCGTCTTTAGAGCGATAACAGTTAACCAGCATTTTAATTTGTTTACTAACGCCTGCAATTGTTAGTGTACCGGTTGTTTCTAGTTTTGTAGAATCTCCCGGAACTGCAGATATATTTCCGCTGTCTATTGAAGTTAATTGATAAGTAATATCCGGTGCCTTATCTGCTTTAAGGGCTTTATCCATATTATCATTCATTGAGCTTTCTTTTGAATCCAATTTTTTAACCGGAATTATAACTTTCAACCCGGATATTTTACCCGCACTATTTTTAACCGTGTCGTTTTCATTATTTACAGTCAAATAACCATCAACCGAATCCGCATTTATTTTAAAACTGTGTAACGTAGAGGTTCCGTTTAAAACAATTTTACTCTGCGGTAATATGTTGTATTTAACCCGGTAGGTTGCCTGTGCATTTGCACTAATGTAAAAACATGCACTTAAAAATATAATTACAAATATTTTATTTATTAATTTCATCTCAGCTTACCTTTCAAAATCAAACTTAAATAACAATTCACGACTGCAGAAATTCAATAAGTGTGCCGGATATTTATAATGTATTCTTATCTCTTTAGATGCAATAAAAGCTATAAGATTTTATACAAAGTTGCAGTTCTGCACGATTTGTATTTTTCAACACTTGCAAAATTGCACGATAAACTTAAAGCAACCTATATCAATTTATCATCTTTACCCTAAATGTTTTTGTTTTTAGCCGCTTTAACTTCTGCAAATGGTATTTGAAAATTGAATTTTATTATTGGCACTCTTATTGGGAATAAGAGGACAAATGTTACAAACAGCATAAAAAAACGGAGTAACAAAATGAAATCGGTCATCAAATATTGGAACTGGAGATTAAATATCATGAAAAGATATAGTGTTTTATTTATTACAATAATTGTTCTGCTTTTTTTGTCGGTTAAAATTCAGGCACAAAGCAGCAGCGATACAAACAGCTCAAAACAAATACTAACAATATCAGGGGTTTCTTCGGGCGCCGTTCAATTTTTACAACAGGATAACGATTTACATAACCTTCCGCATATTCCATGGGGATTTCAGAGTGCAAGAGGCAACTTAAATTTTTCCGCTCATATTGCAGACGGCATCAATGTTTTCTTTAATGCATTCTTAAGCAGCAACCACCACGTTGGACAATGGTATGACGACGAAGGCTATATTACAATTTCCAAACTGCCGGGGACATCGGATGTACTGGGATTAAATAATTCTTTCTTTAAGTATGTAACGTTAAAGGCAGGATTTATTCCTGTTGATTACGGCTTATGGTGGGAAATAAGATCGGATAATGCAGATGTTCAGCGTAATCCTTTAATCGGAAATTATATTGTTGACGCAAACGATGTAGAGCCTTCCGTAGAATTAAAGACCAAGCCGGGTTTACTTAATGCATTAGTTGCATTCGGAGACGGAACAACAACCGGGGATTTTACTCCCGGAAGAGGCAACGAGGTAAATGCAAAGGTTTGGCTTAACATGAATAACGAATTTGATTTGGCTGCTTCTATCTATAGATCAAATCAGTCAAACAACGGCTCGGGATATCCTACCGGCGGTTCTGTAACGGATTTATATGCCGGCAACAGAAGCGGCAGCCAGTACTCAGGTATATTTAATGATAATCCCGAAGCCGGAGATATTGCACCTGAAGCCGGACAAAACGTAACGGCATATCAGTTTGACGGTTTTTATAACATGCTTCCGGTTAAGATATTCGGCATGTACGGCTATACAAAAGATTCTGATATAAACGGTATTGCACCCGGAACACCGCAGGAAAGCTGGTCGTATTACGGTGGAGATATTACTTACTACCTCTTCCCTGCTTTGTATGTGGCGGGAAGGTACAGCGCTGCAACTTCCGGTATGTATAAGGGTGTTGATGTAAGTGCAAACCCGGTAAGTGCTAACAGGGTTCAGATTGGTGCGGGCTTATGGGTTACAAAAAGAATGCTGCTTAAACTTGAGTATGTAAATCAGCAGTACAAGAACTTCCCGGTGGGTTCTCCGTATGCGTACAACGCAAGGTTCCACGGGTTTACAACCCAGTTCTCCGTAGCATTCTAATGAATTTTTATTAAGAAATAACTGCTCGTTGAAATTTTGAAAAACGTTCTTTAATGCCGGGCTGAAATTTTAGCCCGGTAATTATTAAAGAGTAAAATTTAAAACCGGCGTATCCCTCCTTTATATCTCAGTGGTTGGTTAAGTGAACGATCAAACAAATACGCCGGTTTTATTATTCTTTAACTTGTATATGAACTTGAATTCTATCAATTTATTTAACTGCCGTTAAGCGGTAACCTTAGGAAATTTTTTTTTGGAAAATAATTATTTGAGTAACAGACATGCTGGAAACAATTTTTGATTACAGGCTGGTTTTA
>JBJKSH010000134.1:0-55518 GCA_046704255.1 Ignavibacteriaceae bacterium | reverse complement strand
ACTGCTTTTAATTTTTGAAGCTAAATAAATTTAAATTCAACTAATAACTATTAACCATTCCATATTCCCTATTCACTTTCCACAATCTCATTTACGGTAGGGAAAGTTAAAGTAATAATTGTCCCCTTATTTTCTTCGCTTTCTATATTGAATTTACCGCCCATTAATAATGTTAGCCTGTAGGCTATAGTCAATCCCAAACCGGCTCCTTCAAAACTTCGTGTGTATGCTTCTTCATCCTGTACAAAAGGTTCATAAAGTTTAAGAATATCTTTCGATTTTATTCCCATCCCGGTATCGGATATTTTTATTCTTACATTATTGCCGGCTAAACCGGAAGAAATAATTATACACCCGGTATTGGTATATTTAATTGCATTATCCACAAGCGAGTTAATAATTTTTTCAAATCTGTACCAATCGGTTTTTATATTAAGCCCTTTGTTCTCCAATTCCAAATTGAACTTAAGTTTCTTATTCTCCGCATCCTCAACTCTTTTATTATAAACAGACCTTAGCACCTGGTTTGCGTTAAGCGTTACCATTTCCAGTTCAACTTCGCCGGAATATATTTGGAATACCTCTACTACATTGCTGTACAGCTTTAGAACCCGGTTCAATACATCTTTAAACGAATCTATTAAATCCCTTATGGTTTCATAGTCATCTTCTTCCAGGCATTCGTCGATTATTTCCGAATACCCGACAATTGCATTCAACGGTGTACGAATTTCGTGAGACATATTTTCCAGGAACGCAGTCTTTAGCCTGTTAAGGTTAATCTCCTTTTCATACGCAACTTTTAAATTTGTTATATCGTTTGCAGTAAGAATAAAATTCAGCTCATCGCTGCCGGTGCGGAAAACAGGATTAAGCTTAAGCTCATAATAAGAAATCTTTCCGCCGGTATTTTTAGTTGAAATTGTTTTTATCCAATTTTTTTTCTGCCTGATAAATTCGATTAATAATTCTTTATCTTTCCCGGAAAGATAATAAGACAATGCATCAGCAATGGAATTCTTAAAAAATAGTTCTATCCCGGTATTCAATATTTTTTCAAATGAAGAAGTTGCATACGTAATTATACCGTTTCCATCCGTAATAATAACGGGGATATTGCCGTATTCCAGCGCATTGTGAAGATTATTTATTCTTTCTTCAAGTTTTGTTTTTTCCCTAAGGGATTTAAATATCAACACAAAATATTCCCGCCCCGAAATCAATACCCGCTCGGCTTCTACGTTGAAACCGCTGCTTTCTATTCCGGTATCGGGAGGTAAATAAAGATCGAATTGAAAATTGTTATAATTGCTGCCTATTAAAGATGTAAGCAGGTATCGTAAATCCGGTTCGGTATTTATATCTAAAAATTTTTCTGCGGAAATATTCCTGAAAGTCTTTTTGAATGAACTGCTTGAATAGACTATTCTGCACACGGAATTTATAATAATAAGGGGATTGCTTTCCGGGAGCTGATAAAATTCTTCGAACTCTTCAAAAGAGATATAGTTATTCTTTATTGTCAAATTATTCCGGGCTATGTTATTCAATTTTAAGCACTTTAATTTTTTTTAATACTACCGGCTCGCCGTAGCTTTCTTTTTTGAAATTTTTATTATTCAGTCTTTGTCCCGTCAATTTATCCAGGAAAATAAAAATAAGATTGTTAAGATTACGGAACTCCTCATTAATTCCAAAAAAGATTCCCTCCAGCAGCATATCCATAAAATATTTTTCTTCCCTGGTTATTTCTCTGTAAACATTCAGTTCGAATACTCTTTGAAAAAAAACATTGAAGGCGGAAAAATTAATTAGAAGCGGCTCTGCATTATAATCTATTCTTTCCACTTTTACGGAAAGTTCCGTAATAATTTTTTTGTGTTCATTATCCTTTTTACTTTCTTTTAAAATATTAAAACCAAGCATACCTATTTTTTCAAAGTTTACAAGACTAATTGCGGTATGGAATTCGATATCCGAAAGAATAAACCCCATTAATAATTTTTCGTTTTCTATATGTTTGAATTCTTTTAATTTCCAGTTAACACTGTTAAGAAATTTAAATGCGGGCGAAATATCGGCAAAGTCATGAGCATCTGCTTTGCGCGTATATGCAGTACTTAGCACCGAACCAAAGCTTGTTGTGCGTGCGGCATTTTTAAAGTTGCTGCCTGCCGATATGTTATTTATTTTATCAAGCATACCCGTAATTCCTCAAATTATAATCGAAGAAAAAGGGTAAATAGTTAAGAGTGGTTAATCAAGTTTTAGCATTTTATTATCGGAAGTATAATCAATAACTTCCGGATTCTTTAGTTGTGTAAGGTTGTTTGCCAGGGTTTTTATCCGTTCGATGGATTTATTAATAACGGACAAATCTTCAGCCAACGATTCTTTTTTATCGCCTATTTCATCTTGTATGTTTTTAATTGAGACCAAAAGGCTGCTTAACGGATTGTTTATTCTATGCCCAATTGTACAAGCCATTTCAATAAGCGCTTTGTTATGCTCAATATTTTTCAGTTCGTATTGAAGGTTGTGAATTCTAACCCCGGTTCTAATTCTAGCAAGCAGTTCCTGGTTTTGCACGGGCTTAACAAGAAAATCATCCGCGCCAATATCCAGCCCTGTTACCCTGTCTTTTAATGAAGCTCTTGCGGTTAATATAATATAATATATCAGCTTATATTTTTCATCTTTCTTAACAATATTGCAAAGTTCAATTCCGTCCATAACGGGCATGGTCCAATCGGCAATAATCACTTCCGGCATAACTTCATTAAGCATGTCTAATGCTTCTTTTCCGTTGGAAGAAGCATAAACTTTATAGTTGTTCTTGGATAAAAGCTTATCCAGAATAAACAAAGTATCTTTTTCATCTTCAACAATTAAAATCTTATCCATTTTCAATTTTCTATAAGCATATTAACTTTATTTATTAATTGATTAAAATCGATAACCGGTTTGATTATAAAATCTTCCGCCAGGCTTTCTTTAAGGAAATCGCTTTCTTTTAAATTTGGGGAATAAGCCGTTACCAGAAGAACCGGAGGATGCTTAATCCCATCTTTTTGTTTAATAAATGCGGAAAGCTTGACTCCGTCGATTTTATTCCCCATAAGATACGTATTCTTTAAGTTTATATCCATGACAATAAGATTAATATTATCTGCTGCCAGAATTTCAATTACTTTATCTCCGTCTTCCTGAACAATAGGATGAAAGCCGGCTTTTTTGAAAACAAAATTGTAGAAATCAATTGTAAACGGATCGTCTTCAATAATAAGTATGTTTTTCATTGTAAGTTACTCGAATATTTAACTATAATACTAATTCTTCTGTTAACAAAGCTGTACGGATGTGCAGGGTCTCTAAGCCGCCTGTCTGCATAGCCCCTAACCTGGTCTATCTGCTTATCGGAAAGATTGCCGGAAGTTAGCGCGCGCCTAGCGGAGTTTGCCCTGTCCGCACTCAATTCAAAATTAGTATAGCCGCTGGAACCGCCGGAGTACGGCCTGGCATCTGTGTGGCCTTCTATTATTATTTTATTCGGCAGCCTGGCAAGCTGGTTGCCTATCTTTTTTAATAGAAGTTTTGCCTCATCGGTTAATTTTGCAGTACCTATTTCAAAAAATAAATCCTTTGCAGAGTCTACAATTTCTATCTTTAATCCTTCCTTAACAAATTCAATTTTAATTTGCCCGACAATGTTTTTAAACGTGGGATCGCTTGATAATTCGCCTAGAATTTTATCTCCCATATTTTTTAGCATTTCAATTTCTCTTTGCCTGACATTCTGAATGGTTGGTTTACCGTCAGCAGGCAGAAGCGGGTCATCCCCGTTTAAAATATTTTTACCCTTATTGGAAAAACCAATCGGGTTTTTAAAATAATTAGCAACCATTTTCTTAACATTCTGGTCCTGGCTTAAAATCCAAAGTACAATAAACAAAGCCATCATGGCGGTTACAAAGTCGGCATAAGCAACCTTCCATGCGCCGCCGTGGTGCCCGGTATTCTTCTTTATCTTCTTAATAATTTTAGGTTGAATATCTTCGCCGCCGGACATAATTAACTCTTTCCTCTAACGTAGTTTTCCAGTTCGGTAAAAGTCGGTCTTTCATCGGAAAAAATTGTTCGCCTTGCAATTTCTACCGCAATTACCGGCGGGTTGCCTTTTGCATAGGCAACAATACAAGCTTTGATGGTGTGAAGCAGCCTTGTTTTATTTTCTATATCTTGTTCTATGTTTGCCGCAAGGGGGCTTACAAAACCGTAAGAAAGCAATACGCCTAAAAATGTTCCTACTAATGCAGCAGCAACATGGTGCCCTACAACTTCCGCCCCTTTATCTATCGATGCCATTGTTACAATAATTCCAAGAACAGCAGCAACAATTCCTAAGCCCGGCAGAGAGTCTCCTACTCTTGAAAGCGAATAAGACACAGGCTTGGATTCTATTTCGAAGGTTTCAATTTCAGTTTCAATTAAATCTTCAAGTTCATGTGGAGGAACCCCGCCGGAAAGCATTACCTTCATCGTATCCGAAAAAAAATTTACAAGGAATTCATTCTTAACAAATTTTTTACTTGCGGATAATATTTCGCTTTCCCTCGGGTTTTCAATATGCTTTTCTATTGCAAGAAGCCCGTCCCTTTGCGCAATAAGAAAAAGCTCGTTAAAAGACTTAAGTAATTCCAGGTAATCTTTTTTTGAAAAATTATCCGGGGAAATTGACCTGGGTATTGCGGCCGCGATTTTTTTAAGAAGCGAAAGCGGCGAGGAAATAAGAACACTGCCAATTGCAGCACCGCATATAATTATCATTTCGGACCACTGCAAAAGAAGAATAAGATTTCCTCCTGCAAAAAGAAAACCGGCTACAATAGCTATAATTACAACAAGGATGCCTATTATTACAAACATATTATTCTTCTATAAATGAATTTTCTTCTTCAATTTCTTCAACAAAAGTGAAAACCTGGTTACACAGCAATTTAATTTGCTGCCAGTTAACATTTTCAGCAGAAGCCTGATCTTCTATTACACCGCTTAATATGCTTAGCTTTGGGTAACCAATGGCACCGCCGGCACCTTTCATTTCGTGGGCGGCATTTCTTATTTTTTCTTTATCCATATGCATCAGCCCCGTTAAAATTGTTTCCTTTCGCGCGGGAAAATTTTTAATAAACATCTCACACAGCTTTTTCTTAATTCCCTGTTCTTCATTTAACGAAAACATCTTTTTCTTTTTTAACCCGGCAAGAAAATCCTTTCCCAAAAGTTCGTTTATATTTTTTAGGAGGACTTCCTTCTTTAACGGCTTTGAAATTACCCTGTCGGCTCCTGCTTCTAAAACAGCCAGGACATTGGACCTGTTGGTATTTCCGCTTATAACAATTACCGGAATGTTTTTGTTTTCCTCCATTACTTTTATTACCTGAAGCATTTTTACACCGTCCAAATTAGGCATCATAAGATCCAAGAAAATTAATTTGGGCTTACTCTCAATTACTTTTTGAATTCCTTCCAGGCCGTCGCTGCAAGTAATAACATTTACATTATAATCGCCGAAAAAATTCTTTAACGAAAAACGTATTATATCCGAATCATCTACAACAAGTATTGTAACAGCTTCATTATTATTAGCCATTATTTATCTTCCTTATTTTATTCAATTTAAGTTTAGATAAATCTGCAGGTTTATTTTTACTGCTGTAAATAGAAGCTTCTATGGTTACTTGTTTAACATTTTCGTATATCTCGCCTCTAAAAATTTCAACGTCCGGAGGTGCCGAAAATCCGAGTTTAACCTGACCCTCCGAAATAGATAGTATTTTAACTGTTATTTCGGGGCCTATTTTTATTTCTTCATTTATTTTTCTTGTTAATATTAACATAATTCTGCCGGGATAATCATTCTTTAAAAAGCGGGTATTTAACCGGGTACTTATCGGTATCTAAGATTTTTTGAAAGCCTGTTTTTGTATTTTGATTTATAAAAACCGGCGCCTTTAAATTTACCGTTATTTTAATAACTTCCCGGTTTAAGGTTACTATGCCAAAGGCTTCATGGCTTTCTTCAATAGGATATTTGTCATCAATTACTCCGATACCTACTAATGGAAAGGCCAATTCGGGCTTGTCTATTGAATTAAGCCAGTAAAACAGGTCTTCGTCAACCTTTATGAACAGGTAATTCTTTAACTGTTCAAAGCCGAAAATACCCCCGGCAAATTTAATTATATGCTCTGCATTATATTCAACTTCGCCGAATTGATTTGTTTTAATCTTCATGTAAATCACTTTTTAATTATTACAATATCTACTCTTCTGTTTATTGCTCTTCCTTCGGGAGTGGCATTCGATTCAATCGGCTTATATTCCGAATAGCCGACAATCGATATTTTTTCCGGCGCTAATTCTTCATTATGAATTAAGTAATATGCCGTGTTAAGCGCCCTTGCAACCGAAAGATGCCAGTTGGAAGGAAAGCTTGTCGTATGAATCGGAACATCATCCGTATGCCCTTCTACCCGTATATCGTTAGGCAATTCCTTTAATATTGAAGCAAGCCTGTCCAATACCTGTAAAGAACTGTTTTCCAAATTTGCACTGCCGGACTTAAACAAAATATCATCCAGTATGTGAATTGTAATTCCTCTTGCATTTTCTTCAAGCCTAATTGATTCGTTATAATGATATTTATTTATAAGTTGAACAAGCTTATCCTTTAACAAATTTTCTTTATCTGTTCCCGGGCTTACTAAATTATTTCTTAAGTCGATTATTTTTGCCCGGTTTCCGAAAACATCTCCCATAGCCGAAATTATTTTTTTATATTTATGAGCATCAACATTTGAAACAGCATACAAGATGATAAACAATCCTAAAAGTAATGTTATTAAATCTGCATAAGTAATTAAGTATCTGTCTTTTTCACCGCTTTCATAAAAGGGTGATTCCTCCGGGTCTACAAGTTCATCATTTTTAATTGTTCTTTTTGCGGCAGCAGGCTTAAAAGCCTGGCTTTCACTACCGAAGGAACCTCCCCGCTCTGCAGTGCCAACGT
Source organism: Ignavibacteriaceae bacterium (assembly GCA_046704255.1). Lineage (GTDB taxonomy): Bacteria > Bacteroidota > Ignavibacteria > Ignavibacteriales > Ignavibacteriaceae > FEN-1297. The sequence continues at coordinate 48,446 of JBJKSH010000134.1, read as the reverse complement.
ACCTTCCAGCGAAACCTCCATCATATGTTTTTCTTCCAGGTGACATTTTTTAAGCTTATCTCCTATCGGCAGCCACAAAATGTTGGCACTAAATACACCCCAAAGGGTAGCAATAAATGCCGCAGCTATATTTTTAATTAATGAATTAGGATCGCCGCCGGCGTTGGCAAGAGTCATTATCAAACCCATTACCGTACCTATTATTCCCATCGTCGGGGCATATCCGCCCATTTTTGTAAATATAAATATGTTAGAATAATGCCTTTCCTGCATTGCTTTCATTTCCAAAGATGCAAGGCTTTGAAGCAAATCAGCATCCGTTCCGTCTATAGCATATTTAAGAAGCTTTTGAGGGAACAAATACTCCAGCCGGTCTAATCTTTTTTCAATTGCCAGCAGGCCTTCCTTTCTTGATATTATCGAAAATTCTACCAAATTATTTATAAGGGATTTCAAATTATATTTTGCGGGAAAGTAAGCCATCTTAATTAGCGTTAAAATGTTTTTAAATTTATCGTACCCGAAACCAATAATTACTGCGGAAAATGTACCGCCGAAAACAACTACAATAGGCGGAATTAAAAATAAAGCTTCAAATGCGCCGCCTTCCCAAAAGAACGCTCCGAATATGGAAAGTATACCTAGTAACAATCCGCTGAATGTACTTGCTTTTCTCGTCATAAGTAATTTAAAATTGACTGGGGCAATACCGATGCGGCCATCTTATATGCCATTTGCAGCAGAGCATCCTGATTCTGTAAATTTACAACAGCCTTTGCTACATCAACACTTTGAGTATCGGATACCAGGCCCTGCAATTGCAGTGTTTGGTTGTTCAATAAATTTTTTGAATTTGTAAGCCTGTCTGAAATATTTCCAGACATCGAAATATTATCCAAAAGCCGGCTGTTAAAATTATTAACTGCCTGCACCTGTTCGGCCGTTGGCTTAATGCCTTTATTCAAATTATTACCGATAGTTAAAAGAGTATTAAATATATCCGTCTTTTGATTTGCATTAAAACTTAGGGAAGACGAAGAACTTTTTTCCGTTAATGCAGAAGGATCAAAACTAAAATTGATGTTACTCGACGGAACGTTAACCTGAATTTGCGAAGGTGTTTTACCATCTACAGTTTGCAAATTTCCGGTGCTGCTGTTAAATACAAATGTTTGTGCTGCCGGTACTTGTACAAGTACGGAGTTACTATTCGAATCAAGTACATCGTAAGTAAAACTGTAAGTATCTGCACCTGTTTTGGTAAAGCTGGTTTTAAAAGTGTACTGGTTCCCGGATGCGTCGTAAACATTTGTCTGCCCGGAAACTGCTTGACCGACTGCAGTGCTTGAATCTATATTTCCGTTTCCTTTTACAATTGTACCGAAAACATCCGTGCCGGAAAAATTAATTTGCTGCTTTATATCCGGAGAAATATAAATACTCTGCGTTCCGGAAATGTTGCTTCCTTTTACTTCAATGGATTTACCATCGGACGAATAACCGAAAGGTGCCGACGAATTATCGGTTCCGCCAAAAATATATTTGCCGTTGGATTTGGAATTGGCACTATCGAGAATAAGCGATAAAGACGAATCTATCTCCTGTGCAAAATTGTTCAGGTTCTGCGAGTTGGTGGCGTTTTGTACCTGCGTTAAATTGGACAGCACCGTTGTAATTTGATCTTGAATATTCTGCATTGCCTGTGTCGAATCATTTACAAAGGACTGCCCGTCATCTATATTGCTCATTAAAGTATTAGCCTGGCTTATCCTGTTATTCCATCCTATAATATTAACAGTACCGTCAGGAGAATCCGATGGCTTTTGAATTTTATTACCCGTAGCAATTTCAGTTTGTAAATCATTTAGTTTACTTTTAGTTGCGGTTAAGTTGTACAGGTAATCGTTACTTATCATTAAATCTGTAATTCTCATATTACGACACTATGTTTAATAAAGTTTGAAGCATTTGATCGGCAATAGAAATAAGCTTTGCCGAAGCAGTATATGATTTTTGATATTCAATTACATTTGTCATTTCTTCATCTATGGATACACCGGAATAAGAAGCCTGCTGCTGTTGAAGCTGTTGAACAGCCAGATTATAAGAATCTGCTTTGTCGGAAGAATTCTTCGTGTCGCTGCCAATTTGATTTACAAGGGAAGAATATTTATCCAGTATTGTGCTTCCGTCTGCTTGTTTATTTGTACTTAAACCGGCAATGGTTAAAGCAATGTCGCCGTTACCGGAAGTGCCGTCCGATGATACTGCTATTTTGTTCGGATCATTAAGAATGGCACTGTTAATTTTTAATTCTCCGTTCGAATAGCTGTCGAAAAAATTTATTCCGGTCTGCGGCGGATTATCCAGCGTATATCCGCTTGAATGTGCGCTGTTTACAGACTGCATTAGGTTGTTTACAAAAGAATCCAAACTGCTTTTATAGGAAGGAATTTTATTGTTGTAAACATCCGTTTCCGCATATAATTTTCCGCCGGTAAGATTTAATGCCGCCGAACCATCTTGGTTAGTTACAACCAGCTTACCGTTTTGCACTGCAGCCTTAAACTGAACCGAGTGCACCTTATCTACCGCAAGCACACCGCCAATGGATATGTTTGCTACATTGCTTGAATCATAATTAACATTAATATTAACAAGATTGCTTAAATCGTTAATTACTTTGTCACGGGCATCAAGCAAATCATTTGGAGACTGACCTGTGCTTTGTAAATTGAATATCTGCTCATTTAAGGATTGTATTTGCTGCAAATCGCTGTTTATACTGTTTACATCCGTACCAACAGAGTTTTTAATATTGGTTTGAATTGAATCCCACCCGCTGCTAACCGTTTGTATTTGATCGCTTAAAGACTGAGTTGCCTGAACTACATTCTGCCTTAATGAAGCAGAATTAGGAGTAACGGAAAGCTGCTGCCAAGAATTAAAAAATGCGGTGGTTAGCCCGGAAATTCCCTGATCGGAAGGTTCGTTAAGAAGACTCTGCACCTGGTTAAGCAAAACATTTGTATTATTACTGCCGGCATATTTTGAATTATAACTTCTTAACTGCTGATCCGTAAGAGCATCATGGATCCTGTTTATATCTTCCAGTTTAACGCCGGTACCCCAAATAAAACCGCCGCGCATCTGCGATGTTTCCGTACCAAGCTCTGCAGTTTGACGGGAATAATCCGGGTTGCCGGAATTAGAAATATTTTGTGCCGTTACGTCAAGAGCTTCCTGGTATGCCGTAAGACTTCTTGTCCCTATATCCAGTATATTGCTTATGCCCATTTTAATATCTCCTGTCTACTAGAGCATTTCTATTGGATTTTGTAAATGCAGAAACTACTTCCTTAATAAAACTTCTTGCCTGTTCAATTAAAAATTTATTTTGCGTATTAACTTTAATTATTTCGGAAATTAATTTCTGAAGCGAGCTTTTTAGGTTTGTAAGCGCCGAGGTATCGAATAATTTCTGTTCTTTAGCTTTTTCTATAAAATCGGAAAGCTTGTTCGAGTCTATTTCAAAGGAATATTTTACGGCAAGCTGCTGGATAATTTCAAATCTTTTAGTTTCCAGGCTGCCAATGTTAAACAATAGCGCGCCTTCCCTTTTAACTGTTTCTTCAATGCCTTCCAGGCTTCCGCTTACTATGGCCTTTTGATGCTCTAGTAGTGTATCCAGGTATTCTTTCAGTACCAAATATTGATCTTTAAGGCATCTAAATAGATCGCTCAGTTCCATTATTACCTCCGGTTAAGTGGTTTAAATATCCTAAAACTCTTTTTACATAATTTTGTGTCTCTTCAAAAGGCGGAATTCCGCCGTATTTATCAACATTTTGCGGACCGGCATTATACGATGCCAAAGCAAGATCCAGATTGCCATTATATTTTCGAAGCATTTCGGCTAAATATTTAGTGCCTCCGAAAATATTTTGCTTTGGATTCCATACATTTTTTACGCCCATTTCCGAAGCAGTAGAATCAATTAACTGCATTAAGCCTTTTGCATTAGCACCGGAGACAGCATTTTCCTTTGCCGCCGATTCCGTTAGGATTACAGATTTAATTAAATTCTTGTTAACGCCAAAAGTATCGGAAGCTTCGTTTATAATATTATTGTAACGTGTAAGTCTTTCCATGGCCAAACTGCTTGGCTCAATCGATGGTACCATTCCGGTGCCGGAAGATTTTAAACCGGTTTTTGCTTCGGGTTTTAACTCCGGTTTTAGCGGCTGTAATTCCTGCGGCTTGGGTTTAACGTTTAGGTTTTCGCCGGTTATCTTTTTATAAAGAATATCCGCAATACCAAGGTCTTTTTTCTCCGATATATAGGATGCAATTTCATTCATAAAAATCATGTTGAAATCATCTCCGCCAAAGCTGCTGCTGCCGAACATGCCGTCTGTAGTTTTCGTCATGCTTTTCAGCATCATAGAAGTTAAAAGGCCTTCAAATTCCTTAGCCGCATTTGCTATTTTTGTTTTCTGCGCATCGGAATAATTATGCGAAACGGTTTGCACAGAAGAAATTTGTTTTATAGGATCGGTTATTTTTAATTGCAAATTCGTCATTTAACTTCTTTAACTTAAATAATAACAAGTTCACCAATAAGTGCACCGGCTTTTTTAAGCGCCTGGAAAATTGAGATTATATCCCGCGGCGAAACTTTAAGCGAATTTAATGCGGCGGCAACTTGCTGCACAGTTGTTGCCCCCTGTATAGCTATTGTGTTTGTAGAATCCTGGGAAACATAAGGTATAATATTATTAAACACTTTGGTGGAACCGTTTGAAAAAGCACCCGGTTGCGAAATAATAGGGTACGACCTGATAGTAATGTTTAAATTGCCGTGAGTAATTGACGCAGGCAAAATTTTTACATTACTGCCGGCAACAACTGTCCCCGTTCTTTCATCCAGAACAACCTTTGCAACCTCATCTTTTTGAACGGTTATAACCTCCAGGGAAGCTAGAAAAGAAACGATATTATTTTGACTGGCTGCCGGTACTTTAACGTTTACCTCACCTTCATCCTTAGCAACAGCTATATTATTTCCGAATTTTAAATTGATTGCATTAGCAATATTATTTGAAGTTGTCAAATCCGGTTCGCGTAAATACACATTTATATTTTTATTGTTTAATGAGCCGACTTCAAGCGGAAGCCGGAGTATACCGCCCATAGGTACTCTCCCGGCAAGAGCCTGGTTGCTGGAAACTCTGTTACCGGTTGCTGTTCTAATATTGTAGCCGCCTACCGATATTGCCCCCTGGGCATAACCATAAACCTTTCCGCTCATATCGGAAAGAGGCGTCATAAGAAGTGTTCCGCCCTGCAGGCTGGAAGCATCGCCCAGAGAAGATACCGTAACATCAAACTTGGCGCCCGGCTTTAACGATTCATTAAGCGTTGCGGTAACCATAACAGCCGCTGCATTTCTTGTGCGGAGATTATCCTGCGTTACTGTAATTCCGAATCTCTTAAGCATACTTGTAATTGATTGAATAGTAAATGTTGAGCGCTGAGTATCGCCGCTGCCCGATAATCCCACAACCAAACCGTAACCAATAATCTGCTGGCTGCCTTCACCGGTTATATATGCAATATCTTTTATTCTCTGAGCATAAAGAAAAGTAAAGCCAAACAGCAATATTGTAACAATCAATTTTTTCATGTTCTACCTTAAGTTTAAAATATCCAGTGCAAAAACCTGGTTAACCAGCCCGGGTGCTGGGCACTGTTTATTGTGCCGTCACCGGTAAATATAATTTGAGCTTCCGCAATGTTATAAGACAGTACGGAATTATCCGGAGAAATATCCGAAGGCCGGACAATTCCTTTTATATAAATTTTTTGTTCCTGGCCGTTAATAATAATTTTCCGGCTGCCTTCTATTAAAAGGTTGCCGTTTGAAAAAACGGAATCTACCGTTGCACTTATTTTTGTATTAACCGAACCTTCGCTTTTGGTGGAGCCTGTACCTTTAAAATCATTATTTGTACCAAGGCTTAAATCAGCTCCCGGTAACTGTTTGGTACCCATATCCCCTTTACCGGATATGCCCAATGTGCTTGCTCTGTTTGTAGATGTTTCCGCATCATTCGATGCCTGAGATGATTCCATAACCAAAACCGTAATTGCATCACCTACATGACTTGCTTTTTGATCCGAGAAAAGTGAAGAGAACGCATTCTGCGTCATGTTTTGTGCAAATACACCGGCGGTAAAAAAGATTACTTCGAATAAAACTAATTTCTTCATAAACTTACTCAATAATTATTACGCTTTTTGAATTAACTATTTTTGCTTTAAAAAATTTCTTATCACTTGTAATTACGGAAATTACCTGGCCGGAAACCCCTTCCTGCCTTGCGTACACATCCGTAGTTACTACAACGCCGCCGTAAATGTATTCTGCATGCAGCCGGTCCCCTATATTAACAATTGGTATCTGCTGAATCATTTGTTTTATTAAAACGTCTCCCGGCCTTAGGTTAACAATACTTCTAAAAGAATTAATTCCCTTTAACGAATAAAGAGGAGTTCCGGTAATGTTTGTAATGTCTTTTTCTTTTAATATAAAATCATCTCCGGTTAAGTCTTCTCTCCTGTGTATTTGTTTAACCGCTACAACAACTTCTTTATAAAGTTTTAGCTTTACGGATAAAATTGATTTGTAAACTCTTCCGGTTTTATCTACAATTTTTACCGGCACATAAACTATGCTGCCGTTTAAATTAAAATCATCCGGCTTTATCAATTCTATTTTCTTATATTCTTGCGGCATTTGAAGAACTTCGAATTTATAATTCTTATATCCGGAAAGATTCTTCTTTAAATAACTTTCCAGTTCGCTTTTAAAAGTATTACTGGAATTAATTAAAAATGACAATATGAATATTATTACCGCATTCATTTTATGAAGTCTTTAAGTTGTTTGCCATTTGCATCATACTTTCAACCGTTTGAACGGTCTTTGAATTTATTTCGTAAGCTCTTTGTGCGGATATCATAGCAATCATCTCTTCCACAATATCTACATTAGAGGATTCAAGATAGCCCTGATTTATAGTACCAAATCCGTCCGAACCGGGAGTGCCTATTATAGGCGTCCCGGAAGCTTCGGATTGTTCGTAAAGATTATCACCTATAGATTTTAAACCGCCGGGGTTTAAAAACCTTGCAAGCTGAACATTGCCCAGTACATAAGAACTGCCGCCTACCTGATTAACAGTAACAGTGCCGTCCTTTGCTATGGAAACACTAAGCGCACTGGAATCTAACGTAAGCCCCGGATCCAGTACATAACCGCTCGAGGTAACAATCTTACCTTCCGAGTTTACTTGAAACGAACCGTCGCGGGTGTATGCATAGGTCCCGTCGCTTCTTCTGACCTGGAAAAATCCGTCTCCCTGAATAGCACAATCTAGCTGGTTGTTGGTAGCGGTTATATCGCCTTGAGAAAAAATCTTTTCGGTAGAAGTAGGCTGCACGCCGTTGCCAATTTGAATTGTATTAGACGAAACCCCGTTTACATCGTTGCCCGTAGAGTTAACCGGGCTTACGTTAACCTGCTGGTACATCAAATCCTGGAATTCAGCTTTGTTCTTTTTATACCCGGTAGTATTTATGTTTGCAATGTTGTTTGCAATAACTTCTATATTCAATTCCTGTGCATACATACCGGATGCTGCTGTTCTTAATGCTCTTGTGGGCATATTCTTCTCCTTCCGTTATACTTTACCAATTTGGTTTGCTTCATCAAGCGATTTATCCAGATAATTAATCATTTTATGAGATGAATCATATTCGTGGCTTAACTGAATCATTTCTTCCATTTCTTTAATTGGGTTAACATTGGATTCCTCCAGGTAGCCTTGTTTAATAGTGTAATTATCATCCGACAGAATTTTATAACCTGCCGGGCCCGGAGAAAAATTTACACCTTCTGTTCTTTGGGCATTTTCCGGGTCGTTCATTTGTGCAACTAACAAAGTATCCACTACATCTTTGCCCAGACTAATTTCCCCCTTGTTGGAAATTGTAATTTGATTTTTTTTATCGGAGTTTAATGTATTCAAATAGATTGGCCCGTTGTTTCCCAAAACTTCGTCTCCATTTCCGTTAACAAGATACCCGTCGTTGTTAATTTTAAAGCCGCCGTCTCTGGTTAATTCCTTTCCTCTATCCGTTTGAACAACAAAATATCCTTTACCGGAAATTGCAAGATCAAGCGGGTTCGAAGTCTGTACAACTTCACCCTGGTTAAAATCCGTATTTTGTTTTATGGTAACATTGCCGAACTGATCCAGCATAGTAGAAAACGGCAGTTCTCTTTTAAAACCGGTTGTGTTGGAATTAGCAAGGTTATTAGCTACAATATCCAGATTTTTCATCCTTGTCTGCATTCCCCTTGCCGCCATATCAATTCCGCTTACCATATTGTTTTATCCTCCGGTCTAATAACTATTTCTTAGATTGTTTGGTTCTTGTTTAACTGATGCGCTTTTATTTTTGCAGCCAATAATATTTCGCCTTTGGATATGTTCATATCCTTGGCTGTTTTGGAAATTCTTTCTTTGGAATAATTAAATGCTTCAGGGCTGCTGCCGAGTTCATTCCTTAATTTGGAAAGCTTTGGATTATTTTTTACAAATAATTTTTCTTCTCTTAACAACTTTATATTGTCTTTAAAAGTTTTATTAACAAAAGCCGTTCTAACACGAAGTCTTCTTCTAAAATATATTATTAAAGCAGCTATTATAGAGATGAAACCAAGGAAAGATATTTTTAGCACTGTCTTGTAATATGCATTTAATGAGCCCGGCATATTATTTAACAAACTCTTATCAACTGCATTATAGCTGTTTACCGGCACTTTAGATACCATCCTTTTTCTATTTGATTTTTCCAAAACCTGTTCTTTACGTGCATGTTCTATTTGAGCCGCTACAAGCTGCCTAATATTAACACTGTCACTGCTTACACCTGCTCCGGCGGTATACCTTACTTCATCTCTACCGCTTTTGCAGTATGATGAAGCTGCAATAAATAAAACAATTAAAACGGAGAAAAAGATTTTCATCCTTCAACCTTTCTTATTAAAGGAAACGATAATATAATTATTGTACCTCTGTTTTTATTTGAATCAAATTTTGTTTTGCCCTGATGCCTAATCATTAAATTATTAATTATTTTTACATTAACATCCTGTTCCGGGTTTAATATATTTCCGTTTAAGTATTCAAAATAATCCGTTGATAAAAATTTTACCTCTACATTATTCTTTATACATTTGGTTTGTATGAATATTCCTCCGGCTTTCTTGCCGCCGGCTTTTAACAAGGAAAATATATTCATTAAAACCTGGTTTATATAATTGGGATGCGTAAGTAAAGAAGGAATATTATTTCCAAGGTCAAGTACGCACTCGTAGTTTTCGTTTTTAAGAGATGAACTAAACATCCGGTAAAATTCAACTATAATATTGTTGATATTACAAGGATATACTTTATTCTTTACATCTACTGTGCCTGCAAATTTTACAAGCCTGTTAACAACACTTTTAACTTTTTGAACCTGAAAATTTATAGTATCCAGCACTTTATCATCCGCAGGTGAATTTTCATGTTTTAATAATTCCGTGCTTGTTGTAATTACCTGCAGCGGGGAAAGTACATCTTCCATAATTCCGCCGGTTAATTCGCCTATTGCGGATAATTTGTAATCATTCGAAAGCTTCGACTGGTAAACCTGCAGTTGGTTGTAAGCGCTTTTTAATTCTTCCTGTTTTTCTATTGCTTCCAGTTTATTCAGAAACATCTCCAGGCTTATTTTAATAAGCGGAATTTCAATTGAATTTTCGTTAAGGGAAAACGGCATTAAAACGGACAAAATCCCGCTGCACTTACCATCACCGGAAAAAGGAATTATAAGGTAAAATGACTTTGTGCCGTCAATATCATATACAAGCGAATCACGGATAATTTTATGCTTGCCTGTCTTCAATATTTCATTTAAAGTTCCGGCGGCTGCCAGACTGTTTATAAAATATTTTGCTCTTGATGAAACAGGCTGTAAAATTGATTTAAGCGCTGTTTTTTCCTCGTTGAACTGTAAAATATTCGTTTCTTTACAACTAAAAAGATCATTAAGAAGAAGTCTGAAATTTTCTTCTGCTTCCGTAATGTTGTTTAATATTTTTATATTTTTACCGAATTCCAAAATTTTAATTATGGTATTGTAATCTTTAGTATAAAAGTATTCCGTACCTTCTTGGGAATTATTATTAAGCACCGCTGCCGCTGAAGAAGTTCCCGATTTTGTAATTGAGGGAAGCGTTTGATGAAACGCTTTGTATATGCGCGTATTATTTTTAATTACTCTCAACTTATTATACCCGCAGAATTTACCTGTTTAATTAATAATTCTTCGTATTCACGGAAAAGTTTATCCGCCTCATCGATGTTCCTAATTCTTAAGCCGGAAAGTTCCGTAAGGTTTAGCTGAATATCTTTATCCCAGTAAGAATTGCCCATGCTTAGCTTTTGAGTCATATAATCTACCAGATGAATAATGGAAGACAGAATTTTGTTTTGCAGCGAGTTTTCCGGGTTGTGATGATTAAGAACAGCATCGCATAACTGCCGGGGAAAATTCCACTTATCAAGCAGGTAATATCCTACCTGTTCATGCGTCATTCCAAGCACTTCAAATTCTGCCTCACGGTAACTTATCCCGGTGTATTCAACAAGACCCGCAATTTCTATAAAGCTTGAATGCATGAACCTGTGAATAACGGAAAAGCCCAGGTCGTGCAAAAACCCTGCAATAAAAGCTTCGCCTTCATCAGGAAAGTCAAGGTCGGCAGCAAGCCTTCTGGATGCAATGCCGGTTAAAAAAGAATGCAGCCAAAACTCGTTTTGATTAAGATATTGATCCGTTTTATTCTTAAAGGTTTCTACAACGGAAAGTACGGAAATAATATTTTTAAGCTCCCGGAACCCTAAAACGAGAATTGCAAAATCAATTGTCGTTACTTTTCTAATCAAACCGTAAAGAGGTGAATTGGCAATTGTTAAAATTTTTGTTACAAGCCCCTGGTCTGTAGAAATAACATAAGATAATTTGGAATTATTTGTATTAGGATTGCTAAGCAGCTCCAGTGCTTCCTTAATAGCTTTGGGAACCGGCGGAAGGTTGAAAATATTCCTTAAGATTAATTCCGTCCTTTCCTTTTTTTTATTTAATACTGATAATTCCATTGTTTATTTTAATAACTTGTTACCGATGCATGTCCTTTAAATAGTTCCTCATGGCGATCAATAAAATTATTTAACCTTGCTTTGTCTCCAAACTTTAATATTTCAATAATGCCGTCATCAAAGTCCATGTCGTCATCCCAGTAGAAGCACCCGGTGTTCAGGCGCTGGGTCATATAATCCGCAAGATGAATTATTGATGCAAGCACAGGATTACTTTCGGACTTTGACGGGTTGTGGTGATTAGCGATAGCCTCGCCTAATACATCCGGCAGGTTCCACTTATTAATTAAGAATTTTCCTATTTCCTGGTGCGTTAAACCGAGTATGTTTTCTTCCGCATTTAAGTATCTCATTTGCTGCTCATCCACTGTTCTGCAAATCGATTCAAACTCTTTATTAAAATACCTTTGAATAATTGAAATACCCAAATCATGCAGCAAACCGGCTGTAAAAGCTTCTCCTGATTTTGGGTAGCCTAGTTCATCGGCAATACGTTTTGCAGCAGTTGCGGTAAACAGTGTGTGGTTCCAATAGGATTTATTATTCCAGTTTGTCCCTCCGTTTCTTTTGAATGCTTCAACCATGGAAAGAGCCATTACTATGTTTTTTATATGATCAAACCCGAGAATAACAATAGCAAATTCTATTGTAGAAACTCTTCTCGGCAGCCCATATAAAGGAGAATTTGCAACAGTTAATATTTTTGCAACAAGCCCCTGGTCTTTGCTTATTATTTTTCCAAGGTCGGATGCACTTGTATTAGGATTACCGAGCAGCTTGGATACTTCAAAAATAATAACGGGAATCGACGGAAGATTTCTTATACCGGAAAGAAGCTTAATATAAGTTTCTTTTTCTTTAATATTTCCGGGAACAATGCTAGTCATTTAAATAAGCCAGTTTGGTTTTTAGCAAATCTATTATTCTTGTATGAACCTGGGATACGCGTGATACCGTAATATTTAGCAGCTTTGCTATTTCTTTGTAATTTAAATTTTCATAATAGTATAAGCTTATAATTAGCCTGTCTCTTTCTTCCAGGTTTTTTATTGCTTCAACAAGAAATTCCTTAGCTTCGTTCTTTTCTGCTGTTTCATCGGGAATTTCCATATCATCCGGTATTATTTCATAAAGCATGTAGCCGTCTTCATCTTCAACAGGGCTTGTTAACGAAACATTTGAATATGCCGCCTGATGTTTATCCGCTGTTACCGGCCGTGGTTTTATTTGAAGTTTTCTCAGCTCATCGATAATCTTTCCCCTTATCCTTTGAATAGCATAAGTTTCGAACTTTGTACCGTAATCGGGATCGAACCTGTCTATTGCTTCACTTAAGCCTTCAACTCCAAACTGAAAATAGTCCCGGTCATCCAATAATTCTAAGGATACAAATTTGAAATTATGAATTACGTAGTGAACCAGTTTCATATAATTCATAATTATTTGTTTTTTTATGTTTGCAGACGGGGCACTTTTAAATTCTGCCCACAAATTTGCATTATCCATTTTAATTATTTCCTGTTATTATTCTCTAAAATTTCTTTCTTCTTATACGAAGTTTTGTTTATCGACCTAATAAATACGAGCACTATAATTCCCAGCATAATGGTGGATGCCGTAAAAACTATAAACGACCTGAAAACAACCTGAACAGGCGGCAGCCCTATACGGCTGAAAAAAATAATTGATAAGAAAAAAACCAAAAAGCCGGACTGCATTACTATTTTATTCATATACTTCGTTGTCTGTTAATAGTTAATGGTTAATAGGTTCAGACAATTAACTTTTAACCCTTAACTATTAACTGTTATTACTTCCGTATTGAAAATTCAAATTTTATACCAGCAGTTATTTCTTTTAAATCTTTATTTAAATGAAAATAATCGGCTGTTTTTTTAGGATTAAATTACGCGGGTAAATTCCGTCTGGTGATTATTAGCCACATGAGTGATTTTGTTTATCTTTGCCGCAATTTTTTCAATTTGATTTGCAGCCGGCGATCCGGAATATGTTTTTAAAAATAATTCCTGGGATATAATGGATTTACTGACCAACTTATCGAAATTTATTTCGCCTAGAAAAAAAAGCTTATCTTTTAAAAAATGATTAGCCGCCATGGTAAGGTTATTAAACGTAACCTGCCCGTCTTCTTCTTCGAAACATTTATTCACTATAATTAATTTATTGCCCGAATAGCGGTTGGCATTTAAAAGCTTAAGCATTACGTAAGAGTCCATTACTGCAGTCGGCTCAGTTGAAGTTACTATAATGTTGGAGTCTGCATTAAGAAGCACGGATAAAATTTCATCCCCTGCACCGGAGCCGGTATCCAGAAAAATAAAATCGTAATTATTTTGCATTTGCCTTAGCTGGCTGAACAGCTTGGATACTATTCCGCTTCTCTTAACCGGGTAATTAAGCCTGCCTGAATCCCCGAAGATAAAATGCAGGTTGGGTTTATATTCGGTTATTAATTCGTTTAGAAGTTTCTGCTCGTTAAAAAACCCGTACATTGTTTTTGATGCTATTTCATTCAATAATATATTGGCATTGGAAAGATTTGAATCCAGATCCAGGAATAAAATTTTTTTACCTTTTTCGGACAAAACATACGCAATATTTAAAGATAAAAAAGTTTTGCCGGTACCGCCTTTGCCGGAAGTAAATGCAAAAATTTTTTGCGATGAGCTTTTAATCCGGTTATCTTGCAGTCCCTTTAGTTCCAGCAATCTTTCGGCCTGGCCCGTCATTAATTTATCTTCCCTGTATAAATCATGTTTGCAATAAATTCGGGGTCGGCGGAAATAATATCATCCGGTATAACCTGGCCGTTTGTTAAAAAAGAAACCGGAATATTAAAGGCACTAACAACATTTAAAATATTTCCGAAAGTTACGGCTTCATCAATTTTTGTAAATATAACCGAATTATAATTAAGCACTTTAAATTTTTTGGCAACATCCAGCAGGTTGCGGGATGTACCGGTAGAGCTTAAAACAAGGTAAGTCTCTTCCACGTTTGCAGCGTTTAAAAATTCTTTTGCATTAATTAATTGTTCTTTGTTATTCTGGCTTCTGCCTGCAGTATCAATAAAAATAATATCTTTATTTTTAAATGAATTCATCAGGCCGGGTACATCCCTGGGCTCGTAAGCAACAAGCATATCCACATTGCTAATTTCGGAAAATATTCTCAGCTGATCCAATGCACCAAGCCTGTAAGTATCGATAGAAATCAAACCCACACTTAGGTTATGCAGTATTTTGGATATAACCGCCAGCTTTGCTATGCATGTAGTTTTTCCTACTCCTGTAGGCCCAACCAATGCAACTACTTTCGGTTTATTATTTTTTTGAACTTCAAAATGGTATGTAGGAATCATAGATGCCATACCGGACAAGACATAGCTGCTTATGTTGGATTTTTGTAAAAGGCCTTTATATTTTTTTAGCTGGTTAACCAGGGAAGCAACAACGGGTTTTTGCAAATCTTTGTAAAATAAAGATGCTACAATTTCTTTTATCTCATTTTCAATATTGTTATCGGCCTGGTGTTTAGGCTTGCTTTGCCCGTTTGTATACACTTTTGCTTTTTGCATATTCAGGTCCGCAGAAGGATTTATAAAAATTCTTTCCGACAACCTGCGCAGCTCTTCCGGCAATTCAGGCTTGTTTTGGGTACCGTAGTTAGCGGCAGCATGAACCCGGCCTTTGGATGAAGCCTGTCTTTGAGGCCTTCGAATTTCATAATCAAAATCGGAAGAACCGGCATACTCCGGCACTGTTTCCGGTTCTTCTATACCGGCAGTAATTTCAAACATCTTTTGGGAGCCGCGGCTGTGATCGTAAATTACCCTCGTTCCTAGTATAACAGCTTCACCTCCAAGTTCATCCTTCATTTTTGCGGAGGCTTCTTTTAATGTGGGCGCAATAAATTTTTTAATTTGCATCTGCTACCTCTAATTTTTCTATAAACTCAATTTCAATGTTCGACGGAAGTTCCGAATAAGAAAGTACAACCAGATCCGGATAACTGGAATTAATAAGCCTGTAAAAATAAGGCCTTATTGTTGCCGAAGTAATTATTATGGGGACATATCCGAGCATTTTAAATTGTTCAATATAAATTTTTATAGTTTCGTTCAACTCTTTTAACACAATAGGAGTAAGCCCAAGTGTTTGCACGGCTTCTTTCTGGTTTTGAAGTGCTTTTGTAATTGTAGATTCTATTTCGCCGCCGAGTGCAGCCGCATGAATAATGCCGTTGTTGTCTTTATATAAGTTTGCAATGGTATCGCCCATCGAATGCCGTACATACTCGGTAAGTACTTCAATATTTTTAGTAACTTTGGAATAGTCTATAAGAGCTTCCAGTATTTGTACAAGATCTTTTATAGGGATTAATTCCTTTAAAAGGTTTTGTAAAACTTTTTCAATCATACCAAGAGTAAGAGTTTCTACATTTATATCTTCAACTACGGCAGGGTATTCTTTCTTTAGATTTTCCAGCAGTTGTTTAACAGCCTGCCTTGTTAATATTTTATCGAAGTTTTTCTTAAGAGTTTCCTGAAGATGAGTGGAAAGGACCGAAATACTGTCGACCACCGTATATTCCAGAAGTTCTGCTTTATCTTTTTCTTCCCTGGATACCCAATAACCGGAAAGATTAAATGCGGGATCTTTTGCAGGAATACCGCTTAACTGCCCGGTTATACTGCCGGGATTCATTGCCAAAAACATATCTGGATAAATTTCGTATGATGCAACCACATTTCCTTTTATTTTTATTATATATTCATTTGGTTCCAGTTGAAGATTATCTCTTACTCTAACCGGCGGAATTAAAACGCCGTATTCAAGCGCAATATATTTTCTAGTTGAAGATATTTTCTGGAAAAGATTTCCGCCCTGTTTTTCATCTACAAGGCTTATTAACCCGTAGCCTATTTCTATTTCAACAGGATCTACCTGCAGATATTGTTCAACTTTTTCTTCGACGGGCTCCGCTGCTACTTCCTGCGGTTGTTCACTAACAGAAGATTTTAAGCGGTTTTTCTTTGTAAAGTAGGATGCAAAGCCCAGTGAAGCACTTAATAAAAGAAAAGGAATCATCGGCATACCCGGCACAAGCGAAAACAACCCCACAGCACCGGATACTGTTGCAAGTACCCGCGGGTTGGAAAGCAGCTGCTTCCTCATTTGTAAATCCAATGCGGCAGATGCCGCACTTCTGGTTACAACAAGCCCTGCCGATGTTGCTATAATAAGTGCGGGAATCTGGGAAACCAGGCCGTCTCCTATTGTTAAAATTGTGTAGTTGTGAATTGCATCCGAAAAGGACATTCCTTTACCGGCAACGCCAATAATAAATCCTCCGACTATATTAATTGCGTTTATAAGCAGGCCCGCAATGGCATCGCCTTTAACAAACTTGCTTGCACCGTCCATTGCACCGTAAAACTCTGCTTCTCTGCTTATTGCTTCTCTTCTTGCTCTTGCTTCGGCTTCTGTAATTAAGCCGGTGTTTAAATCGGCATCAATTGCCATTTGCTTGCCGGGCATTGCATCAAGTGTAAACCTTGCGGCTACCTCGGAAATTCTGCCTGATCCTTTTACTATTACAATAAACTGAATGATAACAAGTATAATAAAGATTATAAAACCTACAACATAATTTCCGCCTACAACAAACTGGCCGAAAGTATCAATTATCTTTCCTGCATATCCGTCAAGTAAAATTAATCTTGTTGAGCTTATGTTTAATGAAAGCCTGAAAAGCGTGAGTACAAGAAGCAGTCCGGGAAATACCGATATATCCAAGGGAGACTGAATGTATAACGACACTATAAGAATTAAAACAGACATAGAAATATTCAGTGCCAGAAAAAAATCCAGCAGCGGAGCAGGCAGCGGCAATATCATCAGCCCCAGCATAAAGATAAGACCGAAGGCTAAAATAATATCAGTATTTCTTCCGAGAGATTTCAACTTAAACTATTGACATCCTTTTCTTATTGTTTTTTAATTGATAAACATACGCAAGAACCTGGGCAACTGCTTTAAACAAAGCTGACGGAATTTCATCCCCTACATCGCAAACTTTATAAAGCGCTCTAGCCAGTTCGCGGTCTTCGTGCAAAGGCACTCCATTTTCTTTGGCTATCTGTTTAATCCTTTGTGCCAGTTCATCAACACCCTTTGCAAGTACCTTTGGTGCGGTATCTTCCGGGGAATTATATTTTAATGCAATTGCATAATGTGTTGGGTTTGTTATTACAACATCTGCTTTGGGTACGTTCTGCATCATTCTTTTTTTTGCTGCCTGGTATTGAAGTCTTTTTATTCTGGCTTTTATCTGCGGATCACCTTCGGTTTGTTTATTTTCTTCCTTAACTTCCTGTTTGGTCATCATCATTTCTTTCTTAAACTTTTTCTTTTGGAAAATAAAATCCAGAGCTGCTATAACAATATAAATCATGGTAATTTTCCATATTAAACCGTAAGAAGCACTTACCATAAATTTTAATATACCTGTAATACTCAGCTCAACCAGAGAGGAAGATTCAATTATAAAATGGACCAAAAATGTATAAGTAAACCACCCGATTACCACAAGTTTTAGAATCGACTTTAAAAGTTCAACTAAAGAACCGGATGAGAAAAATACTTTTTTTATTCCAGAGAGAGGATTAATTTTATCAAACTTAGGCATTAATGCTTTAGGACTAATCTTAAACCCCACTTGCGCAATATTTGCACCAAGGCTTACTATAAACAACACAGCTAAAACCGGAATAAGAGTTACAAGAAAAAAGCTTATGGCTTGTTTTGCAAAGCCCATCAACATATTGTTGTTTACAGTTAATACATCCAGGTTTCTAAAAATGTTTAAAGAAAAATTTGTAATACGGCTGCTTAATAAACCCTGTGTTAAATAAACCATAATCATACCGGTGGTAAAAACAGCAAATGAGCTTATCTCCATGCTTTTTGCAACTCTTCCTTCTTCGCGGCTTTCCTCCAGCTTTTTACCGGTTGGCTGTTCGGTTTTTTCTTGTCCGTCGGTTTCTGCCATATTCTATTGTCCCATTGCTTTTATTAAAGACATTAAATTATCTTCGTAGCCTTTTAACATAAATTTTATTACATAAAAATAAACCGGCACCATTATGGCCAGCAGCATAAAACCCAGTCCGACTGCAAGCGGCTGAACTACAAAAAAAACCTGCATCTGTGGAATAACCTTAGATATTATTCCTTCCGCAATGTACAACAAAAAGTAAGATACGATTATCGGTGAAGCTATTTTTACTGCTATTACAAAAACTACAGCGGAATATTTAATAAGCAGTTCGTAAACAGGCCGGTTAATAGCAAACTTTCCCAGGTGTATTATGGAAAACGAATAAACAAGTGCACTGATTACATAATGATGACCGTTTATAAGAAAAAATAATACAAGCGAAGCCATAAACAGTACCTGCCCAATATCGTTTGTACTGCTTCCGCTTACGGGATCAAAAGTTTCCGCCATAGACAATTCCATATTCAAACCTATATAAGAGCCTGCATATTGTATTCCGTGAAAAACAAAATTCAACATAAAGCCGAGTATTAATCCTGTTATTATTTCTTTTACCGCATTTGCAAATAACCAGCCCAATGTATATTCAACAATTATCCGGGATTTATCTATTGTTAGAAATACTATATAAGCAAGAATTAGCGATATAAATAATTTAGCAAGAACAGGAACAGCCGGATGCCCGTATACCGGCGATGAAAAAAACGCCGCGGCTATTCTTAAAAAAATCAGCAGACCAATTACAAAATCGCCGGTTGGTATATTTATCATTTTACCACAGTTATAAACATAGTTAGCATTTTATTCGTAAAGGCTACTACTTTATCTATCATCCACGGCATAAGAAAAAGCAGCGTTACGGCAGTAACAAGAATTTTAGGTACAAACGTCAACGTCATTTCCTGTATTGATGTAGCAGCCTGGAAAATTGAAATTATAATTCCAACAACCAGAGACACACCAAGCACAGGCAGCAAGATTATAAACGTAGTATAAAAAACTTCCTTTAATACTTCTATAACTAATTCTTCCGTCATTTACATAAAACTCCTTACTACAGATCCTATTATTAAATGCCATCCGTCTACAAGGATGAATAACAAAATTTTAAATGGCAGCGAAATAAGTGTGGGAGGCAGCATCATCATACCCATAGACATAAGGATACTGGCAACAATCATATCGATCATTACAAAAGGGATGAAGAGGAAAAAGCCGATTATAAAGCCTGCTCTTAACTCGCTTATTACAAATGCAGGAATAAGAACATAAGTCGGCAAATCACTTCTGTCATTAGGTCTTTTAAGGTGAGCCAAACCAAGAAACAATTCAAGGTCTTCGTTTCTAACATTACGAAACATAAACTCCCTAACCGGCTGAATGCCTTTGTCATAAGCCTGCTCTGCCGTTATCTTCCCGTTCATCAGCGGCTTTAGTGCAGCTGTGTTTACTTTACTCCATGTAGGCGCCATAATAAAAAACGTAATAAAAAGGGAAATACCTGCCACAAGCTGGCTTGGCGGCATTTGCGGTGTACCCAATGCAGTCTTCAGAAAGTGAAAAACAATAATAATTCTTAAATAAGAAGTTGTCATTATCATCAGCGAAGGTGCCAATGATAGAACCGTTAGCAGCAGAAGAAGCTGAAGGGTAGTTGAAATATCACCTGGCTTGCTTGATGTACCGAAGTTAATTCCTATATGTGGAAACGGAACTGTTGCTGCCTGCTGTGCGTGAATTACCGCAGGGCTGCAGATAAATATTATAAATAAAAACAGTAAAACAGCCTTCTTCATTTTAATCCGAGATTCTTTTTTAATAAATCCAAAAAATTATTTTTACCATCGTTAACTTTGAAGGGTTCGTTGGCTTCCGCAGTCTTATCCAGTTCCTTAAGAAGCGTAATTGAATTTTCGCTTACTCCAAGTACCAAAAATTTATCTTCAACTTTTACTACCGAAATATATTTTTTCGGCATAATCATTTGAGAACTTAAGACATTTATATTGACCGAGCCGTTTTTTTTCCCCTTAAATGATACGCCGTATTTTTTTATAAAGAACAAAACACCGTATAATAAGCCGACAATAATAAGCAGCGGAATAATAGCTTTTACAACATCAACAAATGCCATTATTAAATACCTTTTATCCTGTTGTTTACTTCATTCAAACTTGTAATTCTTATACCGAAATGTTTATCAATAACAACAACTTCCCCTTCGGCAATTTTTTTATTGTTAACATATATGTCAACCGGTTCGCTAGCCAGCTTATCAAGTTCAATAACATAACCTCTTTCCAATTCCAGAATTTCTTTAATCTGCATTTGGGTTCTGCCTAGTTCTATAAAAACATTTAGGTGAAGATCCTGTAGAAAGTTCAGTTTGTCGTTTGTACCGGTTCCTTTAATTTTAGAGTCGTCGAATTCTTCAAAATCGGCTACGCCTGCAGCAATTTTGGAATTTTTCCGGCGCCCATCCGGGTTAGAGAAAATTTCGTCGCTGCCGTTATTATTTTCTTCTTCCGGTTGATTTTCTTTATTGTCGTTCATTTAAATACCCTATTCTAACTTATTGTTCGGTTCTGCTTTTCTTGTAATTTTAATTGCCTTATGTTTGTTAACTACCCCTGCCCGGCCGTAAAAAAGTGTTTTGTTTCCGATTTTAATTAATTGTTCATCACTTATCAAGGTTTCAAGTTTTATTATGTCTCCTTTTTCAAGCTCAAAAATTTCTTTTACCGTAATTTTTGCAGTTCCGAATTCTACCGATACGGGTAAAAAAGTTTTATATAAATGATTTGCAAGAATTTCACTGGAAGTTGTTCCCTGGTATTTTGTAGGCCTAATTGAAGACAACTTTTGAGATGAAAGCTTGGATAAAATGGTATCGAAAGCAAAAGTTGCATAACAAATATTCATCATATAAGATTTTTCAGCAATTGTAATTTCAAAGGAAATCAGCAGCACAGATTCGCTCTGCGATGTAATCTGTGCAAAATCAATATCTGCTTCAAATCTTTCAACACGGAATTCGTAGTTATCTACAATCTGCCATGCTTTGCGCAAATCGAACATTACTCTTTCTGCAATTACGCTCAAAACTTTCTGCTCTATAGGAGTAATCATGTTTGTCTGCTTCGTACCCGCACCGTTGCCGCCCAGCAACCGGTCTACCAATGCAAGAGAAAGATCCAAATTCAGCTCCAGAATTCCTTTAATATCGGTATTTTTTATGTCGAATGTATGAAGGCATGCCGGATTAGAAACCGATAAAATATACTCAGAATAATAAATTTGGTCTATGGAGGTAACATTAATATTAACAATACATTGAAGCTTGGAAACAAGAAAAGAGGTTAAACTTTCCGCAAAGTTTTCGTGTATGTTCCTTATTGTTCTAAGCTGATTTTTGGAAATTCTGTTTGGAAGCCGGAAATCAAAAAGTACGGCTTCCTTTTCCGAATTTTGAGCCGGGGTTTGTTCTTCTCCGCTTTTAACTTTATTTAGAAGAAGATCTATTTCTTGCTGTGAAAGTACTTCAGCCATTTTGGGAAACCTTAAGCATAATTTTATTGAATTATATATTTGCTGAAATAAACACTATTAATTTTAACTTCGGGAATCATTTTCCCTAATTTAGCTACAATTTCTGTTTTTAGGCTGTCCCTGTATGTTGTATTAATTAGCTGGGTAATACTTTTACTGGAAAGCGTACTTATAACCGCATCCTTAACCATATCAATTCTAGTCTTCAGTTCATCTTCCATTTTAGCCTGGGGAACATCCAGACCGACCGAAGTAAGCAAAAGCCTTTTACCGTCCGTACCGGCAGGATTAACAATTATATCATTTATTGAGTATATGAATTTACCAAGAATTACGGGCGTTGCATCTTTGACATTTTTTACCTTAGTCGTTTTAACTTTACTATTTTTGTTTATATCCCGGCTCTCAATTTTCTTCAAAAGAATATTTGCAGTAATAAAATAAACTATAATAAGCTGCACAATAAATACAGGTAATCCTATTAACAATATTTTAAAATTGAATACGGGCTTTGGAACCGCAGGCTTAATATCTTCTATTTTTTTTTCTTCTAAGTTTTCTTCCGGTATTGGCATATTGTTTATTTTTTTTAGAATATAATTTCAATTGATATGCCAAAAGAACTGGTATTTATAATATTTAAAGCTGTGCTTAATATGCAGTCGATTTGTTCATTTAACTTTTAAGAAGTGGTTATTATTCTACAATTGGTTGGTTATTTACATATAAAAGAAGTTTAACCTTGGCATTCAAAAAAGTCTCCCTTAAATAAAGGAAGACACTTACGGTTCAGCCGAAATAGAGGGATTTTCCCAGCAAAATAAATCGAGCTTCAAATACATCACGACTATGCAGCGATGTTGTAATTCCCCTCCTTCCGAAAATTTTTGTAATTTTTTACATTCAATTAATCCGGCTGAGAGTTTTTTTAATTTTGTTTTGTTTTAAATTTAACTGTTTTTTATTCTTAATTAAGAGTGAAGAATATTAGGACATTCGAATTAAGAACATGCAAATAGATTATTTTATAGATTTAAATTTGCAGGAATATGTTATAAGGCAAGACAAATCTCCCTGATTTTAGCTGCGATAAAATCGGTCCCCCCTTGCTAAGGAGAGACCATTTTGATTTTTTTAATTTAAAGTGAGACTCAACTTTATTTTAGAATTATCTAATAAGGTTTGTTATATCCTGCAATAAAGTATCGGAAGTTGTTATAACATGTGCGTTTGCCTCAAATCCTCTTTGAGCTACTATCATGTTTGTAAACTCTTTGGATAAGTCTACATTAGACTGCTCAAGTGCGCCTGATTGAATTGTAGTAGCACTGGTTTCACCGGGTTCACTTATATTGGGGTCACCGGAGTTTGCCGCTACATTATACATGTTATCTCCTACACTTACCAGCCCGTTATTATTTGCAAAGGTTGCTACCATTACCTGTGCAAGATTCTTGGATTGGCCGTTTGAAAAAATTCCGACAACCTTTCCATATTGATCTATATTTATATTGGAAAGCGTGGCAGCTGCCGAACCGTTTTGTGTAAGACCCGATACCTGAGAACTTCCTGAGTTTTGCGTTAAACCTGAAGAACCCGAGCCAAAGTTAAGTGCAATATTCTGGCTTTCTGCTCCTCCGGTCGGGTCAAATGTTAGAATGGGACTTGACGACGGGGTAGCCAGAGTTCCATCAGGATTAAAAGTAATTTCACCGGAATTATTTGATAAAGCTCCGTCCGCATCCGGAATAGTTGCTTTCCAATCCCATGTATTTTCTGCGGTTTTCCAAAAATTTAAATTTAATGTATGCGCATTTCCTAATGAATCATAAACACTTATTGATCCGGTAACCAAACTAGAATCTACATTATCTACTAATGTATTACTGCTCCCTGTCCTAACTGCCGTAGCATCAAGACTAATGTCTCCGGTTTGAATGCCGGTTCCTGTAGAAGTGGTTCCTGTAAAAGAAGGAATTGTATAAGTTCCCGGTCCGGTTGTACTATCAATTGAAATGCCGGTTGCTAAATTTCCGGTTGTAAGTGGTTTAGAACTACTGTCATCAATCTCATAGTTAATATCATATTTAGTCGGATCTGTTTTATTTGCAGAGTATGTTACTTTTAATGATAACGCATTTCCGTTTTTATCATATATTGTACTCTCACAATCAGCAGGTAAATTGCTGGGGTCAAATACGCCGGTTTGCACGATGCTTTTAGAAGGATTTGTAGTAGTAGCACTGCTTTGGAGATTTCCGCCCCAAGTTGTTGAAGTTGTTTTTACTGCGGGAATAGTTAAGTTTTTATCAATCTTTATATCCTGCAAAACATTACCGGAAGGAATAATACCGTCTACGGCAACTTTACCTTGTACAATAGCACCGTTTTGGGGATTCACAAGATCGCCGTTTGAATCGAAAGTAAAAGCGCCTGCCCTGGTATAATAATTCTGGCCGTTGCTTTTTACTATGAACAATCCGGGTCCTTGCAATGCAAGGTCTGTTGTATTTCCGGTTTGTTCAAAAGTTCCTTGTGACCAATTCCTATCGATTGAATTAATTTTGGAACCCAATCCAATCTGGAAACTGTTTGTACCGCCGGAAGTTGAAGTGGGATTTGTACCGGATTGGATAAACTGGTTAAAGGTATCGCTAAAAGTAACACGCGAGCCTTTGAATCCTATAGTATCTACATTTGCAATATTATTACCGATAACGTCCATCATCGATTGAAGATTGGTCATACCGGATACGCCTGAAAAAAGGGAATTAAGAAGTGCCATTTTAACCTCCTAAGATTTTTTCTGTTAATTGATTCGGCTTCAGTCGGTCGGCCGAACCGCAGAGCGTCCTAAAAGGTCCCGCTCTGATTGTTTAATTAAATTTTATTGCGCAAAAACTACGCTGTCTATATTTGTAAAAATATTTTCATTACTTTCTCCAACAGGAAGTGCGGTTACAACAGTCTTGTTGGGAATGTTTACAATGAATGCGGTATTGTTCATCATAACCAGCGAATCTTTTGAACCCTTCGACTGTGCCTTTTGAACCGCATTCTGAATTTTGTTCAATTCACAGTCGTTCAACTTAATATTCCGGTTTTCCAATCTTTTAAGTGCATGGCTGGAAAACTTTACCTTATCCAGTTCTTGTTGAAAGATAGAACTAAAACTGTCCGTGCTTCCTTTAACTTGTGCAGGTCCAAAGCCCTGCTGCTGAGTAATAGGAATAAACGGAACGCTTATGCCATTAACTTCAGCCATTTATACCTCCTTATTAAGGTTGATTTATTATTTCGGTAACATCCGACAGATTATATTCGGAATTATCTACTAAAAGTTTAGTGCCGGAGCTTGTATATTTTACAGCGTCTATTATACCGTACTTATAAATATCTGCGGTAATATCTTCCCCGGAATATGATTTGGCATCAACTTCAAATGTATAATTGCCTTGTTGAACTTTATTACCTTTATCATCGGTAAAATCCCAGGTAAGATTATTATCCCCGGTACCGGTAGGCAAATTATCAATAGTTTTTACAACGTTGCCGTTGGAATCTAAAATTTTTAATGTAACCGAAGAAGCATCCGACGGAAGAGTATAACCGAGTTGAATAGACTTCTGTCCGTTATAAGTAATATCCTGCCCTCCTATTTTTACTTCCTTGCCGATAAGAGTAGCCGATAAAGTATTATTTATCGATTGGGTTAAAGCCAGGTTGGCATTAATGCTTTGGGTCATCGAATCATTTAAGTTTTGTAGCTGTTCCAGAGAACTGAATTGGGCAAGCTGGGCTGCAAACTGTGTCCCGTCCATGGGGCTAAGAGGGTCCTGATTTTTCATTTGAGCAATCAGCAAATTCATAAAATCATTTTTGTTAATAGTATCGTTAGATGAAGCGGTTGTAGTTGTACCGGGCTGGCTAGATGTAACATTATTTATTCCGTTAACCATAAAATCCTCCTAAATTAAATATTCGTAAGTATTATAGCCCATGTTTTTGGAAGCAGTAACATCACCCGGAGCATCAATTTTTTTTGCAAACGATCCGCGCCCTGTTTTTTTCTTCTGCTGCTGAGCAAATGTTTTACCGGATTTATCCTCGCCGCCGGAAAGAGAAATAGTTATACTGCTGAGCTGTAGCCCGTTAATGTTTAGCGATTGCTTTAAATTGCTTATATTATTTTGAACTGTCTGCTTTACGGATTCGTTCTCAACTTCCAGGTTTGCATGAACAACTTTGTCAATCACTTTAATAACTATTTTAACACGGCCTAAATTTTCCGGTTTTAATTGAAGCATTATACTACCGGATTTACCCTGGCCTGCATAATTGGATATTTCGGAGATCAGATCCCCGGCATTTATAGTCTTATATAAATCTGCAGGCTGTTTTAGGCTTTGGCTTGCAATTTCATTCTTAATAACAGTATTTTTATCATTACTTAATAACTGTGCAGTATAGATTTTTGAATCATCAAACTGTTTATTGCTGCCGCCGGAATTTTTTCCAGATTGATCATCACCGGCTGTTCCTGTTTTTGTATTAACTACAGAATAGATTCCATTATCAGTTTTTAAGACAAACGGATTATCATTAATTTTTTGGCCGTTAAAATCCGAAGAAGCATGTACGTCTGTCTGCAATATTTCCGGTAATTTATTTATTGAATAATTTTTTAAATCTGATACGGACACTTTTTTGTTCGCATTGGAAAATTTATTAATATCCGATTGCCAGCCCTGATTGTTTATAATATCAATTCCGTTAATGTGATAAAACAATTTTTGCCTGGCATCAAATAGTTTGTTATCCGTATTATTATTTAAACTTAATTCCGGTAATAGCGATTCAAGATCTTTTAGGTTATTAAGACGGATATTTTTATTCCCAGAAGAAACCGTAACAGTATACTTATTATCAGACTGACGATTTATTTTTCCGGTTACCTCCCGAACATTTGCACTTGCTTTACCTGCCGCTGTATTACTATCAGCTTCTTTATTAAGGTTCGTTAATCTTTCTTCTTTTGAAGAGTGAAGACTACTCTCTGTTAAATTATTGCCGCTTTCAACTTCCGGAACTGAGTGCAAAGATGGAATAACTATACCGGTATAATTTTTATTTATGGATTTCATTTGAGTTCCCGTAGCAACAATTCTAGATGCGGCAGAATAACTATCCTCAACATATTTTAAGTAATTACCGTTAGAAGCATCACCGGTTTGCAAAGGATTTTTTTTATCATTTAAAATTTCCTGATTATTTAATAATCTTACCGGAGTAGCATTTTTGTCTGTCTTTTTTGCCGAGATAGAATCAAAATATAATTCGTTTGATTCGATTGATTTAGCTTGTTGTTGAAAATTTTGCTCATTTGTTTTCGGAAGAGTTTTATCTTTTAATCCGACAGTTGAATTAGTATCTGACGCTATACTTTTTTTGCCTGAAGGTATTTCATCCTCGGGTGAAGAAAAATTAATTTTAACAGAATCATTAAAACATTTTGCTACATGATTTTCTTGCGAAGATTTATTTGCTTTATCGTTATAAACTTTTTGGTCTGATTTTATTTGAGTTTCAGTAACAGCAATTTTAGAACCAACAAGACTATTATCATCAAAATATTTTATGGGGTTACTGTTAAAAACATTACTGTTCTGCAACGGATTTTGTTTATCATTTGAAGCTTCCGGAATATTTGAAAATTTTTCTAATATAACTTTTTCATTGGTCGTATTTTCCGGATTCGATCTTATAAATAATTCGTTTGATTTAGCCTGTTGGTTATAATTTTTCCCGTTTATTTCCGGAATGGCTTTCTTCTTTAATCCGGCAGTTAAATTAATATCTGCAGGGTTACTTTTATTGCCTGAGAACATTTCATCTGTTGATGAAGAAAAATTAATTTCAACAGAATCATTAAAATATTTTGCTGCCTGAATTTCTTGATAAGATTTATTGGCGTTACGGTTATAAACTTTTTGGTTCGATTTTATTTGAGTTGGAGTGACTGCTATTTTAAAACCGGCAGGATTATTATTATCAACATATTTTACGGAGGTACCCTTTAAAACACTAGTGTTTTGCAATAGATCTTGTTTATCATTTGAAGCTGCCGGATTATTTAAGAATTTCCCTAAGGTATCTTTTCCATTCGATTTATTTGTTGAAACAGGTTTAATTAACAATTCATTTGTCCCGGCAGCGATTACCGGTTGTTTATAACTTTTCTGGTTTATTACCGGAGTGTTTTTGTCCGCTGATTCTGAAGTAAAATTATAATCTATAGAATTATTTTTATCGCTAACAGGTAATTCAACTTTGGGGTTATTAAAACTATCTTCCTGAATATTACTTGATCCCGAATTACAATAAGAGATTGGAGATTGGAGATCAGAGGTTAAAAGTCCGGCAACTGAGGGCAGAGGTTGGGTGCTTACCCCTGACTCCAGACTTCCGATTTCCGGATTTTGGTTTCCGGCTTCTTTTTTATTGCCTTTAATTTCAATCTTCAAAGTTTGTCCGGCAAAATTTAAATTTAGAATTACAGTTTTATTCAACTTAAGAAGATTCAAAATCAAATTATTTATACCATTATCAGCCGGCTGCGGCTGCTCTGAATTTTGCTCTGAACTTTCGGCTTTGCCGTTTATTTCTACACTTTCTATGCTGCTGTATTCATTTTGATCAATATTATTGGGTACAGGTATATTTGCAATTGTTCCGGTTTGATCTAAAGCAGTATCCCTTAATTCTTTTGTTAGGTTGTAATTTTTATTAATACCGGAATTTTCAGCTAAACCTTTAACCTGTGCAAGTTTAAATCCCATTGTATTTAAATGATTGAATAAACCCGTTAAAAATTCCTGCATTCCGGAAAGAGATATGACATTCTGATCGCCGGGAACAGCTTCAGGCTTATTAACTCCGGCATTAGTTTTAGTGGAAAAATTATTCGGGAAATTAATTTCTTCATTTAAATTCACGGTATTAGTAAAAACAGGTAAACTGTCATTTGCTGCCGCTGTACTACTATATTCGGGTGTCTGCAAGAACTTTCCCAAAACATCCGTAAACTTTAGCTGTTCATTGCACACCGGGTCTTCCTCCGGCAGGCTTAAACAGGTTTTAGATTTACTGGGACCAACAAGACGAATTATATCCGAAAACAAATAAACCGGGTTATTAATTTTTGTCTGATTACTATAATCAACTTTATCTGCACCGCTTCCTGTAACCGTTAAAAGAGGATTTTGTAGCATATCATTTAGCTCTGGTAATTCTGTTTGCTGTTTCGGGACTTAACTGAGATAAAATATCTGCGGCTTTTTTCTGCCTCATAGCATAAATAATATCTCTGGCTACATTATCGGAATAACTTTGAATTATTTTAGCCGCACTTCCGGAATCCATAGATTCGAATAATTTTGAAGTTTTTTGTATCCACACATTATAAACACTATCGGACTTTGCTCTGTTTGTATCTGCGGTTGTAATATTGCTTTGCTTTTTTAGTGCGGCATCTGATTTTTTTAGAGCTACTTCAAGCTGCTTTAAACTGTCTATTAAGGTATTATCCTTTTCCGGCTTAGCATAAACCGTATCCGTATTTTTACTTGTAATCAGCGATTTTAAAGAATCAAAAAATTCATGTTTAAATTCATTTTGAAAATAATATTTAATGTCTGCAACCTTTAAGCTATCCGGGAATTTGGGAATTAATTTACCGGCTTTAGGTTTTTCCGGAGTAAAGTTGAAGTGAAATATATTCCGGTACATGGAATTAAAATAAATAGTACCTCCGGTAACCAGAAGAAAAGCAGCCGTAAAAGCAGCAATATATATTATCTTGTTTCTCACCTGTTCTGCCTAATAAAATTCTGAGCCGCAAGTTCATCTATAAACCGCATTTCCAATTTGTTCTGTTCGCCGTTAAACGTTTCGATGTAATTTTCTTCAAGCGTTTCGAATATTTTATGTTCTTTACTTTTTTGTAAGAGCGCTATCATTTTAATTTTCTTTTTTTCTTTAAGCCGGTTTATTTGTTCAAGAATTGTTTTGCGCCGGCTTTCCAGATAAGATTCATAATTCTTCTTAAACTTTAATTCTCCTACGGTAACGTTCTTATCAACAGGATTACCTCTGCTGGCGGTTTCTTCCGCGGTAAAATGTTCATACTCTGTCATCAACTTATCTATTTCAATTTCAATTACCGCAACCTCTTTTTGTGCTTTCTTCTCCTGTGTTTCTTTAACTTTTTTAATTGCTTCGAATTTATAAACAAACTTTGCCATAACTCACCTATAAAGGTTTTTCAATAATTTTATTTAATCTTAAAATTGTCTCATCAAACAAAGTTTTTTCAGTCATATCCTGTTTTAAGAAACTTCTTAGACTTGTTATCTTGGAAAGTGCATGATCAATTTGAGGATTGCTTCCCTTAACATAAGCGCCAATATTTATAAGGTCTTCGGCTTCTTTATAGGTGGCAAGAATTTCATTAAAAGAAACTGCCCGTTTTCTATGGTCTTTGGTAACAATATCCGGCATAACACGGCTTATGCTTTGCAGCGGATCAATTGCGGGAAACTGCCCCTTGTTTGCAAGCTTTCTGGATAGTACAACGTGTCCGTCAAGAATAGATCTTACCGCATCGGCAATTGGTTCGGTCATATCATCTCCGTCTACAAGCACCGTATAAAATCCCGTAATAGAACCCTTATCGGTTGAACCGGCACGTTCCAGCAGCTTTGGTAAAATAGCAAAGACTGATGGGGTGTACCCCTTTGTTGTAGGAGGTTCGCCAACTGTTAATCCTATTTCGCGCTGTGCCATAGCAAACCTAGTAACCGAATCCATCATTAGGACAACATCCATTCCCTGGTCGCGGAAATATTCTGCAATAGTAGTACCTATAAATGCGCCTTTCATTCTTACAAGTGCGCTCTTATCGCTGGTTGCAACTATAACAACGGATTTTTTCAATCCTTCCCCGCCAAGATCTTTTTCTATAAATTCTTTTACTTCCCTGCCTCTTTCGCCGATAAGGGTAATAACATTAATATCCGCATTAGTGTTGCGTGCAATCATTCCCATTGTAACACTTTTACCAACGCCGCTGCCCGCAAAAATTCCAATCCTTTGCCCCTTCCCAACGGTTAATAATCCGTCTATGGCTCTAACTCCTGTTTGCAACGGAGTATCAATTCTTTTTCTTTCCATAGGGTTTGGCGGTTCATTATAAATAGAAGAATACGAGGTGCAGTTAAGCATTCCTTTACCGTCGATGGGATTGCCGAGGCCGTCTATAACTCTTCCCAGAAGTTCGGTTCCTACATTCACGGTAAAGCTTTTGCCCGTAGCTTTAATTTCACAGGAAGGAGAAATATTCTGCACTTCGCCAAGTGCAATAGAAAGTACTTTGCCGTCTTTAAATCCCACTACTTCCGATTTACAAACCTGCCTGCCTTCCCTGTCTATAATTGTACAAATTTCACCCAGCGAAACATTCGGACCAATAGAAACGATAACCAGCCCTATTACATCAGATACTTTTCCGTTTACAATTACAGGATCTATCCGGTTTATTATACCGGTATATTTTAACGATATTCTCTCTGCCAATTCCATTAATAGTTTGCTTCCAATTGTTTACGGACTTCGTTAAACTGGGAAGATATACGTGCGTCTACATTTCCTATTTCAGTTTCTACAAGGCACCCGCCTGCTTCTATATGTTCATCGGGCTCAAACTTTATATTTTTATAAGTTTCGTCGTTAAACGGTATGTGGCTTTCCAGGCTTATCCTTTTTAAATCTTCCGGGTTTAATTTTACAAATATTTTATTCGAGCCGATAACTCTTCTAATTGATTCTTTTAAAGTTTCATTTATAATCGATTCGGCTTCAATTTCCCTTTTAACAATTTTTTCGGATACGGCAAGCGCCAGGTTAACAACTATTTTTTCAAATGCAGGTTCGTAAGCCGCAATCTGCATATTCAACTTTGTAATTATTTTATCTATGCTTTCGTACTTTTGAACTATTCTTTCCGCATATTCTTTTTCCATCAAATCTTTAACTGCTCGTTGTCCTTCGTTAAAGCCTCTCTCATAATGCTGTTCCAATTGATGTTTAAAAACCTCTTCATCGGTTTCTACTTCGTAACCGTCATTTTCAAATGAGCTTCTTAACTTAACATTTAGGCTTTTGGATTTTGCATTAAGTTTAATAATATTAGACATAAATATCTTCGTTGCCTCCTCTCATGTTAAGAGCAATTTCACCGTTCTCTTCCAGGTCTTTAACTATGTCAATAATTTTTGCCTGGGCAGATTCTACCTCCTTTAACTTAACCATGCCCATATATTGCAGTTCTTCTTTAAGTAAATCCGACGCACGCTCCGACATATTGGAAAATATTTTCTGCTTTAATTTTTCATCTGCTATTTTTAATGCCAGCGCCAGGTCTTTCCTGTCCACCTCACGTAATATTTTTTGAATATCTCTATCCTGAATATTTACAATATCTTCGAATAAGAACATTAACCTTTTAATTTCGGCGGCAACATCCGGATCTTTCTGTTCAATCCCTATAAGAATTTCCTTGCTTAAGCCGACATTTGTTCTGTTCAATATTGCAGCAATACTTTTTAATCCGCCTATTTTACTAAGGGACTGTCCCATGTTTAAGCCTGCCATTTCATCAACAACTTTTTCAATTTGTTTTAAAGTTTGGGGAGAAATTTTACCCAGTGTAGCAATTCTGTAAGCTACATCGGTTCTTAACGGCTCACCCAATTCTTTTAACGCTTCAGCAGTTTGATCCGGCTGAAGGTGCGAGAGTATAAGTGCAATTGTCTGCGGATGTTCTTTATTAAGGAAACCGATAAGCTGTGCAGAGTCCGCCTTTTTTAAAACATCAAAACCTCTTAGGGTTGTAAGGTTTTTGACTTTCTCAATTATTTCAAGCGCTCTATTAAAGCCGAAAGATTTTTCCAGTACAGCCTGCGCATATTCAATTCCGCCTTCAAGTACATATTCTCTGGCAGTTACCATCTGGTAAAATTCTTCCAGTACCGCATCTACGGTTTGAGAAGGAATATTCTTAACCTTAGATATTTCGGTAGATATCATCTCAACTTCACCGGCATCCAAATGCTTAAATACTTCTGCAGCATTTTCAACATTCAATGCTATCATAAGCAAGGCTGCTTTTTGTATTCCCGGTAGATCTACGGATTTAATTTCCAACGGCATAATGTCTATTTAAAATTCTTCCTCGTGCAGCCACACATTAATTAATTTTGCTGCATCAACGGGGTTTTTGGATACGTAATTAACTATTTTTTCTTGTTGAATTCTTTTCTGCTCGGCTTCGTCGGATATCTCATCTTCAAGGTCTCCTAACGGAAGCAAATTCTTTTTCTTAGGCGGCCCGGTAATTTGCGGAGACCTTTTACCAGCACTTATTCTTGAAGGGATAAAACTGTCGGTCTGCAGGTTTTCGTCTCCTCCGAATGTACCTATAACTATCTTTTGATTTTTAAGCCGCTTCATTAAACCTTTAAGCAAAAAAATGGATACTGCAACGGCAAGTATCATCATTAACGGATTGATATATTCATTTATATTGTTCATCATACCGGGCTTTTCGGTTTTTACGTCATCAATTTCCCTTGTTTCAAAAGGAATGTTAACTATGGAAAATTGATCTTTCCTGGAAGGATCCAGTCCGACTGCATTTTTAATTAATTCGGCAAGCTTGTTCATTTGATTATTTGAACGGGGCTGGTATACGGTTTCCGTTGTATTTCCTTTTGTTACCTGTTTGGATACATCATTAACAACGGCTGCAACACTCAGCCTTTCAATTACTCCGCTGCCTTCCACTACTTTTTGTATCGTCTTATTTATATCATAATTAGTTACGCTGTTCTGGCTGGATTGGTCGGTGGAGTCGCCAAGGTTTTTCCCGCTGTTAACGGATTTTATTGTCTGCTCGCTAACAGCAACCTGCGAATTGGGATCGTATGTTTCCATGGTTTTCTCTACCTGGTCAAAGTTCAAATCTGCATTTACTTCTACCATAGAGTTGCCGTAACCAAGTACATTATTAAGAATATTTTGCGCTTTCTGTGCCAGGTAATTTTCGACAGATTTTTTTATTTCGTACTGCCTGGAACTCGAAACAGCCAGCGGATCGGATTGTTCTTCTTTGGAAAGCAGCCTTCCCTCCGTATCCAGCAAAGTTACATTACCGGGTTTAAGCCCTTCCACACTGCTGGATACCAAATTTAATATGGCAGCAATATAATTACGGGAAATATAATAGCCGCTCCGTAATTTTAAAACAACGGCGGCTGTGGGCGGTTTTTGCTCATCTTTAAAAACAGATCTTTGCGGTATTACAATGTGTACTCTGGCTCCCTCAACGCCGTCTATTTCCATAATTGTTTTTGCCAGTTCGCCTTCCAGGGCCCTTTTATAATCCAACCTTTGCATAAACTCAGACATGCCCATCGTATTCTTATCAAAAATTTCATAGCCTACAACGCCCGAACTAGGAATTCCCTTGGATGCCAGAGAAAGCCTTTCTTCATAAACTTTTTCTTTGGGAACCTGAATTACTTTTCCGCCGTTTGTTATTTGATACGGAATTTTTTGAGAGTTTAACTGGTTAACTACTTTTGCGGCATCTTCTTCCGTTAAGTTGGTAAATAAAGGTGAGTAATCTGGCCGGTTCAAAAAGAACAAAAGTGTTATTAACATAACCACGGTAACGCCTACGGTTCCGCCTATTATCAGTTTCTGCTGAACTGTAAGCTTATTAAAAATTCCGGTTATTTGGCTTAAGGGATTTTCCTTCATATTTATTAAACTTGCATGCTGGTTAGTTGTTTATACATATCTAATGCTTTATTCCTAATTTCCATTAACAATTCCAGGCTGGTTTTTGCCTGTTCGCCTGCAATCATTACATCCTGCAGTTGAACATTACCGCCCTGAAGAAATTCATCCGTAGTTTTTTCTGCACTAATCTGGCTTTGATTTACCTGGCCCAAAAAGTCTGAAAAAATATTATTAAAATTTCCGCTTTTAGTTTTATCAATACTTGTTTGGTCGCTAACCGGAAATTTAAATTGTTGTATAGCATTAACATTCATCTTTAGCCTCGTCTATCGAATAAAGAACCAATTTTAACACCGGACATTTTGCCGCTGCTCTGATAAAAATGATAATCATTAATCTCCGGTTTATTCTGCGGATAAAGATTCATAAAAAAATTTTTTTCTTCCGTTGTTAGAGTATTGTTTTTCGTTTTAACAGCCGGTTCGCCTTCTGTTTTAGCAGGCATCCTGTTTTGCCCGGTAACCTTAACCGGGTTGTTTATAGCCCGCGGAGAATAATTTCCTATCGTGTTTGTTGTTATTTTCATGAGTTAAATATCCAAAGAATCTTTTACCATTTGCTTTGAAGAATTTAAAGCAGTTAGGTTAGATTCATAATTTCGCGTAGCGGAAATCATATCAACCATTTCTTTGATAACATTTACATTTGACTGCTGTACGTACCCCTGGGCATTTGCAAAAGGGTTATCCGGGTTATACACCATTTCTCCGGGAGTAGCGTCTGTCATTTGTTTTGTAGTTAAACCGGAGTTGCCCGGCCCGCCGCCGTTTTCTATCGTCATTTCCGGATTTGCAATTTGAGCCTGGTCGGTTATCTTTAAAGGTATTGTTGTTTGTTCCGAAGAAAGATTTTCGGTAAACGGGTTTTGCGCATATTTTACCTGAAGGTATTTTCTTTGGTATGGCTGGCCGTTAGCCATCCTTGTAGCATCCGCATTTGCAATATTTTCTGCTATAAGATTCATCCTTTTGCGCTGAATGCTTAATCCCCGTGCGCTTATATTAAACCCCGGAAAGTTAATACCTATTTTCATCAGCCTATTGCTCCTTTTATTACCATTTGAATTTTGCTGAAGTAGTCACCGATTTTTTTTGCGGCAAATTGATAATTAAGATTATTAACAGCCAGTTCCGACATTTCTTTATCGATATCTACATTATTAACACCGGAACCGTTTGTACCGGTTTTGTCTGTAACTATTTTAAAATCAGGCTGCCCGCCGGTTTCTGCCGTACCTATATGCCTGCTGTCCGTAGTCTTTAAAAGAGAATCCATATTTTTACTAAGCACATCCTTAAAAACAACATCCTGCCGCCGGTAGCCTTCGGTGCCGGAATTAGCAATGTTTTGTGCAAGGATTTTATTTTTCAAAGCACAGTAGCTTGCAAAATTTTCCAGAAGACTTATACTTGAAGGAGACATTTGAACACCTAATATTTTTATTATTAGCGGTTCAAAATAAATGCCATTAAAGAGATTTGAGTAATTATTAAGCACTTAACGCAAAATTAATCCCTGGAGTAGTGGAATTTTGGAGAAAATTAAATATTTCCATTACTCCAACATTCCATAATTCCAAACTATGAGTGTAATAAGTTATTAATTATTTAAACAGGCCGGCTTATAAGTTGGCTAAATACGATCACATGTAAATTATTATTCAGAATCAATTGCAGATTCGGAATAATCCAATATTACGGATTTAGTTTGGCCGCACGAACAAACAAACTTTATTTCTTTAATAGAATCATTAGCATCTTTTTTCAAAATAATTTTAACGCCTTCGTGGCTTTCTTCTTCCACGGAAATTTTTGTCTTGCCCACAATTTCTGCTTTGGCACCTTTAATATAGTTACCGGATGCTTCGCTTAAATTAAAATCGAATTCTCTAAAAACCGGTTCTTCAAAATTATTTTTCATTAGTAATTACCTTATTTATTATTTCCGGAATTTTATCCACCGGCGCAATTACATCCGCAAGGCCTTCATCTGCAACAGCTTTTGGCATGCCGAAAACAACGCAGGAGCTTTCATCCTGCACAAGGCTGTAACCGCCGAGTTTTTTTAATTTCTTAATACCTTCAAGCCCGTCCTTGCCCATGCCTGTCATTATTACACCAAGAGTGTATTTGCCGTAAACATCAACAACGGAATTAAGCATAACATCTACCGAAGGGCGGTGTAATGTAGAATCCGGCTGCTGGGAAATTTTTATAAAAACAGAGCTCAAAGATTTTTTTGTTAATGTCATGTGCAAACCGCCCGGCGCAATGTATACCACTCCGTTTTGAACAAGCTCGTTATCTTCCGCTTCTTTAACTTTCACCTTGCTTATGTTGTTAAGTCTTTCCGCAAGGGATTTTGTGAATATAGGCGGCATGTGCTGCACAATAAATACCGGGCAATTTAATTTTTCCGAAAGCTGCGGAATAACTTTCTGCAAAGAAAAAGGGCCGCCGGTAGAAATGCCCAGACCAACTGCCCTGTAGCCTATTGCAGGCAGTTCACCGGAAAGACAAGTCTTTTCTCTCGGCTCCGTGAACTGCTCGTTTAATTTCCTTACTCTTGCAAGCCTTTCCCTTAAAATCCTTTGCCTTACAATTTCCTTTATTCTGCTTACCAAATCTTCTTTTATATTTACAATGCCTGCGTTGGAGAAGGATAGTTCTTTGGGAATAAAATCTACGGCGCCGTACTCCATTGCCTTTATTGTTTCCGCCGCACCTTCCGTGGTTAAGGAGCTTAACATTATAACGGAAGTCGGGCATTCTTTCATTATTTTTTTTAAAGCCGTAAGACCATCCATCTTCGGCATTTCAATGTCGAGTGTTATTATATCCGGCCGTAAACCTTTTGCAAGCAAGCAGCCTTCTTCCCCGTCTTTAGCTGCCCCTACCACTTTAATAGCGGAATCACTTTCCAGCATCAAAGAAATTGCTTTGCGCATAAAAGCCGAATCGTCTACTACCAGGGCCTTAATTTTATTATTTGAATTATTTCTTAACAAGTTTATTAATTAGTTCGTTAATATCAATTATCATAACAACGGTTCCGTCTCCCATTATTGTAGAGCCTGCTATTCCGTTTATATTCCCCAGGTAACCGCCTAAAGATTTTATAACAACTTCTTTTTGACCCAGCAATTCGTCAACTTTAATACCAAATCTTTTTTCCGCCAGCCCTACAACAACAACATACTGCCAGATTCTTTTATCATCTCTTTGAACATTTCCGTAAAGAAGATCTTCAATACCAATAAGAGGAATAACGTTGTTCCTTCTTTTAATTGCTTCTCTGCCGTTTATGGTATGAATATCTTCAATGTGAACTCTAAAGGCTTCAATTACTGAATTAATGGGAATAATAACCGTTTCCGATTTTACCTTTACCATCATTCCCGGAATAATAGCAAGTGTAAGCGGCAGTTTAACAATTATTTTTGTGCCTTTGCCTATTGCCGATTCCACACCTATAATACCCCGAAGCTTTGTTACATTGGTTTTTACAACGTCCATTCCCACGCCCCTGCCGGATACATTCGTAACCTTTTCCGCAGTGGAAAACCCGGGCAGAAAAATTAAGTTATACATATCCTGCTTTGTAAATTCTTTTGTCTTATCCCTTGCAATTAATCCTTTTGAAATTGCTTTCTCCTTAATCAATTCCGGATCAATACCGTTACCGTCATCTTCTACGGAAATTATAATCTGGTTGCCTTCCTGCTCCGCAGAAAGAATAATTGTTCCACCTGAATCTTTACCAAGTTCTTTTCTTTTTTCGGGGAGTTCAATACCGTGGTCAACGGAATTTCTTACAAGATGCACAAGCGGATCATTTATTTCTTCAATTAGGGTTTTGTCCAGTTCAGTATCTTCGCCTTTTATAACAAGGTTAATATTTTTATTAGTTTCACGTGCAAGGTCTCTTACAAGCCTGGGAAAACGGTTAAACACTTTGCCTATTTTTACCATTCTTGTCTTCATAACAACAAGCTGAAGTTCGTTAGTCATCAAGTCTACCTGTTTTGCGGCATCAGCAAGGTCTCTGGAAAATTTTGTGCCCTCGTATTCAAGTGCAAATTCGGAATTTACCTGCATAAGCCTGTTCCTGCCTAAAACCAGTTCCGATGCTATGTTAAGCAGTTCGTCAAGTCTTTCAACATTAACTCTAATTGTATTTTCCGTTTGCTTTAATGCGGAACTTGTAATTGAATCTTTTATTTCCGCACCTTTAGTTTCGCCAATTTCTTTTATTTCTTCCTTAACAGCGGCATTGCTTTGTTTCAGCGGAATAACATCAATATCGTTTTTTACTTCTATGTTTTTTTCAACTTTAGCTGAGGCCGTTTGCTTTTTATTTTGTGCTGCGCTTTTGTTTTTTGAAGAAGCGTCTTTTTTATTAGCGGCAGTTTTTTTAATTTCAACCGGTTTTATAATGGTAGAAGTTTTTTTACCCGAGGCAGATTTGCCGGATACCTTTTTATTTTTTCCCGCGTTCCTTTTTACTTCACTTTTATCATTTTTTATTGCAGGCTGCAATTCTACTTTTTTCCCGGTTTCAAGTTTATCAATTAAACCGGAAAGCACTTCTACCGTATCTTCAATTTGTACATTTTCACCCAGTTCGGTTTCTATACTAACAAGCAGTTCTTTTATTTTATCATAAGCCAGAAAAATTGCATCTACAAGTTCCGGTGAAAGCAAAGCCTCGCCTTTTCTCAGCTTATTAAGAATATCTTCGCATCTGTGTGTAACTTTGGTAAGTTTATCCAACCCTAAAAACCCTGATGTTCCTTTTATGGTATGAAAGGACCTGAAGATATCGTTTAACAATTCGTTATCATCAGGCCTGTTTTCAAGCTCAACAAGATCCAGGTCTAGCTTTTCTAAAATTTCTTTTGTTTCAACTAAAAAGCTGTCAACAATCTCCTTCATTTCAGGATCGTTAAGCATTGAATATTGGTTGTTGGTATTCATAGCTATGAGAATAGTTTATCGATTTCGTCCTGTGACGTTTTATTTAAATTGTCGTTTATAATTAAGTCCGCCATTTCCTGTTTTTCGGAGGATTTAACATATTCCGCATCCGGGTTAAATGTACCGGTATTTTCGGTATTTAATTTTAGTTCATCCAATTCATTAAATTCGTTTTCATCCAGGTGCATAATTAATGAAGATAATTTTCTGCGGACGGATTCTATTAAGTGGTTAACAGCCGCAAGCTGCTGCGATGTAATATCCTGAACCTGCAAAGATAAAGTAATGTTGTAAACTTCTACCTTAATTCGTTCGACAATTTTTATAAAGCTATCCGGTCTTATAAGAGTATCATCAAGCTTTTCATACTTATTTATTAATTCAACTGCAGAGGAATTATCTTTTAACAAACTCTTAATTTTAACCCAAACTTGTTT
This sequence comes from Ignavibacteriaceae bacterium, assembly GCA_046704255.1. Lineage (GTDB taxonomy): Bacteria > Bacteroidota > Ignavibacteria > Ignavibacteriales > Ignavibacteriaceae > FEN-1297. The sequence goes on along the minus strand of JBJKSH010000134.1, from coordinate 8,204 downwards.
CTTCTTTTCTTCGGCAATCTTAAAAGTTTTAATTTCGTTTTCAATTTTATCCAGATCAACCGATATGGAATCCGCAATATCCAGAATTTCCGTTGTTGCCATTTCGGTGGCATTGGATACGTTTGAAATTTGATCTTTTGCTTTAGGAATTTTGCTTGTGCTGTCCGCAATAGAAGAATTTATATCTTCAAGCAGCGGAACTGTTTCCTTCATAAAATCTATTATACTTTGTATAATTGGAATTAGCCTTTGCCCGTAGTGAAAGACTATTTTCAATTCGTCCAGTCTGTCAAACAAATCGGACATAGTTGAACCATGTTTCATAATCTTTTCTTTCTATGCAACTTGTAAAATCTGCTCAATTTTTTCTTTTAGCACCTGCGGGGTAAAAGGTTTAATAATGTAATTATTTACTCTGGCCTGCAGAGCTTCCAGAATATCATCTTTAACACCGCGCGTAGTAACCATAAGAACCGGGATTCTGGAAATCTTATCATAGCTTCTAATGGTTTTAACAAGCTCCAGCCCGGAAAGAACCGGCATGTTCCAGTCAGTTATAACAAAATTAATATTTGAATCCTCGCCTAGTTTATCAAGAGCCTCTTTGCCGTCTCCGGCTTCTACGTAATTGTTGTAACCAAGGTTGCGCAGTGAGTTTACTACAATTCTGCGCATGGTTACCGAATCATCTACAACAAGAAATTTTAGGTCCATATATTTCCTCAGTTTAAGTATTTGGAAACTTCATAAGCAATTCTTTTAGGATCGAAAGGTTTGATGAGATAGGAATTGGCGCCTATTTCCATCCCTTTCCTTATTTCATCGCTGCCTGCCAAAGATGACAGAATGATAATAGGAATGTCTTTAAATTGTTCATTATTTCTCATCGATTTTATCAATTCAAATCCGTCCAGGTTAGGCATATTCAAATCTGTAATAACCAGGCTAATCTTTTCGTTCGGAAGTTTTTCCAGGGCTTCCATTCCGTCGGCAGCAGATATTATTTCGAAACCTTTCATAGCCAGTGCAAAAGAAACGAACTTTCTTATTGATGGCGAATCATCGGCAACAAGAATTATCTTTTTCATTTTAGATTTTTACTCCTTCTTATAACCAATTGTCTTTGGGAAATTTACAATACTGAATGCCTTAGATACCGAGTGAAGCGTTTCTGCGTACCCGATAAATAAGTAGCCGCCTTTATTTAATGAATTATACAAGTGATTTACAACTTTTATTTTTGCTTTAATATCAAAATAAATTAGAACGTTTGCACAAAATATTATATCAAAATTTGTCATGGCCCGCATACCAAAATCGTCTGTAAGGTTTAGCAATTTAAATGACGCTAACTTTCTAATCTCCGGAACAACCTGGTAGCTGCCGTCGTAATTCCTAAAATATTTTTTCAAATAATAAGCAGGAGTATTCCTAACCGAATACTCCTTATAAATTCCATTCTTTGCCGTATCAATTACAGCGCTGTTTATATCCGTTCCAACAATTTCAATTTCCAGTGCCGGATATTTAGGCTTTAACAAATCCATAATTACAATTGCAGCGGAATAGGCCTCTTCACCGGAAGAAGACGCCGCACTCCATATTCTGATTTTTTGCCTGCCCAAAGCCGGCCCGGCTGATAGAATTCCCGGAATAACTTTTGAAACAAGTGCATCAAGCTGCGGCTTATTTCTAAAGAAAAAAGTTTCGTTAATTGTTATCGCTTCGTACAGGTAATTTTTTTCGCGGCTATTTGTATAATTATTTTTAAGATAATCATAATATTCTTCGTAGGAATCCATGCCGAGAAAATTTATCCTTCTTAAAAGCCTGTTCTCAAGCAAATACTTTTTATTATCCTGAAAATAAATACCGCAGCTTTCGTAAATAAAATTTCTAAATATTTCAAAAGAACTGTCTGTTAATTTTTTATTATTACCGCTGTTAACCTGATAAACATTTAACCCGGGTAAAACATTATTCTGTAATTCAGCCATAGTCAATTTTTTTCAGTTCAGATTTGAAAATCCGGTTTATTAGAAAGAATAAATTTTGCCCTCTCGCTTATCATTTCTTCCCGGTCTTGCGCCAGTATTCCGATTGCTTTTTCGGCACTATTGTCCCGTATACCGCCGAGTATTTCCAAAAGTTTAAGTTTATTCCACAAGCTGTTGTCTTCCAGCATTTTATCCAGAAACATCACAGCGTTTTCTTTATCTATTTTAAATAAGATCTCAGTTGAAAGTTTTCTTATTTCCTCATCCGGGTTATCTAGGTTTTTAATCATAAAGCCGGTTATACTTCTTATTTGCAGGCCGGATAAATAATCATTATAACTTATGTCATTTCTGCTAAGAATTTCCAAAGCAAGTTCAAGCATATTTTTCAGATTAGTGCCTTCGTTGTTTAACAGTGCCGCAAGCAGCTTAAAATACCTTTCGGGATTTTCTTCTATCTTAGGTTTTATTATTTCATCCGTCTCAAAATCTTCGCCGTAAATGTTCATACATGCACTTATAATATCTTCTCCTTCGAATTCCACCGCCAAATTAACTGCCGCCCTTTTGTACCTTGAATCTCCTTCTTCAATTGTCTGCAAAATTGAATTTTTCATTTTTTCATCGAAGGGCATATCAAGGTTATACTTTTCTTTAAGTAAATAAATTGCTTCCACCAACGACCAGACCAAAGGCCCGGTAGTTTTTATAAGTTCCCCGATTAGAAAATAGAAGGAATCTTCGCTGCCTATTTGTCCAAGGCTTTCAATCATTGCAAATTTTGTAAGATCATCTTCTTCATTATATTTTGAAATTATAAAATCACTTGCTTTGGCAGTACCTAATTTGCCAAGCGCCTCTGCAACGGTTGGTTTGAATAATTCGTCAGTTTCATAAATATTAATAAATGCATCATACGCGCGCTAGTAGCCCAAATTGCCGAGCGCTTCAATACATGCCAACAGCAGGTTTTCATTACCTCCCACTTTTAATATCTCCAGAACTACAGGCGCTGCTTTGGAATCGCCTATAAGCCCAAGTATATCTATAATAAATTTTTTATCGTCGTCGTTGCCTATTAAAAGATAATCCAGCATTGCATTAACGGAATTGCCGCCGATTTTAAGTAAAATTTCACCGGCCAAATTCCGCGTAGAAATATCCGGTGAAGAAACATATTTAATAAGATGAGCAGGAATTTGCGGGCTTGGATTAATAGACAACATTAAATCAACTGTATTCCTAACACCTTTATCCCGGTCTTCAACCATAGAACAGATGTCTTCAATAACTAGATCATTCAGGTTTTCATTAAATAAAGATTCCACAGCCGAACATCTAACAGCCGGGTCTTCTGCTTTTAAATCCGTTATTAAATCCCCATATATATTATCATTCCGGAACATTTTAATTTACTCCCAAATGATTCATCCTTTTAAATTTGCTACATGCCTGCGCGAATCCCAAATGTATTCTTTTGCCAAAATTATTAATTCCTTCCTGCGTCGCTTCGGAAAGGCAAGTATGCTAGTTTTATTTTTATTATCGAATTTTGCGACAATTTATTTAGCCGTTTTATATTATTTAGCCAAATTTGATGCCGCTACGGCAAGCTTTAAAAAACCTGTTATTCGGTAGTTTACTTAGAAATTACCTGGATAATATTAGCCAGGTGATTAAATGCTTTTATTGTTTTTCCCGTATACATAATTTAAAAAAGATAAGCCTATAATTCATGTTTATTAATAAACGCCGGCATTATTAAAAAATGCACTGTACTTTTTATCCGTACCCTTAATATGATTAACAAGCCAATCTTTCAGGAAAAACAAAACTTCCTGGGAAAAGACAGCCTTTCCCATTTTAAAATTATCCTCAAATTCAATTACTTTTGATGTAAATTTATTATGCTGTGCTTTATGGTTTGAAAGCCCGGCAAAACCAAGCTTATCCATTAAGTTTTCTTCAAATGTAAAATGGTATTTTGTGTAAGAAATAAGTTCAATAATTATTTCACCCATTACTTCTTTTCCTTTTCCTTCTTTCATAGAGGCATGTAATATATTTATCATATTAACCAGGTTTAAATGCTGGTCGTCAATTTCTTTAATATTAACGCTGAAATCCGGTGTCCAATTTAATAGTGTCATTAACTTCTCCGGCAATTTGTAGTAAATAATTGAGGTTAGCAAATTCCAAATTAATAACCTCACTCCTTAACATGGAATATGAGGAACGGGGTGAGGTTAATTTTTATAAATCTTTAGTGAATAAAAAATATTTAATTCTGTTCAAACTCCACAGGTACCTTTCCGTTACTCCCATTATTTCCGTTTCTTCCGTTGTAAGATTGAATTTCTTCAATTTTAAAATGTGCTATTAATCTTTCCAGGTTTTGAGTTAGGTTGCTTAGGTCTTCTGCGGAACGTGCTATCTGCTGTGAGCTTGTTGCACTCTGATGAGTTACACTGCTGATAGATTCTATATTCTGACTAATTTCCTCGGCGGTGGCAGATTGTTCTTCGCTTGCTGCCGCAACCAATGCGGCTACATCGGAAACTTTCTGCGCTCCTTCAATAATATCGTTAAGTACTTCGCCGGCTTTGTTTGCAAGTTCTTTGCCGGAGTCAACTTCCTGCTTGCCTTTTGTCATTGCATCAACCGCCTCAATAGTATCTTTTTGAATTTGTTTAATCATACCAGCAATTTCCTTTGTGGCTTTGGTTGTACGCTCGGCTAATTTTCTAACCTCATCGGCAACCACGGCAAAACCCCTGCCCTGTTCGCCCGCCCTTGCTGCTTCTATTGCAGCATTAAGAGCAAGCAGGTTGGTCTGGTCTGCAATGTCGTTAATTACCTGAATAATTTCTCCTATTGCATCGCTGCTTTTGCCTAACGCTTCCACGGTTAATGCGGATTTTTGAACAACTTCTGCAATTCTCATCATACCTTTTATTGTATCTTCCATAACCTTACCGCCTTGCTGTGCTTTTTCACCAGCATCTTTTGCAGTATCTGCAGCAAGTGAAGCATTCTTAGTATTATCCATAATTGTTTTAGTCATCTGTTCGATTGAACGGGCAACTTCCGCAATTTGCTGTGTTTGTTCTCCGGCACCGGCTGCCATTTCTTCTACGCTGGCAGAAATCTGGTTTGATGCGCTTGCAGTAGCAAGAACAGCTTCGCTTACGTTTTTAAGTGCCTCGGAAAGTGAAGCTGCAACGGTGTTTATATTATCTTTAATTAATTGATGATCTCCATTATAATTTCCCTTAACTTTTTGTGTAAAGTTTCCGCTAGCCATAATTTTAAGAACACCGGCAGATTCGTTTATAGGAGCTACTATAGCTTCCAGTATTGAATTTATTCCGACAATAAGCTTACCCCATTCGCCGTCAAATTTGGAAGCATCGCCGCGCAGGCTTAAGTTCCCCTGATTATTTGCTTTAATTAATTTGTCTGCTTCTTTAAGCAGGTCTTCAATTGTTTCGGCTTCTTTATTAAAGGCAATTGCAAGGGTATCCTTTTCCGAAGCCAACGGTACTTTAATTATTTTACCGGATGCAATTTTCTGTGCCGCGTCAATTTTATCCACCTGGGCTTTCTGCAATATTTTTAGTGATTCAGCCAGGTTGCCTACTTCGTCTTTAGAATTATAGTTAATTGATACATCATAATTACCTAATGCAAATTCTTTTACAATTTGAGACAATCTTTCCAGCGGTTTTGCTATAGCCGGCGCTAAGAAGAATACGCTAAAGACAAATACTATTCCGCCGAATAATGAAAATATTAATAAATACCATACAGAATCATCTACCGAGCTTTTTACCGATGCATTTAATTCATCTCCCTTTTGTTTAAGCTGGTCGTGTATTTTATGAAATTTCTTCAATAATTCAACGCCAACCTGTTCACCGGAAGAGGTTGCTATATCTGAGGCCATACTATAACTTTTAGTTGCCGATGCACTAATAATTCCGTCTGCTACAACATTTTTATATTCAACCCATATCTTTTTTACATCTTTTATTTGATTGCTGATGCTTGTATCCATTTTAGTTTTAGCAAGAATAACCATACTTGTGTCTATTTGAGCTTTTAGGCTATTATATTCGTTGGCATTCTGCTGAAATTTACCGGCAAAAGATGCCATAGAAAACTGCATCATTAAAAATTGAGTCCGCTGGTAGTTTTCATATACGTTATTTATTTGTTCCTGCGGAATTATATATTCGTTAAAAATTTTATCCTTTACTTTAAGCATTTTATTAAGCTGCATATAACTTATTACTGCTATTATAATTGAGATAGCCGCTAGAAAAGCAAACCCGCCCTGAATTTTTCTTACAAATTTTACATTAGAAAACCAATTCATTTTTTTACCATTGTTTTATGTTAAACGGAAACAGAATATTTTATTGCTGCAATTTAAAAGTGATTGCAAGAGATAGTTTTACTTTAACCGGCACACCCTTATCTTTGCCCGGAGTAAATTTAACAGCTTTTACTCCGTTTATTGCGGCCTCGTCGCAGCCGGCTCCAAGGCTTTTAATAACCTTAACATTGTCAACGCCGCCGTTTTCATTTATGTAAATTAGCAGATAAACTTTTCCTTCTATACCGGCTTTTTTTGCTATATCCGGGTAAGATATGTTCTTGTAAATTGCCTGTAACCCGCCTATCGGCTGCGGCATTACATCCGCAAAAGGGTGGTACGGATCCTGCTGTGCATAAGTGTTAAACCAAAGTATACTTACGGCACCAAAAGCCATTAAGAAAAAAACCGAGTTGAATAATTTCATCGCTGCTGCTCTCGTTTTAATTTAATGAGTATTCTTAAATTTCTATTTTATTATCGTAGAATATTTAAATAAGTTAATATGGGGATGTAAAAAAAATGGATTGAGAAACTTAGTAAAGTAAAAGTTTTTATCTTGAAGTCTTCGGAATTATTTTTGATTAAAATTTAGATTACTGATCATTTATAAATCCGAGAAAATATCCTTAGGTAAACAAAAGTAAACTAGGTCTGTGTAACTGGAGTTTTTATAAAATCTTGGCAAGAACATTTATGAAATTTAGTACCGATAATTCCATTTCTTCGGAAAGCAATGTTACTCACTGAAGTCACGCAAAATATAACCTTTAATTGCCCCGTCATTTAGAGGCTGTGTGAAAATTAGAAAGCGGCGAATAATTATTAATTAATCTTAATAGGAAATTTTCCAATAGCCCGGCCGTTTACGGCTGGGGTTTCAAGAAATTAATAATAATAGCAAAGGCATTTATGCCCTTATTAGCTATACTTAATACCATGAGCGGCGTATTGACTTTAATTCATTTCGTTTACCCAGCCGTAAACTGCCGGGCTATCAAGCTACGAAAACAGAATATTTATTCGTAAGTAACGAGTTTTAACACAGCCTTTTTATGATGGGGTTAAGTAGAGGAAAAAACATTGGCTTTAGCCACATTAAGAGCCTTATTTTGGCTAAAGCCCTAAAGTTTTGGGCCAATTTTTTCCCCGCCGCAAATGGCGGGGCAAGCCAACTGAAACTTTGCCTAACTTCAGTTACTAGGTTATATCTGCTAAGGCAATAACTTAACTTAACAACATTGCCTTCTGGAAAAAGCCTGAGAGACAAACATCTACTTTAAATAAATCATTTTCTTAACTGCCTTATAATTACCAGCTTCAAAAGTATAGAAATAAATTCCGGAAGCCAATATATTACCGCTGTCATTCCTTCCGTTCCATTGAATTTTGTACTGGCCGGCATTTTGATTAGCATCTACCAAAGTAGCAACTTTTCTACCGAGAATATCGTAAACAATTAGCTTAACATTTACCTCTTTAGGCAGGTTGTATTGTATAGTTGTTGAAGGATTAAACGGATTGGGATAATTTTGCGACAACTTGAAATACTTTGGTACCTGGGTATTAATTTCATCAACTGCGGTTATTGTACTTATCCTGGCTCGTATATATAGCGTTGCAGGAAAAGGAGGGTTCTCCTGATCTAATTGAGTCCATGCAGTTGTAGTAGGATTATATTCCCATGCTCTTCCGTTGGAAACCGTATCCAAACCGATTAGAGGCTCATTCGTTCCGTCATATTTTGCTCCAACCCAAAAATCTACATCGGATGTATTGGAGTTGATAATATTGTTAGTCGAGACGTCAATTGTATTCCATCCTTTCTG
>JBJKSH010000133.1:0-6008 GCA_046704255.1 Ignavibacteriaceae bacterium | reverse complement strand
TGGCGACTGCGGATATATATTCACCCATGCGGCTATTATTATCAACATTATGCATGACAGGATGCGCATTTGAAATCCTTAATCTTATACTTTATAAAAATATTTCCATTCTCTTTTACCGTTTTGTGGCAAGCCGAACATTTTACTTTCTCATGTGCACCTTTTAAAGGGAATGATGTTTTTTCATGATTAAATTTTACCGGCTTCCAATTTTTAAAATCATGGCAATTTTCACATACAGGTAAATTGCCTTTCTTTTCGGAATCGAATTGCCCAAAATGAATGTCTTTATGACAAGTAGTACAATTAGACTTTAATGAAACAAATCGAAAAGAAATTTTTCCGGTGTTTGATTTTTCTTCGTGGCAGTCGCTGCAGCTTATTTTTGCATGCTTACCTTCAAGCTTAAATCTTGTAAGGTTATGATTGAATGTAATTTTATTCCAGTTTTCGGTTGAATGGCAGGCAGTACAATTATTATCCGGCATAAACTTTTTTGTTAACTCCATACCGTGAACATTTTTGTGGCAGTCTATACATCTAAGCCCAATGTTCTTAAAGTGCCATTGCTTTTTATCTTTCTTATTAAAATGACAAGATTCACACGTGATAGCAAGATGTGAACCGGTTAATTTAAATTTCGATTTGTTATGTTCACTTATTGTAAAAGTAGTTGTTTTAAAACTTTCAACAGTATGACAGTCTTTACAATTTTCCACAACATTATTTTTAGTGAACTCACCAAAGTGTGCATCCTTATGGCAATCCGTACATAAAGCAAATTTCGGTTTGGAAAGTAAATTACTGCCGTGGCAGTCTTTGCAGGCAACACGCCTATGTGCACCTCTTAGCGGGAACCTTGTTTTATCGTGATTAAAGGACTCCCTGTTTAATACGGTAAACGATTGCACATTATGACACTTTACACAGTTTTCCCCAAATTGACCGTGATGTACATCCTTATGGCATGGTGCGCAGTTCTTAAAATCTAATCCGGTAAATACCTGAAACTTTTTGCCGTTTCGAATTTCATCAACATGGCACTTTATACATTCAACTTTTTTATGTGCTCCGGTTAAACTAAACTGAGTAGTATCATGATTAAAAAGTGCCGCAGGCTTAAACTTAATAGTGTTATGGCAGGAACCGCAGTTCTTTCCCAATGTTCCCTGGTGAACATCCTGATGGCATGAAACACAATTAGTACTTAATCCTAGATAAGTACCTTTTCTTTTATCAAATAATTTCTTGTTGCTTATAAATTTTGGCTGATGACATTGTATGCATTTAAGCTGTGCATGTTTACCGGTGAGTTTAAAGCCGGCCTCCAAATGATCAAACTTTTTGGGATTGAAATTAATTATTCTAAAATCTCTTCCGTGATGTTCACTGTGGCAGGCCCAGCATTTTTTATTTCTTACTTCTGGGGAGGCATGGTAACCTTTATTCTCGTCAATCAATTGTTTAATTTCGGTATGGCATGCAAGGCATTTTGATTGTTGTACCTGTCTGCCAAGTACATGGCACTTAGTACAATTGCTTAAGCCTTCCAGCTTAGCATGTGCCAGGGATAAATTTCCCGGTGATATTTGCGCATATAATCTGTTCGTAAACATCATTATCAAAAAGCCTGTTAATATTATTACAAAGAATAAAAAAGTTTTCCGGTCGTTCATTTTAGAAATAATTATCGTCAATTTTACAGAACCAATTATTAAGGATAAAGTTTAATGTTTCAATACCGCCTCCCCGAATTTTTTAGTAATCTTTATGCCTGTTTTCTGCAAAAAATCCGTCGGCAGCAAACCGCCTGCAAAAATGAAGACCAGATCGTTATCAATAGTAACCTGTTCAGCCTTATCATTAATTTTTAGGATTACTTTATCATCTAAAATTTCCACTACATTAGAATTAAATATAATTTTTAATTTTTTATTTGAAGAAGCTTCATTAATATTTTCAAGATTTTTAGGTTTAATCCTTGCAAAGCTGTCTTTTCGGTAGGAAACAATAACCTCATTTTCTTCGCAAAGTAAAAGTGCGGATTCAATGGCGGAATCCCCGCCGCCAACAACAAGGACTTTTTTGCCCTTAATAAATTCAGGTTCCAATAAGCGGTAAGCTACTTTTTCTTTCCCCTCGCCCGGCACATTAAGCTTGCGCGGAGAACCTCTCCTTCCTATTGCAATTACTACGCCTTTCGTAGAATAAACTCCTTTATTGGAAATTATCTCAAACAAATAATTTCCCTTACGCTCAATAGATTCAACCTTTTCATTTTCATTTATTGTTATATTATTTCTTTTAAGTATAGAATTCCAAAAATCTATTAATGCGGTTTTGGAAGTTTCCCTTAGCTTTATTTTACCGTACATTGGAAGATCCATTGGGGTTGTCATTACTATTTTGGCTCTTGGAAAATTAAAAACCGTACCGCCCAAACTATCCTGCTCAAGCGTAAGAAATTTCAAATTGTTATGTACAGCAGAAAGCGTAGCGGAAATTCCTGCCGGACCGGCACCTATTATTATTACATCGTAGTCTGTTTTTATCTTGGTATTTATTTTTTTTGCCAGAAAATCAACCGCAAGCTTTCCCTGTTCAACTGCATTTTTAATTAAGCCCATACCGCCTAATTCACCTGCAATAAACAACCCCGGTACGTTAGATTCATATTCCTGGCTAACATGAGGAAGCTCAACACCTCTTTTTTCGGTTCCGATGCATAACGAAATTGCATCTACAGGGCACGCATGAAAGCAGGCACCATGCCCTACACACCGTGATGCGTTTATAACATGCGCCTGTCCGTCTATCATTCCGATAATATCCTGTTCCGGGCATGCGGTAATACAAGCACCAACTCCAATGCATTTATCGGGATTTATTACGGGATGGAGAGAAACAGGTTCGTGAAAACCAAGTTTTTTAGAGGTTTCAATTTTAGATTTTACAATCTTACTTTTCTTTGAGCTTTCTCTTATGTACCATAAAAATATGAACAACGTAAACAAAAAAGCAGCAGAATAAGTTACAGCGTTTTCAACAATATTTTCCATACAATCTTAACATTTTTATATTCCTCTATTTTAGATACCCTGAAATAGTAGGCGATTAATAATACAAACGAAAAAGCCTAAATGAATAAACTAAAAAATCCACTTATAGCCGAATACTACTTCTACTGCTATATGTATTGCCATAATTATGAACATTACTATAGCAAAGGGTAGATGGGCTACGTGCCAGTACTTAAACAATTTTTGCATCGTTTGAAGCAGCCCGATTCTTCTGGATATAATTAGTTTAGACTTTGCCGTTTTTACGATTTTTCTTCGGCGGGATCTTGGGATCCCGGCATGTCTTAATTCATATCTTAAGCTGCGCAACACATTTTTTATACCAAAATAATCTCTAACCAGGAAGATCATGCTTGTACTAAATTTTATTCGTTTATAGCGCTGAACGGAAGAAAATTTTTCAAGTCGGACTAAAATTTTTTCGGGAATTTTATATTCTTCTTTTAACTGGTACGAAAGATTTTCGCTTTGCGAATTTAATTCGCCCATGCCAAGCATCTGCCCCTGTATAGTATGAGGTATTTGAATATAAAGTACTCTTCCGACTACGCCGCTTAAAACAACGGCAACCATACTCCAAAAACTTACGGCAACTATTCCCCCAAATTTAAAGGCGGTATGGTATAAAATAAGAATTGGGCCTAATGTGCAGAGGAATATGTGAAACTCCAGCCAATGTTTTAGATAACCGATTTTATAAAAAGCCTTAACTCTTTTTCGCAGCATATATACCGCAACACCAACAATCATAAAAAAGCTGCCGAAAACACCCAGGCCATGGCCAATAAAACCGCTGGGGTTTAACAAATTATATTGCTGTAAAAAAAAGCGCTGATCAAGCGGTGTACGGTAGTAGTTAAACCCGTTAACTCCTAGTATTACAGCAGTAAAAATGCAAATAGTGTAGAAAGATGCTATATAAATTTTATGGACAGTTTTACTCATAATTCTTACCGTTTTATTTTTTAATATGATAGGAAATATTCTAACGACAAAAACTAAAGCAAAATTTGTGCTAAATAATTTTACTCGAAATAATATATAATTATTTTAAGCAGAAAATTATTTACAGCGGCATCGAACAGATTAATTTTACACAGATTATTTTTAAGGAACGGTAAGGAAAGCGGAAAGAAGAAAGCGGTTATAATACCGCTTTCCAAATTTAATTATATTTAACTTCCGGTAACTTCATAAAGCGTTGTATACTTTGTAGAGTTTTCTACAGTCATATCGCTTAACTTGTTTATAAGGATGTTTATTCTCTCACTCTGATTATCATCAAAAGCTTCATAAGTTTCTTCGGACGCGAAAGTATATACTTCCTGAAAAAGATTTGCTTTACCTTTAACCTCAAATGCATTATAACTTTCCAGCCCATCTGCCTTAAGAAGGTTTTTAAGCTCATTAATTACAGTAACGTATTCGTCTTTTTTGTCCGGTTTTAATTCGTACTGAATATTGAAAATAACTTTAGCCATTTTTTCTCCGCAAAATTAATTAAACTTGTTTAATAGAAATTCACCGGTAAATATAACTTTAGCCGGCCCGGTTAAAGAAAGATTATTATTTTTTTGGTCCCGAACATCAAAATCCACAACCAGTTCATCTCCACCGCGTGTAATAAGAGAAACAGGCGGCTTAAATTTATCAATATGATGTTCAACGATAGCTGCCGCTACAGAACCCGTACCGCAGGCAAGCGTTTCGTTTTCAACTCCCCTTTCATAAGTTCTAATGAAAATTTTATCTCCTTTGATTGTAATAAAATTAACATTAGTTCCTCCCGGGGAAAAATCGGGATGATACCGTATCTCTCTGCCCAATTCATAAACAGGAAATTCATCCAAATTATTATAAGATGAATAAGGATTTCCCGGATCTTTAAGAACATCATTTATTTTAATAACCACATGCGGCGAGCCCGTATCTGCAAAGCACGCATTAATTAACTGGTTGAAAGCTTTAATTATAAAATTATACTTTAATTTACCCGGCGGATTAAAGTTAAATTTTATTTTATCTTCGTTTAAAATTTCTCCCGAGTATGCAGCACTGTTTGATAAAAATTCGGCTTTGCCGTTTCTTAACCTTCCGGTTAAACCTGCAAATTTAATTGCACACCTTGCACCGTTGCCGCAAAGGCTTCCGGTTGAACCATCGGCATTATAATACTCCATATTAAAATTAAATGTATTGGAGTTTTCCACCGTTATTACACCGTCTGCACCAATACCGTTTCTTCTATTGCATAAATTTATAATGACATTCTTGCTAAGTACAAATTCCGGATTAAAATTTTTATCGATAACAATAAAATCGTTACCAGCGCCGCTCATCTTATAGAAAGAAATTTTTTCCATTTAGAATGCAATTTAGTTTAATAAGAAATCCTTTTCAATAAAAATATTGCCAACAGTTCAAATTATCTTATTCAAAATTAAACAATTATACTTACAGACAGAAAGGATAAAAACCAATCCGACCGGATTTCACAGCAAAATAATATTTATTTTTGCTTTAAATCATAAAAGATTTAATTCACAACTTTTCCCGGCTTGGAAACCGACGGCGGTACATTGTTTTTACTTATGCCCCAATCTTTGTTGGGCTTGCTTCCCATAACAAAAACTATCTTTCCGCCGTTCGCTACATCATTATAAGGTATGTAAGTTTTGTTCCACTTCTTACCGTTAAGTGTAACGGATTGAATGTATTTGTTTTCCGGTGAAAAATTTTCTGCATTCATTGTAAAAGTTTTTCCGTTGCCCAAATGAATTGCAGCTTCTTTGGTACCCGGCGTACCGATAACATAATAATTATCCGATGGGCAAACAGGGTAGAACCCGATTGTGCTGAAAATATACCAGGCAGACATCTGTCCGCAGTCGTCGTTGCCGCATAGGCCGTCCGGTTTATTGTAATAAA
>JBJKSH010000132.1:0-11632 GCA_046704255.1 Ignavibacteriaceae bacterium | reverse complement strand
TTTCCAAAAAGATTTATTGTTATTTCATGATTAAGTCCGGCATAACCTCCAAGTGTGCCGAGTGCGCCGACTCCGCCAAACATAAAAGCAAATCCGCAAAGATAGAAACCAAGCATTCCCAAAGGATTAATCATAAAGTTCATTGCAATTGTATGTGCTGCATTCTTTGCTCTTGTTAAACCGGATTCTACCATTGCGAACCCGGCTTGCATAAACATTACAAGAAATCCGGTTATAAGCGTCCACATAAAATTAATTGCAACGCGGTTATGTCCTGCTGCGTTTCCTATTTCCGGTATGGTAGGCGAACCCGGTTTGGCAGCCGGGACATCCATAATTGTTCCGGTCTTAGTACCGGAAGGATCGGGCTGGGTTTGCGCATAAACATTTTTGGGAAGCATAAATGTTATTATGGCTGCAAACATTGTAATAATTACCAGCGAATTAATAAATTTATCTTTTACCATTCTTACTCCTGATTTTATTTATTATTAAAAAGTGTAAACTGATCCGATTAGGATTGTATTCTGATTATTTTTTGTAAGTGCACCGGTATCATCTTCAAATGTATTTACATTCGACCAGTCCCTCCTAAACTCAAGTTCGGTTAACAAGCTGCCGCTGAATTTATAAGCATAGGTTAGAGTAATTTCTTTAAGCGCCTGAACTGTGCCTGTTGTAAAACCGGATTGGTCGTTATAGTATTCTCCTCTAACGCCTATATATGAAAAATCATTAAAGGAATATTTACCGGTGAGCGCTATTCCTTTCCAAACAGCTAATCCGGTAGGAGCCAAAGCTTCAAGACCGTAATCGGCATTTAAAGTAACAAATAAAGCATCGGAAGGCTGAAGGTTTATTATGGTATCAAATACGTGTCTTTGTTTTGTGCTGTTAGGTTCTTCCGGTCCGCCTATCCAATTTTCTATAAAAGTAAAAGCAGGGGAAGGTGACCAGTTTATTTCCGCACCGAAAGTTTTCCCTTTATTATTGTCAACTACATTATTCCATCCATTATAAATATAGATTGACGCATTAAACTTATCGCTGAAAGGATAATTTGCGGAAACTCCCAAATGATAAAACGGAATGGCATAGGCAAAGAGAATAGACCTGCTGTAATTAACATTGCCGTTTGTCTCTATAACTTCTCCTCCCATGTGAGTGACTAATTTTCCCGCATTTACCGTTAAGCCGTTTCCAACAGGAACATATGCAGTTAGGTAAGCATCTTCTACATTCCGCAAAGACTTTTCCGGACCAAGGCTTGCATCGCTGTTTACTAAGTCCATTGCCTGCCCAAATCCGAGATCAACTCTAAAGCCAACCGGGTTAGCGGTTTTCTGCAAAGTTAATTTTGCCAGGTTCAAATTGAATTGATTTTCATAAACGTCAAAGTTCCTGTAGCCGTTTATACGGCTGGCCGGGTTATTGAAATTCTTATTAAAATTAACATCGACCATTCCCGTAACAGAAAGAGGATTTGAAGATTTGTTTGAATCTGTTCCTTGCGCAAACGAGTTAGCTAATGTTAACGTACACAATATTAATACTATGAACAGCCGTAATAAGGAGTTAAAAGAAATAATCATAATTTACCTTTATTTTAATGTTGAAATTATAGTGCACTTTCTCCGTTTTCCTCTGTCCTAACACGAATAACATCATCAATAGTGGAAATAAATAATTTACCGTCTCCTACCTGTCCGGTTTTTGCCGCAGCAATAATCACTGATGCAGCATGGTCTAAGAGTGAATCCGGAACCACAACCTCCAGCTTAACCTTAGGTACAAAGTTTATTTGGTACTCCGAACCCCTGTAAATTTCCGTTTGCCCTTTTTGTCTCCCAATTCCTCTAACCTCGGAAATAGTCATTCCCTTAATGCCGCTCTCAATAAGTGCTTCTCTAACATCATCCAGTTTATGAGGTCTTATAATTGCTTCGATTTTTTTCATATAACACACTCCTTTTTGTTGTTGAATTATTTGTTTGTTAAGCATAAACTAAAGCTAAGAATTTTAGAAAATGATAAAGATAAACTAAAAAACTTAATTTAATAATCTATTTATTGATAAATACCTAAAAATATAAAGATAATAATAATTATTGCATTAATTAATAAGGAATTAATGTTGTTTTGTCAAGTGATCTTTGTACTTGCTGCAAAAAAGTTTTTAAAAACTTTATTTTTACTAAATTTTAGAAGAATAAATTTTTAATATTTAGTAAGGAATTAGAAATATTGTAAATCATTTAGCAGTGTAATTTTTGCTTTTATAAAGCATGCTGTTTATATTTGAAACTTAAATTTGATAATTGAAATACTTAAAAGCGGTTGATTTTGATTAAAGATTTAGGTCATTTCGTTGGTAAAGAAGTCACTTTAAAAGGCTGGCTTTATAATAAAAGATCAAGCGGTAAAGTTAAATTCGTAATACTTAGAGACGGAACAGGGCTGCTTCAGTGTGTTTACTTTAAAGGAAATGTTTCCGAAGAAGTTTTTGATGTGGCAGATAAAACAGGGCAGGAATCTGCAATTGAAGTTACAGGTATAGTAAAAACTGAACCAAGAGCTCCCGGGGGTTATGAACTTGATGCAACCGGTTTGAAAGTTATATCCGAAGCTCATGATTATCCGATTACGCCTAAAGAGCACGGCGTTGAGTTTTTAATGGACCACCGCCATCTTTGGCTTCGCTCAAGCAAACAAACTGCAATACTTAGAATAAGGCACCGCTTGGTAAAAGCCATCAGGGATTTCTTTGATAACAACGGCTTTACCTTAATGGATCCGCCTATCTTAACACCAGCCGCTTGTGAAGGAACATCCACATTATTCGAAACAGATTATTTTGAACTTGGCAAAGCATATCTTACGCAGTCCGGTCAGCTATATGCAGAAGCAGGTGCGATGGCTCTTGGAAAGGTTTATACATTCGGTCCTACTTTCCGGGCGGAAAAATCCAAAACCAGGAGGCACTTAACCGAGTTTTGGATGGTTGAACCTGAGGTTGCATTTGCCGGTTTAAATGAAGATATGGATTTAGCCGAAGAATTCTTGGAGTATATAGTTCAGACAGTTTTAAAAGAAAAAGAAGAAGAATTAAAAATTCTGGAACGTGATACTACATTATTAAAGAATGTTAAAAAGCCCCTGCCTAGAATTTCTTATGATGAAGCAGTGGAAATTTTGAAGAAAAAAGGACTTGAATTTGAATATGGGAATGATCTTGGCGGTACAGATGAAACGGTAATTTCAAATCAATTCGACAGGCCTGTCATGGTACATCATTATCCTGCCGAAGTAAAAGCGTTTTACATGAAGCGCGATTCGGACAATGATAAATTTGCTCTTGCAGTTGATATTCTTGCTCCGGAAGGTTACGGTGAAATTATTGGCGGCAGCCAGAGGGAAGATGATTTCGAAACTTTACTTGCCAGGATTAAAGAACATAATTTACCACAGGATGCTTTTGAGTGGTATCTAGACTTAAGAAGATACGGATCGGTTCCGCATTCGGGTTTTGGGCTTGGTCTTGAAAGAACAGTAGCGTGGATTTGCGGTTTGGATCATGTTAGAGAAACCATCCCGTTTCCGAGATTGATTTATAGAAATACACCCTAATGCTTGTTGGAAGATAAAGCATGGATTATGGATGATGGAATATTTGTAATTAAATATGGGCAATCATTCATTCGAATATAAGAAGATGCAATCATTCAAACATATATCCATGCTTTGGGCAGCGTTCATAAATAAATTTTACTAATTAAGATATTAAAAGAATGATAATAAAAATATTTTTAACATTAAAATGCCTTTAGAATCTGTTTTATTTTTTTTGTTTGCAATTATTGCGGCTGTTTCGTCAGTCTTAATGATTACAAGATCTAATCCTGTCATCAGTGCACTTTTCCTTGTACTAAATTTCGGTTCTTTAGCCGGATTATATTTATTGCTTAATGCGCAGTTTATTGCAGTTGCACAGGTTATAGTATATGCCGGTGCTATTATGGTTTTATTTTTATTTGTAATCATGCTTTTAAGGCCGGAAAAGGAAAAGTTTTTCAGCTCGAATCCTAAAATAAAAATTTTTGCAATAGTAATTGCTGCTTTGGTATTCTTGCAACTCGTTTTTATGATCTTTATTTCGAAACCGGGTGTATCAATTAATCCCGCAGTTGCTGCAAGTGTTAAAGCAGGTACTATAGAACAAATAGGAAGAGAGCTTTATTCTAATTACATACTGCCTTTTGAGGCTGCTGGTTATCTTTTGCTTGCTGCAACAATTGGAGCTTTGGTTTTGGCAAAAAAGAAATTTGAGTAAAATTATGACAATACCGATCAATTATTATTTAATACTTAGTGCTTTCATGTTTATAGTAGGAGTTACAGGTGTACTAACCAGAAGAAATGCGATTATAGTTTTCATGTCGGTGGAACTTATGCTTAACTCAGCTAACCTTACGCTTATTACTTTTTCATCATATATGGGTAGTTCCGTGGGGCAGTTGTTTGTATTTTTTGTAATGACTGTTGCAGCCGCCGAAGCTGCAGTAGGACTTGCAATTATAATTGCGTTGTTCAGAAATAAATTAACGGTTAATATCGACGAAGTTAATATCTTAAAGTGGTAGGCCCATTTCGTCCCTTCCCAAAGGGAAGGGCAGATGATTGATGAATATTGATGAATATAAAAAATAATTAAAGATATGATTCAAAGTAAAACGATAAATTATAAAAGTGCGGTTCTCTGTCTTTTGCGCCAAGATGGAGATAGGTTATGATACATCTTATATATCTAACAGTTTTATTACCTATTGCCGGTTTTCTTATAAACGGTTTATTTGGCAGAAAAATAAAAAATGAAAAGATTATCGGAACGATTGGAAGCGGAGCCATCGGCTTATCGTTCCTTATTATTTTAATTGCTTTTTTCCAAACGCTTTCTTTACCGGTTGACAAAAGGGAAACAATTGTTAATCTATTCACCTGGCTTCATGCAGGCGGATTAAATATAAACGTAGCTTACCAGGTCGATCAGCTGTCTTTAATTATGGCTTTGATTGTTACCGGTGTTGGTTTTGTTATACACGTTTATTCAATCGGGTATATGCACGGCGATAAATCTTTTTGGCGTTTTTTTGCTTACCTCAACCTGTTCATTTTTGCAATGATGAATTTGATTCTAAGCGATAACTTTGTCCTGCTGTTTTTAGGCTGGGAAGGAGTAGGACTTTGTTCTTATTTATTAATAGGGTTTTGGTACGACCGTAAATTTGAAAAAAGCACTACAAGTGATGCGGCAAAGAAAGCTTTTATCGTAAATAGAATTGGAGATTTTGGATTTCTGCTGGGAATGTTTTTAATTTATTTAACATTCGGCAGTTTAAATTTTAACACTGTGTTTTCAAGAGTTAATGCGTTACATATTCCTACAAGCACTTATGATTTAATTGCGCTTTTATTATTCATTGGTGCAACCGGTAAGTCTGCGCAAATACCTTTATATATTTGGCTGCCAGATGCAATGGCGGGCCCAACTCCCGTATCGGCATTAATACATGCAGCCACAATGGTTACTGCAGGTGTTTATATGGTTGCCCGCTGTTCTATTATTTATGCTTCTGCACCGGCTATTATGACGGTTGTTGCGGTTGTGGGAGTTCTAACTGCATTTTTTGCTGCCACTGTAGGTATTGTTCAAAACGATATTAAAAAAGTTCTTGCTTACTCAACAATTAGCCAGCTTGGGTATATGTTTTTGGCTTTAGGAGTAGGAGCTTTTTCCGCTGGAATATTTCATGTTATGACTCATGCATTTTTCAAAGCCTTGTTATTCCTTGGTGCGGGTTCCGTTATACATGCAATGCATGATGATCAAAATATTCAACACATGGGCGGCTTAAAAAAATATATGCCCGTAACATATTTAACTTTTCTTGCGGCTTCACTTGCAATATCAGGCATTCCGCCGTTTTCCGGTTTCTTTAGTAAAGATGATATTCTTTGGTTCTCTTTTGCTAATGGGAATTTCCTTTATTGGTTTGTCGGCGCATTTACTGCTGTGTTAACTGCTTTTTATATATTCCGACTTGTATACCTAACTTTTCTCGGTAAAGAAAGATTCGGGCATGATATACATCCGCATGAATCTCCTAAAGTAATGACTATACCTTTGATAATTTTGGGTGTATTATCTGTTATAGGTGGTTTTGTTGGAATTCCGACTCTATTCTCAGGCCCTAACGGAAATGCATTTGAAAATTGGCTTGAGCCGGTTTTTGAAAATGCTGACGCAAGGATAACAGTATTCGGTACTCATTCTCAATTCGAACAAATTTTGCTTATGGTTGTAACTGTTATTGGTGCTGCTGCAAGTATATGGTATGCCTGGCATCTTTATATAAAGAATACCGATAAGCCCGCTGAATATGCAAAGAAGTTCAAAGGGATTTATAATTTATTGTTTAATAAATATTTTGTTGATGAAGCATACGATAAAGTAGTTGTTACACCCATAGTAAAAGGCTCTGAATCGGTTCTTTGGAAAATTACTGATGCAAAATTAATAGACGGTTTGGTTAACGGTACCGCATCGGTAATAGGATATGTTTCATCAAAAATTAGAAAAATTCAATCCGGTGTTGCGCAGTCTTATGCTATTATTATGATGCTTGGTATTGTAGCGGCATTATTCTGGTTAATTCTAAGTTTATAATGTATGGAAAATAATTATTTACTATCATATCTTTTGTTAGCCCCCGTTTTAGGTGGAATTATTATTCTCTTCTTTAATAAAGAAAAAGAAAACGCAATAAGATATTTCGGCTTAATTATATCTGTTATTACTTTTCTCATTTCACTGCTTATTTATTTTAATTATGATCTTGCAAAAGGCGGTTTTCAATTTATTGAAAAATACGAATGGATACAAAATCTTCACATAAGTTATAACATAGGTATTGACGGGATATCTCTTCTTTTATTAATGCTAACGACTTTTCTTACCCCGTTAACACTGCTTTCCAGTTGGAAAAGCATAAAGAGTAAGGTAAAGGAATTTACTTTTTTCATGCTGCTTCTGGAAGCCGGAATGCTTGGTGTTTTTGTCTCGTTGGATCTTTTCCTGTTCTATATTTTTTGGGAAGCAATGCTTATCCCGATGTATTTTATAATAGGAATCTGGGGAGGCGACAACAGAGTTTATGCTTCGGTAAAGTTTTTCCTTTATACTATGTTCGGAAGTCTGCTTATGCTGGTTGCAATTATATGGCTGGCAGTATATGCATCATCTTCACTCGGCCATTTTTCAACAAATTTAATTGAACTTTACAGCGTTGGTAAAACAATTCCTATTTACTTACAGGAGTGGATGTTTCTTGCTTTTGCATTAAGCTTTGCAATAAAAGTTCCATTGTTTCCGCTGCATACGTGGCTTCCGGACGCACACGTTCAGGCGCCTACGGCAGGTAGTGTAATACTTGCCGGAGTTCTCCTTAAGATGGGAACTTACGGTTTGCTGCGTTACTGTTTACCATTATTCCCGCAGGCGGCGGTTCACTTTGCACCGTACATTTCCGTTTTGGCAATAATAGGAATAATATACGGCGCCCTTGTTGCAATGGTTCAAAAGGATATGAAAAAGCTGGTTGCATATTCTTCCGTTGCACATCTTGGTTTTGTAGTCCTCGGAATTTTTGCATTAACCCCCGAAGCTATGCAGGGTGCTGTCATTCAAATGGTAAACCACGGTTTATCTACAGGTGCTTTATTCCTTTTAGTCGGAGTAATATACGATAGAACACATACAAGAGAAATTTCCCAATACGGCGGTATAGCTAAAATAGTTCCGGTTTATGCGGTATTTTTTATGATTGCATCCTTATCTTCAATCGGCCTGCCGGGGTTAAACGGATTTGTTGGTGAATTTTTGATATTGTTGGGAGCATTCAAATCACCGGTACTTAATAGCTGGTGGTATACGGTTTTTGCGGCAAGCGGTGTTATTTTTGCCGCAGTTTATCTTTTGTGGATGTATCAAAGAGTTTTCTTTGGTGAAGTAAAAAATCCTAAGATGAGTACTTTAACCGACATGACCAAGCGGGAAGTTTTCATATTAGTTTCTATCTTTATATTTGTTGTATGGATTGGAATTTATCCCAGTACTTTTCTAAAGGTATCTGCAAAATCTACTCAAACAATAATTGAACAGGTAGTTCCAAATACAGTAATAGGGATGAAGTAAGAAATATGTTTGTTAAAAGAGGATTATATACTACTATATTAGTAGGCTGTTTGTTCTTTCTAAATACTGGATTTACTGCGGCACAGATAGGCAATAATTATGCTGCTGCAGATACTTTAGCAAAAGCCGGAACATCTGCCGAAGCTGCGGTACACATACTGCCCGGCTGGTTTATGGTTCTGCCGTTTGTTTTGCTTTTATTAATGATTGCAACCGGGCCGCTTTTTTACAAACACTTTTGGGAAAAGCATTATCCCAAAGTTGCAATTTTTTTAGGGATTGCAGTAGCGGTATACTACCTGGTTCATTTACATGATTACCATGCACTTTTGCATTCTTTTAGTGAGTATATTTCATTCATTGCTTTGCTTGCATCCCTATTTGTTGCCTCCGGCGGTATTCATATAAAAGTAGATAAGAAAGCCACTCCGGTAGTAAATGTTATTTTCCTTTTGGTTGGTGCGGTAGTTTCAAACATAATAGGTACTACCGGTGCAGCAATGTTATTGATAAGGCCTTTCATAAGAATGAATAAAAACAGAATAAGACCATATCATATAATATTTTTTATATTCATTGTTTGTAATGTTGGCGGCGCATTAACTCCAATCGGTGATCCGCCGTTATTTCTGGGCTTTTTAAGCGGCGTTCCTTTTTTCTGGGTAATTGAAAATGTATGGTACATTTGGATTCCGGCACTTATTTTAATTCTATTGGTTTTTTATATCTTTGATTCATTTAACAAAGACGGGGCGGAAGAAAACCAGGAATATTCCGGAAGAATTGAATTTAAAGGCGTAAAGAATGTAATTTTTCTTGTAATAATAATTCTGGCAGTCTTTATTGATCCAATGGTAATTTCATGGGTTCCCAGTTTGGATCCGCTTCCTTTTGGAATTAGAGAAATTATAATGTTTGCGGTTGTGTACTTATCTTATAAGTTTGCAAACACGGAGGCATTAAGAGACAACGAATTTGATTTCGAACCTATTAAAGAAGTTGCGTATTTATTTATTGGAATTTTTATAACCATGGTTCCGGCTTTGCAATTAATAGCACACGAAGCTAATGTTATGGGCAACGAATTAAATGCCGGCGTATTTTATTGGGCAACTGGTTCATTATCTTCTGTGCTGGATAATACCCCGACATATATGAACTTTTTAAGTGCAGCAATGGGCAAGTACGGGCTTAATGTTGCTTCAAAAGCACAGGTGCAGCATTTTGTTTCTATCGATGTAATTTATTTAAGAGCAATTTCTGTTTCTGCAGTATTCTTTGGTGCTATTACATATATTGGCAACGGGCCTAACTTTATGGTAAAATCCATAAGTGAAAGGGCAGGGATTGAAATGCCTAGTTTCTTTACTTATATGATAAAATATTCTCTTATTATTTTAATACCTATTTTTACCGTAATCTGGTTATTATTTTTTTATGGGAAAGGATAAATTATGAATACGATATCCGAAGCTTTACAAAAGAAATTAACCGGTTTATATTATGGAAACAGGGTTATTTTGCCGTTTACGGCTTATATTCTTAAAGCAATTATTAATGATGATATTTTAATGGATTTTTCACCGGCCTCTAAACATATATATGTGAATGATACCGAACATTTCACGGAATTATATTTCAAAGACTTTAAGAATTTAAAAGAAGTAGTTACAAAGTATGAAACAATTAAATTAATTGCCGTAGATAAAGAAGACGATATTTTTAATACCGGCAATCATTTTAAATTAGCTCTTCATTTTGAAGATAAGCACAAATTAACAATTGAAAAAACAGACGAAGACATTTTATTTATAGAATGAAGCCTGCTTACCGGCAGGCAACCTCATACCAAAGGCTATAAAGTATGCTTAACAGTATTCAAGATTTTTACAATATTTTACCTATAATAATTATCGGGGCAGGAATATTAGTTTCCCTTTGCCTGGAAATGTATTCCAAAAAAAGCGAAGAAATACTTCCCTGGATGTCTATAATTATTTTTCTTGCATCCGGTATTTACGCACTTTTAACCGTAAACTCGGTTTCCATTGTTATGCAGAATATGCTAGCTACCGGTGGTGTTGTAAATATTTTTTATTTCATATTCACTTTCGGTGCGGCAGTAGTTTCATTACTCTCGATAGATTATTTAAAAAAATACGGTTCGTACTACGGGGAATTTTATTTGCTGCTTCAAACTTCCGTTCTTGGAATGATGTTAATGGCAGGTGCAAAGGACTTGTTTGTAATATTCCTCGGACTGGAGATTATGTCGGTAAGCTTTTATGCATTAGCCGGTTTAAACCGCCGCAGGCAAAAAGCAAATGAAGCTTCTTTAAAATATTTTTTGCTTGGTGCATTTGCTACGGGTTTTATTGTATACGGTATAGCTTTAATATTCGGCAGTGCACATACTACTTCAATCGATATTATTGCATCCAGGTTTTCAATACTCAAGAGTAATTTATTATTCGATGGCGGAGTTCTGCTTTTCTTAATCGGGTTTTCTTTCAAGATTGCAGCATTCCCGTTTCACATGTGGGTACCGGATGTTTACGAAGGAGCCTCATCTACGGTTGCTGGGCTTTTTTCTACCGGTGGAAAGGCTGCTGCATTTAGCGCAATTATTGTAACACTTGGTGTAATCTTTACTAGTACCGCTCATAATGTATTTGAACCTTACCTGGCTGTAATAGCGGTATTATCAATGTTGTTCGGAAGTATTGTAGCAATTGCTCAAACCAATATTAAAAGAATGCTCGCTTATTCATCAATAGCTCATGCCGGTTATATGATTATTGGGTTGGCGGCGGGAAATTATTTGGGCCTTTCCGGTATTGTATTTTATCTTGCCGCTTATACATTTATGAATTTAGGTGCTTTCGGAATAGTAGCTTTAATTGAAGGCAAAGAAGAAGCCAACCTTGATTTAAAATCATATTCGGGATTAGCAAATAGAAATCCTTTACTGGCTGCTTTGCTTGCAATCTTTATGTTTTCACTTGCAGGCATACCTCCTTTTGCGGGATTTTTCGGCAAGTATTATGTGTTTATTGCGGCTATAAAAGCGAATCTTACCTGGCTTGCTATAATAGGAGTAATGGCAAGCGTAATAAGTGTTTATTTCTATTTAAGAGTTGTTGTACTTATGTACTTTAGAGAACCCGAAACAGAATTTACGATTGAGAGAAGTAGTACCGGTATACTTGCAGTTGTTATTTCCGTACTTTTGGTTATTGTAATCGGAATTGCTCCCGGTTCTTTAATTGGACTAATAACTTCATTTCTAAGATAAAAGTACATATTAAAATTGAGAATAATTTTTAGAATTATTTTTTTTAGAAGAACTTGTTAAAGAACCATTGGTAATTCTTTCAATTC
>JBJKSH010000131.1:0-6170 GCA_046704255.1 Ignavibacteriaceae bacterium | reverse complement strand
AGAATGAGCAGGTTCTTTCCCAGCCGCGCAATTTATTTATTGCCGGAAAAAATTCTCAGGTTTCTATTATTGAACACTTTGTTTCGTTAAACAATGAAACTTATTTTACAAATGTAGTAACTGAAGTTGTTGCAGAGGAAAATGCAGTTGTTGATCATATCAAACTGCAGGAAGAAAGTCTTAAAGCATTTCATATTTCCCGGATAGATATTGGGCAGGAAAGAGGAAGCAATTTTACTTCTCATTCAATTTCCTTCGGCGGAGAAATTACAAGGAATGATGTAAGATCGTTTTTTAACGGTCAAGGAAGCGAATGTACATTAAACGGGTTGTTCATATTACAGGGCAACCAATTATACGATTCACACACTATGATTGATCATGCTAAACCTTACTGCAACAGTCATGAAAATTACAAAGGAATACTCGACGATAAATCCAGAGGAGTTTTTAACGGGAAGATAATGGTTAGGCAGGATGCACAAAAAACAAATGCATTCCAGGAAAACAAAAATATAATCTTATCCGGCGATGCACTTGTTAACACAAAGCCGCAATTAGAGATTTTTGCAGATGACGTAAAGTGCAGCCACGGTGCTACAGTAGGGCAGTTGGATAAAGATTCTATGTTTTATTTAAAGTCCAGGGGAATTGGTGAAGAGAAAGCGCGGACCATTTTAATCCATGCATTTGCAAGCGATGTGGTTCGTTCAATTAAAATTGAAGCTATTAGAAATTATCTTGAAAAAATATTGGATAAAAGATTTAATAAAGATTAACGAAGGAATTTTAAGTGAGTATTGTTGAAGCAGCAGACGGTAAAAAGATATTTAACGTGGAAAAGGTTAGAAATGATTTTCCCATACTTAATACAAAGGTACACGGCAAACCGTTGGTTTACCTGGATAATGCGGCAACAACACAAAAGCCGCAGGTTGTAATTGATTCGCTTATAAAATATTATTCTTCCATGAACGGCAACATACACCGCGGCGTTCATTACCTAAGCGAAGTTTCAACTAAAGCATTTGAAGATGCACGCTTTAAAATAAAGAACTTTATAAACGCATCAAGCGAAAAGGAAATTATTTTTACAAGAGGTACAACAGAATCGATTAACCTGGCTGCTAACTCGTTTTTAAGAGGTGGTTTTAACGACGGAGATGAAGTTATAATTACCGGCATGGAACATCATTCAAATATTGTTCCCTGGCAGTTGTTAAAGCCCGTAAAAGATATCAAGCTGAGAATTATCCCGGTCGACGATAACGGCGAGCTTATTCTGGATGATTTTGAAAAAATGATAAACGAAAAAACGAAGCTTGTTTCTGTTGTTTATGTCTCAAATTCTTTGGGAACCGTTAATCCGGTTGAAGAAATTATTTCTATTGCACATAAACATAATGTGCCTGTACTAATAGATGCTGCCCAGGCTATTCAACACTTACCGGTTGATGTGCAAAAGCTTAACTGCGACTTTCTGGCTTTTTCCGGGCACAAAATTTACGGCCCAACGGGAATAGGAGTGCTTTACGGTAAAGAAAGACTTTTAGATGAACTGCCCCCGTTTCTCGGCGGTGGTGATATGATTTCCAAGGTTACTTTCAACGGTACTACGTATAATGAACTTCCTTATAAATTCGAAGCAGGCACTTCCAATATTGCGGATGCAATTGCGTTAGGGACTGCTATAGATTATATAAATGAATTAAATATAGAAGAGATTGCAAAACATGAAGCAGAAGTGTTGGACTATGCAACAGAGAAAATTATTGAAGTGCCGGGACTTAGAATTATAGGTAATGCAAAAAGAAAAAGCAGTGTGCTTTCGTTTGTATTCGAGAACATTCATCCGCACGATGTAGGAACATTTTTAGATTTCGAAGGTATTGCCGTTAGAACCGGGCATCACTGCACACAGCCTTTAATGGATCGCTTTTGTGTACCGGCAACATCAAGAGCTTCTTTTGCTTTGTATAATACAAAAGAAGAGGCTGATGTTTTAGTAAAAGCATTAAAGAAAATTACAGAGGTTTTTAATTAAGATATGGATGCCGAATTAAGAGAATTATACCAGCAGGTTATTTTAGATCATAATAAAAGTCCCAGAAATTTTAAAAAACTGGAGAATGCAAATTTCGATGCGGAAGGATATAATCCTCTATGCGGAGATAAGATTCATATTTATATGCAGGTTGAAAACGGAATTGTAAATGATATTAGCTTCGTCGGATCAGGTTGTGCAATATCGAAAGCGTCGGCTTCTTTAATGAGCACAATAATAAAAGGCAAAAGTAAAGATGAAGCCGAAAGTATTTTTGCAAAATTTCATGACCTTGTAACCGGCAAATTAACCGGAGATGAGGAAATTGAAGAATTAGGGAAACTTGCGGTATTTGCCGGAGTAAGAGATTTTCCTGCAAGAGTTAAATGTGCTAGCCTTGCATGGCATACAATGCTGAATGCTTTGGAAGGTAAAAGCGAGAAAGTAACTACGGAATGATATTCTAATTGCTAAATTGTTTTATTGTTTAATTGCTAACTTACAATTCAACAATTGAATTATAGAACAGTTGTTATTTATCTAAGTTGAAAAAATGTGAGTAATAAATGAGCGAATTGAATAAACAGGAACTGGAAGAAAAGATAATTCAAGTATTAAAAACATGCTATGATCCTGAGATTCCTGTAGATATTTTTGAACTCGGATTAATTTATGAAATAAGAATAGATAACGATGCCAACGTAAATTTAAAAATGACTTTAACATCTCCGGCGTGCCCTGTTGCGGGTTCTCTGCCGCCGGAAGTTAAATACAAAGTTAGCTCCGTCCCGGAAGTAAATAACGTAAACATTGAGTTGGTTTGGAGTCCGCCGTGGGATAGAGATATGATGTCTGAAACGGCAAAACTGGAACTTGGAATGTACTAGTAAAGAGTTTAAGTTCAAGGAGTTTCAAGTTTAAGAAGTGTAAGTTTAATTGTTGTGAGCAGGTTCTGGAGGTTTAAAAAGAGCACTTAGTTTATTCGTAAAAAATAATTAAAGATGAGAGGAGAAAAAACATGTTCAATATAATTTCGCGTCCTCCTATTTATGATCAGGATGCAGTTCAACCAATGCGCGATGAATTGGTTGCAGTCGGGTTTGAAGAATTACTAACACCCGCAGATGTGGATAAAGCTATCAATGTAAAAGATGACAAAACGGTCTTGGTAATGATCAATTCCGTTTGCGGATGTGCTGCCGGCAGTGCCCGTCCGGGTGTTTCGTTAGCGCTGCAGCATACAACTATTCCCGATAAATTATATACGGGATTTGCAGGACAGGAAAGAGATGCAGTTGATAAAATAAGGCAATATATCGGAGAATTTCCTCCGTCCTCTCCAAGCATCGCAATATTTAAAAACGGATCCCTTCAATATTTTATGCAGCGTTACGAAATTGAAGGCCGAAGTGCAGATTATATTGCAGAAGAACTTAAATCTGTTTTTAATGAATTGTGTACAGCCAAAGGACCTTCAATTAGTCCCGAACAATTTGCACAGGTGATATATGCAAAACAATGCGGTTCGAAAATCCCGTTATTTAAAGAATAAAAAGATGCATGGCAGCATGGCTGTATGATTTTATACATCACTTTAAATCCCGGTAGTTAAAACATACATTCATACTTGCATGCATTCATACTTAAAAAATAAAAGTGTATTTGAAAATATAATTTAATAATCAAAAAAAATAGTAAGTAAGATGAAATTTAGTACGCAGGAAGAGTACGGTTTAAGATGTTTGCTTCGTATAGGAAAAACAAAATCTCCAAACGGCTTAACCATACCGGAAATAAGCCAGATGGAAGGACTGTCTGCCGCAAATGTTGGAAAGATATTACGTGCGCTTCGGCTTGGCGGTTTTATTGAAAGTTCCCGCGGACAAACAGGCGGCTATAAATTAGCACATCCGCCGGAGGAAATAGTTATTGGAAAGGTATTGGCTGTCCTCGGCGGAAGATTATTTGAATCGGATTTTTGCGATGTTCACAGCGGCTCCGAAATGATCTGTACGCACACTATCGATTGCTCTATCCGGTCTCTCTGGAGAACAATCCAAAAGCTTCTTGACAGTGTACTGGAAAAACTTACTTTGAAAGATTTAATAGGAAGCGAGGAAGAGGTAATTAACCTTGCAGCACAATTTGCGGAATCTGCTCCCACTCCTTTCACTCATAATTAAATTAGTTTTTAATACTGGAATTTACCTTGTAAGCGGAACTATCTTTTTGTGGTAATTCGTTTTTATTCTTTCCTCCTGACATGGGGGATTTATCAATACCTTTCCTTGACGATTTATAAAATTTAATCGTAACCTCGGTAGAATTATTATAACCCTTGGAAGTTATCTTAATACCGTTTACCTCTTTGACAAGTGAAACACTGGCGTATAATTTATCTTTGTAAATCAAATCGTTCTTCAACCTTAGTTTCTTTTCGGGGACATTTTCCAAGGCCCAATAAATTCCTTTCTTTGCATTTTGATATGCAAGATCTATATCTTTTTCCGGTACAACCTGTGCGTTAGTAAAATTTGCGGTAAAGATAAAAACGAATAATAATAAATAATAAAACATATAATCCCTGCAATTTCTTTTTTAAGTAATAAAATTTTTTTACTTCTATTACAGATTGATAGCAGCAGTCATGGAGTAAGAATTAACGGTAAGAAGCTAAATGTTAATTTAATCAATTTTTAAACAATTTTTCTTAAAAGAAAAAGTTGTATTTTTGTATTACATTGGATTGCGGTAGTAAATATCAAAATATTTACCGCAAATAATATTTATTGAAACGGAGGATATAATGATTAAGTTAACCCAGGAGATGAAAGATATGGTTGCAACTCAGCAATGTTTTATCGGTACGGTAAATGCCGACGGTACACCAAATGTTGCGCCCAAACGCTCTACACGGGTGTTATCGGACAGTTCGTTGATTTTTACCGAAGGAACCGGCGGAGCTACATACGCAAATATTAAAAGAGGTTCAAAAGTTTCTGTCGCCGTTGTTAACCGTGATATTGTAGACGGATACAGGTTTGTTGGAGAAGCATTGTTACAGGATAGCGGAGAACTCTATAATGCAGCAGCGGAAGCATCCGTAAAACTGGGAAGACCTAAGCCTTTAGCCGTTGCCGTAATTAATATTTCGGAAATACATACTCTTAAACCGGGACCCAATGCCGGTAATAAAATTGCAACGGCTTAATTTGTAATTTAATTTTGGTAAAGATGAACCGGCACCAATTTACCCGGTTCATCTTTTTTAGGGGAATTATTATTCTTTCTAAATACAACTTCACCCGGTAAGGCACAAACCTGATGGGGATTTATAAGTACTTTTAAAAATCCGAAATTATTAATTCACTATTTAAGTATATTTTAATTCTTACTAAAGAATACGGGGCATTAGAATGAAAAATTAAGAAATACGGTATTGATAGTTTTTAACTGGTTACGTAATCGGTTCCTATTTTCGCTTCCAATTCTCTAAGTTCTATTGCAAGTATTTTATGAGTAATCAGAATTTAATACATTCGGAGGCATTAAATCTCAATATTCTGTAAATACTTTTTGTAAGCTGTGCGGGAGTTTTAATTACTTAAGGTAGTCGTAATCAAATGAATTTCCTGATAAGCCTGAATAATATTTATCCGCTGTTTTTGATTTTAATATGAATAAATAATAACTCATTTTAAAATCATAAAACCCTAATGGTTTTACTTCTGGGTTTTTTTTGGCTCCGCGAGCAGTTCGCCGCGGCGAATCGAACCTGCATCCTTCGGGATAACTGCCGGATGCTTCAACATTGAATATATATAATGAATTTATAAAGTTATTTCTCCTTTTGTTAATCTTTCTATCATCTTTTTGCTTTTCCGGCTTTTAACTTTTCTCTCTGCTGCATTGGCTAATGTTTTACTTGAGTATTCTTTTGTATATACTATTTCCCAGGGACGGTATCTCGAAGTGAATCCTTTTTCCGCTGTGTTATAGTTCTTTAATCTTACCTGTGAATTTGCTGATAAGCCTGTATAATATTTATCCGCTGATTTTGATTTTAATATGTATAAGTAATGTTCCATTTTAAAATCATAAAACCCTGATGGTTTTACTTCAGGGT
>JBJKSH010000130.1:0-24672 GCA_046704255.1 Ignavibacteriaceae bacterium | reverse complement strand
ACGTTCAATTACATATTCTCTATTTTCATCATCAAAATAACCGTAACGCATAAGTCTTAACCTCTAGTTAATAATTTAAATAAGAATCTTTTATATAAGGCAAAGCGCAAAGTGCATAGAGCAAAGCGAAAGCACTTTTACCATACCTCAATCAAAGCGAAACTGATATGTCGAAAGTAATTCAATTTACCATAACGCTTTGAATTCGAGCAGGCGGCGCTATGCGCTATGCTTTTTGCGCTATGCGGGTATCTATCCATCCTCATACTTCCACCAGTTCTTTTTGTTCTTCCTCGTCCTGTTCGGTTTTTCTGAACGGAACCAGCCAGGAAATTAGAAATGACGGAATAGTAGCAATCATAACCCAAATAAAAAAATGTTCGTAACCCAGATAGTCACTTATAAAACCGCTTATCATGGATGGGATCATAAAACCAAGCTGCATTAGGGATGTAGCAAATGCATAATGTGCCATTTTATATTTGCCGGGTGCAATTTGCTGCATCATAAATAATGTTAATCCTATAAATCCGAATCCGTAGCCGAAATATTCAAACACTACAGATACACTTATTATTAAAAAACTTGTAGGCTGAAAAATTGCTAGATAAGTATATACGGCAAATGGTATATTAAAAAATGCACATAAGATGAGTAAAGATTTCCTCAACCCTCTGTTAGCTGTAAAATAGCCTGCCAGTACCGAGCCGACAATAAAAGCAAGCGGAGGGAAAAATCCGTATAAAATACCTATATCTTCCGTAGACAGCCCAAGTCCCCCGTGCGCTCTTCCTGCTCTCATAAATAAAGGAACAATCTTAACAGCCTGCCCTTCTGCAAACCTATAAATAACTAGAAATGCAATTCCCCAAAAAATATATTATTTTTGACAGAAAGTTTTTATAACATCTAAATACTTGGAAGAAGCTTCTTTGAATGTATTAACATTTTGTGCTTTACCGCCGGTAGGTAAAAATTTAAGATGGTAAATACTAAATAAAATAAGAATTGCACCGAACGAGCCCATTACTATAGTCCAGGCAGGTTTAACTCCCATATCTTTTTCCAGAATTCCGGCAAGTAGTACGAAGCCTCCTTGAGATAAAATTTTACCAACATTATAAAAAGCTCCTTGCCAGCCTACATATTTGGCTTGATCGGTATTATTCAGTACTGTTATGTACACACCGTCCGCAGCAGTATCGTGTATTGATGAATTAAGTGCAACCAATCCGAAAAATATAATGGTCCATGTAAAATAAGTTGGAAGCTGTAATGTTAAAATAAGCAGCCCAAAACATACACCGCCCCACACCTCAGTTGCAAGGACAAAATCTTTTTTCGTTCGAAACATTTCCATTATTGGTCCCCACAAAGGTTTCAAAGCCCAGGGGATTGTTACAAGGCTTGTGAAAAAGGCAATCCTTGCGTCGGAAATTCCCAGGTCTTTGTACATTAGAACCGAAACAACATTAACAATTACAAAAGGCAAACCTTCTGCAGTATACAGCGTTGGAACCCAATAAGCGGGACTGATTTTTTTTGCAACTTTTTCGGTCATTAAACTGCCTTTTTACTTTTAATGAATAATTCCGGAATTCCCCAAAATTTTTTAAGAAATTCTGACCGGGATTTTATTTCAAATTATCCCGGTCAGTAAAAAAGACTAAGAATTTAGCCGCTAAATTTTTCCATAAATGGTAACTGGAATTATTTATGAAAATGATTTTTGTACTTGATTTAAACTCTTTATCTTCATCCTATCCCAACAACCCCTTCCTTTATGGAAGGGGTTGGGGATTGCTCCTATTTTAGAAGCATCATTTTCTTAGTTACAATATTATTACCCTGCCTTAAAGAATAGAAGTAAACACCGCTGGCAAAGTTGTTCATATTAACGCTAATTTCATAATTGCCGTTGCTTCTATAATCATTTGCAATTACCGTCTTTACCAATTGCCCCATAACATTATAAACTTTTAAACTAACATTGCCTGCTTTAGCAAGGCTGAATTTAATAATAGTAGAAGGGTTGAATGGATTGGGATAGTTATTGCTTAATTCAAATTTGCCGGGCAAAGTATTTGGAGTTTGTGCCACACCGGTATAACCGTTAGTAAACCAGCCGCCGTCTCCAATAGCTTTACCGTCCGTACCGCCTGTTTTTAATGAAGCATTAGAATACTGCATATCGGAAGCTTCCGGAAGCGGCCATGCTGGCGTCCAGTCATACGGTTCCGGCTGTGGAATGTCCGTAATTTTGGTCCCATAAATTTGCGACCCATCATAAGTACCGTTTCTTACAGCAGTAAAGTAAGCAAAGAATCCTGCACCGTATCCTGTACCGCCGTTAAGAGTTGCATCAATAGAAGGCCCAAAACCGGGATCAATATTAACATTACCCGAAGCTACAAAACCAGGCCACTGTGTTGGATGATCAAACATATATTTTGTAGTGTCGTTCATAAAGGTTGGAGTGTAAATGGTATCAACATGAGCCGTATCATTCCATGTTTTATAAAAATTTGTAAGAGCCGATGACCAGAAGTAATCATTATTTTTAACTTCCACCTTACGAAGTAATTCTGCCGCAGGATCACCCGGACCCGATGCCGCATGTCCTAGAAGAATGGAAGCGGTAGTTGAATCCAGAAGTCCGATTGTAATAATTGATGGACCGGTATTTGGAGTAAATGAATCCCATCCGGCAAATTCGGTTCGGTTTTCTCCGCCAGCATAGGCATTGTAGAAAAGATTATTGTCAAACTTGGCATTTACTACCCTGTCAACAAAGAAAGGATTCTTAAAAGTATTGATGATATTGCAATGAGAGACTTCAAAATAATTTATTATTCCGCCGGTAGCAGCACAAACATACGCCGCAACAGCACTTAAAGTAGAATATCTAACTATAATTGTATCTGTCTTAAATGCGCCTGTACCATTCTGATTTCTTATAAATTCTCCTTCATACCAATCGCCTGCACCGGGATTGAATGAGTTTCTCATTTTACAGTTTGTAATATAAAGGTTATCCCAATTAGAAGCGTAGCTGAATGCATCGCCGGTGAAATCATCAAATACAAGATTATCTGCTGTAAGACTTATACTGTCTGCCAATATAGATAAAGCTACACCGTAACCGGCAGTATTATTAATTGCAAGCCCTAGGAAATAAATGTTTTTAACGGTTATTCTTGTTCCAACACCCGTAAATGCAAAGAATGTACCGGGTATTGTACCTCCAGAAAGAACATCCGGTTGAATGGTAGGAAGTTTACCTGTTGAAGGGTCGGGTACACCAACAATTGAAACTCCCGATTTGATTGTTATAGTTGCATCAAATATATAACAAGTATCAAGTGAAACTAGCTTGTATACGCTGTGCTTTTGAGCTCCCGATGAAGTGGTATCTCCACCGATTTCCTGATCCAAAGTGGAAGAACTGCTTGCGTATAAAGTTAATGTACCGCTTTGTGCATAAGTTTGTTTTGGCACCGCTAGAAACATAACCAGCCCTAACATTAGTGTTGTTATGAAAAAAGCTTTCATAAAGTTACTCCTTTCAGTTAAGAAAAATAAATTAATTTTTTTGATAGAATTCCTTATTGAAAAATTCTATCACTAAAAAAGCGAATTCAGCGAAAATAAAATCTCACCTCCTTTTTTCTTTTCAGCTATTTATATTATTACGATTATTTATTGATATTATTTTTTTCATAATGATTATTAAATCCCGAATCTTATAAAATTAAAAGTTTACACGTAACCCTAAATCAGCAGTTAGCCCGTAATCCTGCTCGGCTTGCGGAACACCGGTTGGAGCTTGAATTACAGTTACGTCTTTTTCACTGTTGACATTGCTTATGTCTCCGTAAAGCTGCAAGCCATACCACGGCAAATCTTGTTTTGCGGAAATGTCCCACCTTCTGTATGCAGCAGTATTACTGCGAAGCTGAGGCCAGAAATTGGGGCCGGAAAAAATATTGCTTTGATAAATCATTGAAACTCTGATTGAAAATCCCCGGTAATCATATCCAATAGATAAGTTTGCAATGTCGTCCGGCTGATAAAGAAGCCTGTCCTGGAATGCCGTATCTACATAGGTTATACCCCGGCCTACTCTTACAATATTTACATAAGGGTAAGTTTCTTTAGAATATACATGTGTGTAATTTACGCTTAGAACTAAACCGTCAAACGGCTGCGGCAAATACCAAAAATGTGTCTGCCAGTCAAACTCTAATCCGTAATCGGTTGCCCGATTAGGATCGTTTATAAAAGTAGAAACACTATAATTGCTTTTAGTTGAACTTGGTTTGAATCTAGGCGGATAGTACGGCAATGCCTGATCACCAGAAACATAAAATGTCCATGGATAAATTAAGTTATCTATGTGTTTTAAGAAACCGCCAACCGTAAGAAGGCCAATAGAGTTGCTGAAAAATGAAAAGTAAAGATCGTAATTTGTCGAGCGTGAGGGAGAAAGCTGAGAATTATTCCAGTATATTGTTCCTCCCGTTGACGCCGGAATGTCTATCCTTGGTATTATTGCATTGAAATCCGGATAAGCCAGAGTATGTGTATAAGATAAACGAATATTCATCCATGTAAAAGGTATGTACTTTACTGCAATATCGGGAAGCAAATAACCATGGCTTACGGTAACGGTTGTATCGTAATGTCTGTATGGGCCTCCGGTTGCGGATTGTATGTTTTCCAATCCCTGCGGTGCTGTATAAACTGTTTGAAGATTCTGGTAACGAACACCCGGAATTATAGTTAATTGCGGGCCAATGTTTATGGTTGCCATTACATAAGCAGCACTCTGGTTTTCATGTCCATTATAATTATAAGTAGTAGAACCGAAACTGTCATGTGAATATGTAATAGCATCGTTGTTTTTAGCAATTAAATCAACATTATTATTTAACAAAGTAGCTATTTCCGACAACATACTGATGTTCAAGGGATAAATCATCGGATAAGAACCTTCAAGAAATTTTCCATAATTATAATTCGGATCTATAAACGGAGTAATAGGTATGCTTGTAGTATTTCTGTATTTTGCTGTGGAAGGGAAGTGCCCGGCAATCAGGTTGTCAACAAAAGTAGCGCTGGCAAGTCCTAGTCCGTCACCTCTTGTTTGTCCGTATAAATATTTTCTGGTTTCATACCTAAACATTCCGCCGAATTTTATAACTGCGGTAGCGTAATCCGAAAAGTTTACATTTGATGATAAATCTAATGAGCCGGTTAAAGCACGCGCGCCCGAAAAACTGTTAAAAGATTGCACTGCATTTAAGTAAGTTAAACTTGCATCGTTATTGGCAGCCTTTGGGATATTTTGCGGATTTAGATTTGAAACACCATAAAGATCGCCAAGCCCTGCAGAGCCCTGTTGAAATGTAACTGTCCAGTCGTTAGGGTTTTTTGTTTCAGTATATGCATGAGAAATTTGTGCATCCACATTAAAAATAGGTAATTGGTACTTGAAATGAAGCGAGTTGGTTATTACGCTAAGCGTACCGTTTGAATAAGCAAGCGAATAATTATGAAGGTTGTTTAAAATACTGTAACTCTCGCCTCGGTCTTGTACATTAGTAGCGCCGGTACTTAAAAAATTAGAAAATTTTAACGTTCCATCCGGAAGTCTGTAATCCATTACAAGAGCCCCGTCGTATCTAAGCCTGTCACGGGGAATGTTATCCAGGTTTAAGCTGGATGTAAGATATTGTGTAATACTGTTCCCGTTATTAGTATAGGTAGCGCCGAGTTGATTTGAGGTAAGATTCTTTCTTTCTACGGATATTTGTGCGAAGACTCCGAATTTTTTATTAAAGAATCTATCTTCCGCACT
Organism: Ignavibacteriaceae bacterium; assembly: GCA_046704255.1. Lineage (GTDB taxonomy): Bacteria > Bacteroidota > Ignavibacteria > Ignavibacteriales > Ignavibacteriaceae > FEN-1297. The sequence continues at coordinate 18,812 of JBJKSH010000130.1, read as the reverse complement.
GCCGACATATTTATAATTATTGTATTTGTTATAAACATTTGTAAGGGCATTATATCCTCCCTGGGCAAGCAGCCCGAATATAGGCTGGCCTGAACTTGAAACTCTCGCCTCCCTTAATTCAAGATTTACTGTACCTCCTATTACGTTTGCATCCATATCCGGAGTAACTGTTTTTTTAACCTCCATTGATGCAAGCATGTTGGATGAAATCATGCTGAGGTCAACACTCTGATTATCCGGGTTTGATGAAGTTAACTCAACACCATTAACCATTATTCTGTTATATTTGGGAGCCAAACCGCGGATTACAACTTCATTTGCTTCACCGCCGCTCCTAAGTACCGAAATTCCCGGCAGCCTTCCAAGTGATTCGGCTGCATTTGCATCAGGCAATTCCTGAATTTTTGCGGCTGAAACCACACTAACAATTTGATCTGAAGAAAGCTGCTGGTTAATTGCCTGAGATTGCCCGCTTGCCTGGGCCGTAACAACAACTGTCTTTCCCTGAATACCTACCGGTTTAAGCGCGAAGTTTTGTTCTATATGTGCACCGGAAGATACTTTAATTGAAATATTTCTAGTTTCATACCCCACATAGGTAGCTCGTAAAGTATACGAACCGGGAGGAACACTTTGAATGATATAATTTCCTTTTAAATCTGATGCAGCTCCCATACTCGTTCCCACCAAGATTATATTTGCCCCGGGCAGCGGGTCACCCGTTTGAGCATCTTTAATGCTGCCCTGAATTGTTGCATTCGCAGCAGCATGTAAGGGCAACGATGTCAACATCATAAAGAAAACTATAGTGCAAAAGACGGTTAAATTTCTGCACATTTTTTACTCCTTTATTTATTTCTTACAAAGAATATTTTTAATTAAGCACCGTTTATTTATAACTTATAAAAAATTTGCCGCATCATTAGGCAACTTTATTTCTATATATTTCTTGTCTTACAAAACTGCATGCACCCAAAACCGCAGCTTTGCCGTTTTGCAAAGCGGATTTTAAAATCTTCACTTTACCTTTATACATATCGAGTAAATATTTTTCAAAATAACGATTGACGGGGGTCATCAGCAGTTCACCTGCTTCCGTAAGGCCTCCGAATAAAATGATAGCTTCCGGGTTGAAATATGTAACCATGTTGGAAAGAGCGCGTCCTAAAATTTCCGCCGTATAATCAAAGGCTTTTAATGCAACCGGGTCGGATTTTTTTGCCAGGTCGCTTATTATCTTTCCGGTAATTGAGTTATAATCTAAATTACGGAGTTCGCTTTCATCATTAGAATCGCAAAGCAGCTCAAATACAGTTCTCTTTAAACCTGTGGCAGAAATGTAAGTTTCCAGGCATCCTCTTTTTCCGCAATGACACTTCCGGCCGTTTAATTCAATTATTGAATGTCCGACCTCTCCGGCGAGACCGTCCTGGCCGTAAAGCAATTGTCCGTTAACAACAATACCGCTGCCAAGACCTGTACCAAGAGTTATAACAATAAAGTTTTTCATCCCGTTTGCTATTCCAAATTCTTGTTCACCTAAAGCCGCTGAATTTGCATCGTTAAGAAAAACTACGGGTATTTCAAAATAATTCTTAATTTTATCGGACAGATTAACCCTGCCCCAGTTAAGATTGGCGGCAGATTCTATTACTCCTGTTAAGTAGTTCACTCCCGGTGCGGAAATTCCCATTCCTTCAATGATATAATTATCTTTATATCTTTCCAGGTATAGATTTATCTTGTTATAAAGTCTTTCTAAAAAATTATCAACTCCTTTTTCAGCTTCGGTAGCAAACGAATTTTCAAAGACACAGTTATTGGATGAATCGACAAATCCGAATGCCGTATTCGTTCCTCCGATATCAACACCAATACTTAAATATTTTTTTTGCATAATTTTATTCTTTAATTAAACTAGTTAAAGTCCAAATTCTTAATACTTGTCAATTAATTTGTTGCTTCAACAAACTAATAAAAAACGGGAAAAAATTATCCCGTAATTTTATAACCGTCAAAAATTTCTTTAATGGCTAAGGCTGCCGCACCAAGCAGCCTGGGCCTTACTTTTAATGATGAAGGTAAAATCTTTATATTGTTTTTCCTTCCGAAATATGCTCTTTGAGAAACGACCTGAATAAGTTCGGGGAAAATAATATCCCAAACATTAGTAATTCTTCCGCCGATAATAATAGCCCTTGGATCTATGGCTTTAATAATATTAGCAATACCAAGCCCAATGTAATAACCGGTTTGTTTTAAAGTTTCTATTGCCAGTTGATCGTCCTTTTTTGCAAGGTCGATAATATCCTGGACCATATAATCTACTGTTTGAGGAATTTTTTTGTGCTTTCTAATTGCGTATCTTCTGGCAGTTGCTCTGTCCGAGGCATAAGCTTCCCAGCATCCGTTATTTCCGCAACTGCATAATTCACCGCCTTCATAAATAACCATGTGGCCGAATTCTCCCGAGCCGAAGAATTCTCCGCTCATTAGCTTATTATCCACAACAATACCGGTGCCAATGCCCGGCCCAATGGAAAGAAATACAAAATTAGACAGGTTTATTTCCTGGCTGCCGAACCAAAGCTCGGCCAGGGCAGAGGCTTTAGCGTCATTTCCAACGGAAATATTCTCAACGGGGAGTTCTTTTTTAAAGACCTTACCTATATTAAAATCTTCCCAGCCTAAGTTGGGTGCAAAGTTTACGATTGAGTTTTTACTGTCTACTATTCCGGCTATGCTTACCCCAAGACCTCTTAATTTTTTTATGTTTTCTATGGAACATAAACTCAATAATTCTTTAGAGCATTTTTGAATAAACTTTTCAGGATTTTGAGGGAGGGCTTCCAGGGAAGATTCTGCAATTAAGCTGCCGTCAATATCGGCTATTGCAAACCGGGTAATTGCATGGTCTATATTTATGGCTCCAACAAAAAACTTACCAAGTTTAAGAGATAAATTTAGCGGATTCCTTCCAATATTCTGATCTTTTATTTCTTCTTCGTGTATCAGGTCCTCTTTTAATAATTCTGAAGTTATACTGGATACCGTACTTTTATTAAGGCCTGTTAATCTGGATATGCTAATTCTGGAGATAGGATGTTTCTCTCTTATTATATTAAGTATAGTACCGCGATTAATACTTCGCAGTACTTTTGCATTCCCGGTAATTATACCCGTGGTATCATTAGCCATGCTACAATAAGTTATCCTAATTGTTTGAAGGTAGTTGGTTGTTTAAACGAACTAAACAATAATAAGTAATTTATTTGCGGATGTCAAGAATTAAATTACTTTTTTTAGGGCTCTTTTTATAACTCTATTCCTTTTTCATCTTCTCAATAAATGGTGTAATTAAATCGATGGGGACAGGGAATAGAATAGTGGAATTTTTATCCGATGAAATTTCTGTTAGTGTTTGTAAAAATCTTAGTTGGATTGCAACAGGGAACTTTTGAATTACCTCCGCAGCTTCAGAAAGCTTTTGGCTTGCCTGGAATTCCCCCTCGGCGTTAATAATTTTTGCACGCCTTTCTCTTTCCGCCTGTGCCTGAATTGCAATTGCGCGCTGCATTTCAATAGGAAGGTCTACTTGTTTAACTTCAACAACAGATACCTTTACACCCCATGGTTCGGTTTGATCATCTATGATATGCTGAAGGTCGTGGTTAATTTTATCTCTTTCGGAAAGAAGTTCATCAAGCTGTGACTGGCCAAGAACGCTTCGTAATGTTGTCTGGGATATTTGGGAAGTAGCTAAAAAATAATCCGCAACTTCAACAACTGCTTTTTCCGCCTGAACTACTCTAAAGTAAACAACTGCATTTACCTTCAATGAAACATTGTCTTTGGTTATTATATCCTGAGGGGGTACTTCAATAACTTCCGTACGAAGGCTTACCTTACTCAGCCGGTCTACTATTGGTATTAAAAAAATTATACCCGGTCCTTTGGGCGGAATTAACCTGCCGAGGCGAAATATAACGCCCCGTTCATATTCTTTAAGAATTTTTATGGAATTCATAAGAATGAAAAGTACAAACAGAACAATAATTATAAAGTATATTGAAACGTCTTGCATGTGTTCCTCCTGGTTTGTTTTCTATGTTATACTTTACGGACAATTAAACTTTACGGACAATTAATTTTAAGTTTAACATTCCCGTAACAATAATTTTTTCACCTTTATTTATATTACCTTCGGTAGATTCGGCTTTCCAAATTTCTCCGTGTACTTTTATGCTTCCTTCAGGTATTAAGTCTGTTATAGCTTCGCCCGTTTCATTAATTAATCCTTCCTTTCCTGTAGCCGGTTTTCTTCTTTGCGCTTTAATTCCCAGTCCTATGGCAAAGGTAAAGAAAAGAAAAGTTAAAATTATTACTATTGCAATTACCTGCCAGGAAATTCGAATTACATCAAAAGAGGAGACGGGGTTTATAAGCATCAGTGAACCTAAGAGAAGGCATATAACTCCGCCTACGGTTAAAAGCCCATGACTAACAATTTTAATCTCAAGTATGAATAAAATTATTCCGAAAATAATTAATACCAGACCGGCAAAATTTACGGGAAGAGTTTGAAACGAATAAAAAGCAAGCACTAAGCTTATTACGCCAACAACTCCAGGAAATATTGAGCCGGGATTATATAACTCAAACAGCAAGCCGTAAAACCCCAGCATCATTAATATGTAAGCAATATTCGGATCACTTAATATGCCTAGCATCTTTTGTTGAAAGCTCATGCCCAGGTAATATATTTCCGAATTCTTTGTATGTAACACAAAGTTACCGGCATCTGTTGTAACAACTTTGCCGTCTATTTTATTAAGAAGATCCCGCATGTTATTTGCGATTAAATCAATTACTTTTAATTTAAGAGCTTCGGTTTCAGGAATTGATACGCTTTTACGTACAGCTTCCTCTGCCCATTTTACATTTCTGTTCCTTTTTTCACTTATTGATTTAATAAATGCAACTGCATCATTAGTAACTTTCTCCATCATTGTGGAATCCATTTTACCTTCCAGCATAACCGGGTGCGCCGCGCCGATATTTGTTCCGGGCGCCATTGCTGCAATGTTTGCGGAAAGAGTTACAAAAACTCCTGCCGAAGCTGCGCGTGAACCCTGGGGTGCTACATATACCACAACCGGAATAGGCGATTGAAGAATACCTGATACTATTTCTCTTGTTGAAGTTAGAAGGCCTCCCGGGGTATTTAATCTAAGGACCAAACACACGGCATTATCTTTTACTGCCTGTTGAATCCCGTATTGAATATAGTCTGATGCAGCCGGATTAATTGCTCCATCTAAAGTAATGACAATTACTTTTGTTGGTTGACACTCAACCCGAAGCGGAATGAACGAAAGACACAAAAACATAAAAAACAGCCGGCGCATTGCTATCCCCATCTAAAGTTAATCTAACAAAACATATATAAAATTATAAATGAAAGCAAGAAAAAATAATTTTTATAAGGAACTCAAGTTACTCATGCGTGGAGTAGTAATTGAATATCGGAATTCAATCGATTATTCCATCCAATATTACAAATGTTGGTTTTGCGTAAGGTGATTTAATAGGTTTTTAAATTATAACTACTTGTTTTATCTTTTGTCATTTTCGTTGAAACGTAACTTCAGATAATTAAGTAAACAATTTATATATTTTATTTTCATCATAACTTTGTAATAGGCTGAAAATTTTTTAATTTGAATTCCTTTTGTAAAATTTTTTGGGCACCGGTTAACACGGTAGTACCCAACTCCGTCAGGTCCGGAAGGAAGCAGCGGTAAGTACGAATTGTGTGTAACCGGATGTCCTTTTTATTTATATACACACGGGGGAATCAAGAATTCAAGGGTACCTTTAGAAAGAGCAGCTTTACTATCGAATGAAACTTTTGCAATTGCGGCTTTTTTAAAATTTATACCGGCAACTTTATAAGAGATCATGTTGGAAAGGTGAGTAGAAAAATCCGGCTGGTGACCTACGAATGCGATATTTTCTCCGGCAAGCGAATTGGCAATTTCAATTATATCTTCGGTCTTACTTCCCGGAGAAATTTTTTTATCGATAATAGGATCATTTTTTAAATCATAAGTTTCGGTAATTATATTTGCGGTATTTAACGCCCGCGTAAAAGGTGAGGTAATTATAAAATCAAAACCGGGAATAAATTTCTTCCAGCCGGCAGCAGCATTCCTAATTATTCTTTTGCCTTCTTCGGTTAAATTCCTGTCGAAATCTTTTTTACCAATTGCGCTCTTTTCCGCATCACCATGGCGAATCAAATAAATATTCATATCCTTACCAAATTATTCCCGGTAATCTATAAATATTACTGTAACACTCTTATGGAAATCCATCAAGTCATTATTAAGATCCCTGCCTGCGCTGGAACTCAATAATTTTTGCCACTGCTCTTTGGACTCCACAGTAACATCGCAAAATTTACTGTACTTTTGCTCAAGAAGCAGGTTACTTTCAACGGTACCTATTTTAATTTCCTTGCCTGTAATTTCAGATAGATAATTTACGGTAAACTTTTCAAAATGGCTTATTATCTGTTCGTCATCGGTTCTATGCAAAAATATTAAAAGCTTATACATTAGCAGTCTATAGTAAATGAATTAATAATTGTTTGATAGTTATCTTTATACCTGTTATAAGTGAATCTAGGCGTACTTAAAATTAAGATATATTTTTTCATACCGCAAGAGTACTCAAAGAATTGTATAAAATTATTACCGGAAATAATTTTATCTGTGTAGCGCACTGTATATTTTCCTTTTGACTTATTATTAAACCTGTACCGGACGTACAATTCTGCCGAATCCTGCGGCGGTATCATAACAACGGAAATACTTGCACCAAGCACCTCGTTTGTGTATCGCGTACCCGTAAATTTTTTGTTTAAATAATCTGTAACCGCAATATTGTTTAATGTCTTCCAATTATCGGTAAGAGTAAGCTTATAACCCCGGGTATCTTTTGTATTACCGGATGTCTTAAGCGTATCAAGAGTTAAATTAATTCCCACGGAAGAATATAAACTTGCTTTATCCGATATTTGAGGTTTTTCCGGAGTATGTTTAAAGTTTTTTATTCTATCAATTACAAAGTTATAAAAAACATTATTGGGGCTTATATATTTTTGCTGTGAAAAATTAAACGCAAACGCATCGCCTTTATTGTTAATAGATGATTTCCCGGTGGACGTCATGCTTGTCATTATTCTGTCGGAAGATATTTCGGTAATTTTTTGATCGAATTCTTCATCGGGCTCCTTTAACATAATAAAATCTCTAAAAACTAATTTGGCGGAATTTAAATCAAGTTTATATAAAGACAGCCTGTCAACTTTTAAAACATCTTTGGAAATATAATCCTCCAGAATTTTTACAAACGAAGTTCCGTTTACATTAATAACGGATTCGTAAATGTTGCCGTTTAAAGATTTATCTATTAAATATAATCTTAATGTTGAATCGTAAATTGCAAACCTGTTATATGCCGGATTAGGGTAATTTAAAAGTACAAAATAGAATTTTGTACCGGATTGAATCCTTAAGCTGTCTATGGTAAATAAATTATAATTCGGATTTACCGGGAAAGTAAGATCAACTAAATTATTTAATTTTTTGTTTGCGGAAGTATCGCCGTTTACTGCCTTTTCTATTAATGAACGTAAAGCAATTGAGTTAAACGATGAATTGCCCGCTTTATTTTTGTTTAGAAAATTACAGCCCGGGATAATAAGAATAGAAAAAAAAATTATAATTATTCGCTTCATAAAAAATTTATTGTATGGTTTAATTAAAATACCTAAATATTCTATTTTTATCTTTTGTAATTAAAAGTTATCGAATTCTAAGATTAAATGAAATATGATGCCCGGGAATATTTAACATCATTAGACCCTTACAGCCGGGTATAACGGAATTTACGAACATGTATGTTGATTTAATTATTTGCCTCGGTAGAATATTTTTCGAAATGCCGTTCGGCAGTCCCCGGTGTGTAACATTGTATTTATCAATAATTATCTTAGGCCTGTTTGTAATAAAATATCTTCCCGAATAAAGCTGCTTATACATTCTTTCTAATAGATGCCTTACTTCTATATAGCTATATTTTTTATATGCTAAAGTAGTATCGGCAAATCCCACGTTTATAATATTGTTGCCGCTGTGTACCAAAACGGGAGTTCCGAGGTCTATAATTTTATACAGCTCTCCGGATATCTTTCTGGAAATGCGAACGCAGCCGTGTGAACTTTTCTTTTTCCCAAGGTAGTAATAATAACCGTTTGTTGTAAGAGAATGGAATCCGATTCCGTAGTTAAATCCCATCCAGTTTAACATTAGTGTACTGTCGAATTGCCTGCTGTACCATTTTTTAAGTTTTGCCTGAATGACAAACAAACCTTCATTTGTATCCATACCGTCTTTAAGTTTTTTAGTACCGGATGATATGCCGAAATTTTTTACGCTGCCGTTCCTGCTGTGAAGAAAACCTTCTTGAGTTGCAAGGTTAATTTCGATAAAGTATGGTTTTAACGTATAAACGGTATCGCGCAGAAACGAAAAGTCCATTGTCCGGGAAGTATCTGATATTGTGTTGTAAAAGTTAAACTTATTCTGTGTAAATGTGAATGATGTAAAGACAAAAGGCATAATTAAAAACGAAAAAATAAATTTCATTCTCATCCCCGATCTTCTCCCATTACTAGAATAATGAAACTATATGCAGAGGTTGAATTTTGATTAATAATATTTAGTTTTATATGAAACAATTTTTTGTTTTGCTTTTATATTTTTGTTTAAAAATATTTTTTCCCCAGTTTCAAATCAACTTACTAACTGAGGTTAGGCAAAATATAACTTTTAATTGCCCTTTCATTTATAACGGAAAATAATCTTCAGTTACTAAATATCTTTTTGTTCCATTCCGAAATATTCCATAATAATCTCCGCTTTCTTTTTACCCACAATTTTTTCAAGCTGTTCAAAATTGGAATTTTTAACAGCAGAAAAACTTCCTAATTCTTTAAGCAACAAATTGGCAGTTGCAGGTCCAATTCCTTTTATGCCGGTTAGTTCCGTTTTTATTGTTCTCTTGCTTCTCCTGCTTCTGTGGAATGTAATAGCGAACCGGTGGGCTTCATCCCTAATCTGCTGAAGAAGTTTCAACCCGGAAGAAGTTTTGGCAATTGAAGCGGGTTCGCTTTGACCGGGGAAAAACACTTCCTCCAGTCTTTTTGCCAGGCCTATAATATTATATTTTTGCAGACCGAGCCCGTCCAATATTTCAACCGCGCTGGAAAGCTGACCTTTGCCGCCGTCCACCATTATTAAATCGGGTAGTATTCCGTTTTCTTCCAGAAGTTTTGAGTATCTTCTTTTAATAACTTCGCGCATACTGGAAAAATCATCCGGGCCTTGAACATCTTTAATAATAAATTTTCTATAAAGACTTTTCTTCGGCCTGCCGTCTTCAAATACTACCATGCTAGCAACGCTGTCGGTGCCCTGTAAATTGGATATATCAAAACATTCTATTTTCCTCGGCAATACATCAAGGCTCAAATCTTTTTGAAGAGCAGAAACGGAATATGGAACCATTCCTTCTTTTTTCATCTTTTGAAGTTGAATTTCTTTTAATTGAAGAAGAGCATTTTCTTTGCACATTTTTGTTAGTAAGCTTAAACTTCCTCTTTTGGGAACAACGAACTTTACTTTTTTGTTTTCCCTGCCGGAAAGCCATTCGCATAAAGTAACTGCATCAGAAGGTTCTGTTTCCAGAACAATATCATTTGGAATTTCTACAAACTCGCCGTAATAAAATTTAATGGCGGCGGAATAAATATCTTCGAGCTGTTCTCCTTCTTCAATTCCAAGCTTCAGCTGTTTCTTTGAAACAAGCTTTCCGTTTCTAATATTAAAAACGGAACATGCAGAATCTTTACCTTCGAATGCGATTGAAAAAATATCCCGGTCTTCAAGGTCTTCGCTAACAACATTCTGCCTTGAAGAAATAACCTGCAGCTGGTTTATTTTATCCCTAATCCCTGCAGCCGTTTCAAATTCCATTTTTTCAACGGCAAGCTGCATCTTTTTATTTAGGTCTTTAATTAAATCATCGGTTCTTCCTTTTAAAACTTTTATTACTTCGCCTACCATTTCGTTATAAGCAATCTCGGAAATCAATCCTTCGCAAGGCCCGTCGCACTTTTTTATATGGTAATCCAGGCACACCTTAAATTTCTTAGCGTCAATTGCTGTCTGGTCAATATTTAATTTGCAGCTTCTTATTTTGAATATATGATTTATCATTCTTAAAGACGACTTCATATTCTTTACATCCGTATACGGGCCGAAATATTTTGAGCCGTCTTTAATTATTCTTCTAGTCGGATATACCCTGGGGTAAGGTTCTTTTGTTACTTTAATGAAAGGGTAAGATTTATCGTCTTTAAGATTTACATTGTAGCGCGGCTTTAAATCCTTAATCAAATTATTTTCAAGCACCAGTGCTTCAATTTCGTTGTCGGTTACAATCAGTTCAAGGTCGGCAATTTTACTTACAAGAGCGGCGGTCTTGGCAGAAGTAATACCGTTGTGAAAATAACTGCGCACCCGGTTTTTTAAATTTATGGCTTTGCCTACGTAAATTACCTTGCCCTTTTCATTTTTAAATTGATAAACTCCCGGTTTACCGGGTAAGTTTTTTAATTTTGAATCTAAGTATGAGTTCATCTTAAAATATTCAAGTTCAAACCTGATTCAAGTTTAAGAAGTTGTGAGAGAATTAGTAACTTAAAACTTCTTAAGCTTAATATTGAACTTGAACCATTCCTGTTCATGTTTAAGTCCATAAATAAGTTTTAATTACATGGGCAGAGTTTGGTTCTTTCCGATTACAACAATTCCGCTTTCCGTAACCATAAATTTTTTCTTGTCGCTCTCAAGATCAAATCCAATCTCATAACCTTCAGGCACATGTACGTTTTTATCAATAATAGCTCTTCTAACCCTTGCATGCCTGCCTATGTTGCAGTTGTTCATAAGTATTGAATCCGTAACATAAGAAAAGCTGTTAACACGAACGTTCGGACTTAAAAGAGATCTTTCAACCAGGCCGCCGGAAACAATTGAGCCGTCGCATATTAACGAGTTAAGTGTCCGCCCGACTCTTTCGCCTTCGTGCGAAACTGTTTTTGCAGGCGGTGACTGAAACTGGTAAGTCCGCATAGGCCATTCCGAATCATAAAAATTAAATTCGGGTGTAACGGAAATAAGATCCATGCTGGCTTCATAATAACTGTCTATTGTACCAATATCTTTCCAGTAAGGTTTCAGTTTTTTATTTTCATCAAAAAAATGATAAGCAAAAACGCTGCGGCCTGTTCTGATAAGATACGGAATTATGTCATGGCCGAAATCGTGAGCTTTAACTTTTTCTTTTTCCATTTCTCTAAAGATACTGTGCAATAATTCCGCATTAAAAACATAAATACCCATATTAACAAAGCTGCTGCCCGGGCTGCCGGGAATTTCCGGCGGGTCGGCCGGTTTTTCGATGAACGAATTTACCCTAAAGTTCGGGTCTATGCCGACTATACCGAACCTGCTTGCTTCGTCTTTGGGAATTTCGTTGCATGCCATAGAAACATCTGCCTTCATATCTACATGGTATTGAAGCATCTTAAGATAATCCATTTTGTAAATATGGTCGCCGCTTAATACTAAAACCCATTTAATGTTTTTACCGGGAGTAAAATAATTTGAATTCTGATAAATTGCATTTGCAGTGCCAAGGTACCAATCATTATTGAATTTTCTTTGAGGAGGTACCGTGTAAATAAATTCACCCAGTTCCGGGTTAAATATACTCCACGCTTCAAGCAAATGCTGATTTAACGAATCAGATTTGTATTGTGTAAGAACATAAATTTTTCTTAAACCGGAATTAAGGCAGTTTGAAAGTGTAAAATCTATTATTCTATATTTACCGCCGAACGGAACAGCCGGCTTGCTTCTTAATGCAGTTAAAGGATAAAGCCTTTCGCCTTGTCCTCCGGCAAGTACCATTGTAATAGTGTCTCTGAGTATTGAAGAGCCAGGAAAAGTCATATTCCCTCCTATATTTTCTATAAATATATCACCTACACAATAGAACCCTTAGGAATATTGGAATGCCGGAATAATGGTTAAATATAAATATTCCATTATTCCGCTACCCCAATTTTCCTAAGTACTGGGTAATGCAAGCAAATATATTGAAATAAGATTTGTTTGGCAATCAAAGTAATTGTTAATTTTAAATTATGTTAATTTTAAATTATCAAATAAATAATCACTGATAATGTACAAGTTTTTTATCTCGATTTTTGTGCCGGTTGTTTTATCTATTACCTTTACTGGTTTTAATTCCAATAAAATTCAATTAGAAAATAAAAAAAAATTACCTGAAATTAATAATTTCAAAAGTTCATCTTTTATTCAAAACGATATTGCTGAAAACTATATTCATATAGATCAATATAAAATTAATATCCTTCATTATTTTTTGAATGTTGATTTGTATCCCCAGAAAAAATTGTTAATCGGAAAGGCAGCAATTACCGGTATAGTGCAAGACACTACACTAAAGCACATAGATCTAAATTTTTACAACAACATGAAAATAACCGCCGTTGAATTAAACGGCAAATCCTCCGGTTATAAAACAGATGATTATCATTTGATAATTCCGCTTTACAAAGTACAAAACGATACATTTAAAATTCAGGTAAACTACAGCGGAACTCCCAAACGTGAGGGCTTTTCATCATTTACATTCGGGGAAATTAACGGGCAGTCCTGTGTTTATAATTTAAGTGAACCGGATTATGCATCAACCTGGTTTCCTTGCAATGATATGCCTTCCGATAAGGCATTGCTTGATATTAAAATTACAAACGATTCCTCGGAGGTTTCAGTTTCTAACGGAAAGCTGATAAGTGTTTCAACCAAAGGTACACGCAGAACTTATTACTGGAAGTCTGTTTACCCGGTTTCAACTTATTTAATTTGCGTATATTCATCCGATTATATTAATTTTTCTCAAAAATATATTTCTCAAAATAAAAAGGATACTATGGGCATAGAATATTATGCTTTTCCCGGACAGCTTGAAAATGCCAAGAAAGATTTTGAAGTAAACAAAGACATGATAAATTTCTTTGCAAAAAAGTTCGGTGAATATCCTTTTATAAAAGAGAAGTACGGAGTTGCGGAATTCCTTTGGCCGCTTGGTGCAATGGAAACACAGACTATTACAGGTATTGGTGCCAATTTTGTAGGAGGGAAACAATTTTTTAACGATGTTTATGCACATGAGCTTTCACATCAATGGTTTGGGGATGCAGTTGGGCCGGCTACATGGAAAGACATCTGGCTTAACGAAGGTTTTGCCACTTACTGCGAAGCATTATATGCAGAACATGCCGGCGGTGCAGGCTCCCTAATTTCAAGTATGATGGACAAGTTCCAGGATAATTTTACCGGCACTGTTTATAACCCTAAGGATTTGTTCGGCTCTACTGTTTATAACAAAGGCGCATGGGTTTTGCACATGCTTAGGCATTTTGTGGGGGATTCAACTTTCTTTAAAATTCTTAGAACTTATTATGAACGTTATAAATATAAAAATGCATCCACTTTAGATTTTGAAAATGTTTGTGAAGAAGTATCACACAAAAATTTAAGTAAATTTTTTAACGAATGGGTTTATAAGGGTACTGGAATTATAAATCTTAATTACAATTGGAATTGCAGAAAAGAAGATAAATATTTTTTAACCGCTGTTCACTTAAGCCAGGTTCAAAAAGAATATGATACTTATTTTTTCCCGATTGATGTTGAGGTTGTATTTAACGACCATACAAGCATGCTAAAAACTTTTTATGTTGATAAACGTCAAAAAAATTTTAATATTGAAACGACTAAAAAGCCGATAAATATTCGCTTAGACCCTAATAACTGGCTCCTTGCAAAAATTAAACCGGCAGGGAAAAGTAGTGAATAAATATTTATGTTTATATTTCAAATTCAATAAAATATTTTTTATAGAACAATAATAATATATAGTGAACGATTCATATCTATTTATTTCCGATATTCACCTGGGGCTGCAGTCCCCCGTTCTGGAAAAAAGGAAAGAGAGGCTTCTTGTTAAATTTTTAAGATATGCACAGGAAACCGGCAGAGAGCTTTTTATTGTTGGCGACCTTTTCGATTATTGGTTCGAATATAAAAAAGTCTATCAGAAAGGATTTTTTAGAACCTTAACAGCAATGCAGGATTTAATTGAAAGCGGCGTTAAGGTTCATTACCTTATAGGGAACCACGATTTTATGCATCTAAATTTTTTCAGCGAAGAAATTGGTACGATAATGTATGAAAATCCTATTGATATAGAACTTGAAGGGAAAAAATTTTTTATCGGACACGGCGACGGTATGGTTAAAAACGATTTGGGCTACAATATTTTGAAAAAGTTTATGAGAAATAAAACTCTTCAGAAGATGTATTCGTGGATTCATCCGGATATTGGAGTTTCACTTGCAAGCTCTACAAGCAAAACCAGCAGGGATTATACATCTAAAAAAGATTACGGCGAAGAAGACGGACTTTTTAACGCCGCCAAATTAAAAATAGATGAAGGCTTTGATTTTGTTTTATTCGGGCATCTGCACAGGCGATGTTTTCTTCACTATAAAAACGGGGTTTATATTAATCTGGGCTCGTGGCTGGATGCCCCTTGTTTCGGATTGTTTAAAGATAGTAAATTTGAAATTGTAGATTGGAATTAGAATGGCTAAACAAAAAAATTCTGACGCAGAATTTAAAAAATACTTTAAGGATCATTCACATAGAAATAAGAAAAAATCTTCCCCTAAAAAAGATAGGAAAAAATGGCTTATCTTTTGGGGAATTTTATTTGTTTGTGCAGTTGCATTAAGCATTTACATTATAAGCGGTCTGCCTTCTCTGGAAGAATTGGAAAACCCTAAGCCTCAGCTTGCAAGCAAAGTTTATGCAATAAACGGGCAGCTAATCGGAACTATCTCCTTTCAAAATAGAATTGAAACGAATATAGACAGCCTGCCGAAATATTTGCCCGCAGCTTTAATATCTACGGAAGACAGAGCGTTTTATCATCACTGGGGTGTTGATCTTGACCGGGTTGTTAAGGCTTTGATAAAGACAATATTTTTAGGTGAACGGCAGGGCGCCAGTACTATTACCCAGCAGCTTGCTAAAAATTTGTATCACCTAAAGGTAAGACATGAGACTATTTTTGAAACTCTTATCCGGAAGGTAAGAGAAGTGCTTACTGCAGTTCAAATTGAAAAGAGATATACTAAAAATGAAATTCTGCAAATGTATCTTAATGTTTCCAATTTCGGGAGAGGCGCTTACGGAATAGAATCTGCTGCAAGAGTATACTTTGATAAAAAAGCAAAGGATCTTACTCTGCCGGAATGCGCAACACTTATTGCACTGCTTAGATCTCCTGTATATTATGATCCGGTTAGGTACCCAAAACATTCACTTGAAAGAAGAAATCTTGTATTGCATAATATGGTTGTTAACCATATGCTTGATAAACCGGTATATGAAAAATTAAAGACGGAGCCGACAGATCTTTCATACGGTAAATTCGGCCAGGATAAATCTAAAGCACCTTACTTTATGGAATATGTTCGGCAGCAGATGAGTGCAATGTCTGAAAAATACGGTTACGATCTTTACAAGGACGGCCTGAACATTTATACCACGCTTAATTTAAAAATGCAGCAGATTGCCGATAAAGCGGCAGCCGAACATTTAAAGAGTTTTCAAAAAATGTTTGATAAGTACTGGAATTGGAACAGGCATAAAGCCCTGCTGGCTAATGCTATGGATAGAGCGATTAAAGACAGCCGTTATTATAATCTTGCTTCTACCAGGCAGAAAAAAGCAGAGGTATATAACAGGCTTAAATATGATCCTCATTTTATTGATTCGGTTAAAAAGGCGGAAACAACAATTCAGGTGGGATTCATAGCGATCGATCCTCAAAACGGACAGATTAGAGCAATGGTAGGCGGCGAAAATCAAAAATTCGGCAGAGGTTTAAATCATGCTGTTGGAATTAGGAGGCAGGCAGGTTCCTCATTTAAACCGTTTGCTTATACTGTTGCAGTTGATAACGGCTATTTCCCTGCATATACATTGTTAAATCAAAAATTTAATTATCACGGCTGGTCACCGGACAACTTTGAAAATGATAACTACGGCGGTTATATGACGCTTCGTAATGCTCTGGCATATTCCATAAACGTAGTATCGGGCAGGCTGACTATTGGCAGTATGGCTCCCCCTGATGAAGTAGTAAAGTATGCTCATCGTATGGGAATTCAATCGCCTCTGCAGCCGTATCCTTCAATTGTTTTGGGAACATCCGGTGTTTCACCGCTGGAAATGGCTTCCGCTTATGGAACTTTTGCAGACAGCGGCATTCATGTTGACCCTATTTCTATTCTTAAAATTGAAGACCGTAACGGAATTTTAATTGCTCGTTTTATACCTCAGTATACGGAGGCTATTTCTCCGCAAACGGCTTCAATTATAACAAGTATGTTAAAGTCTGTTATAAGTTACGGAACCGGTGTTGGTGTAAGAAGATATTTTCAGTATCCGTGTGCAGGTAAAACCGGTACTACGCAAGGCTACTCGGACGCCTGGTTTGTAGGCTTTACGCCGAAGCTTGTTGCTGCTTGCTGGGTAGGGTTTGATGATCAAAGGGTTAAATTTACCGGCTCATACGGGCAGGGTGCTGTAGCGGCTTTGCCTATCTGGGCAATGTTTATGGAAAATTCTTATAAGGAGCTTAACATACCGGTAGAATATTTTCATCTTGCTGCCGGCGTGGATACGGTATCCTTCTGTAAGACCTGTATGGACATGGGCGATGCAAGACTTGCAACTCCGGACTGTAAAAATGTTGTCCGCGATATTATTAATATGAAAAACCTTCCTCCGTATTGCAATATGAATAATGAGAAGGGTAAGATTAAGAGAGAACAAAACCCCGGTGAATCCGGGTGGTAGAACCCGCATTCAAATAAGCAGCGGCGTTGCTTGCAGTATTTGTATAAATGTTTTGAACTGCTATAATTTATAAATAAAAGTGAATTCATCTTATGTTTGCAAAGCCGGGAGTTGGATTCTCGATACTTGGTACTCGATATATGGTTAATATTATTTTGGACAGAAATAGATTTAGTCGTAAATTTGTATCAATATTTTTTAATTGTTAATTTTTAATTTTGAATTTATAATTCTTAATTTATTAGCCCGGATGGTGGAATTGGTAGACACGCTAGGTTCAGGGTCTAGTCCATGTACGTGGGTGGGGGTTCGAGTCCCCCTTCGGGCACAAAACTAACGGATTGTGAAATGCGACTCCGTTAATTACCCGTGGTTTCTTTAAAATCTTTTTGAAGTAACGAATAAATTATACTATCCAGGAACCTGTTATTGAATAAAACATTTTCTCTAAAGTATGCTTCTTTTTTAAATCCAAATTTTTCTAATAGTTTTATAGAATTTATATTATCCGGATTTAAATTTGCTTCTATTTTATGAAGTTTTATTTTATTAAAGCCAAACACTATCATTGTTCTTAAAGTTTCAGTCATATAACCTTTTCTCCAATGCTCCGGTTTAAGTGCATATCCTATTTCAGCTCTGCAATGTTCAGATATTAACTTCCAGAAACCGAAATAACCTATAAAATTATTTGAGCATTTTTCAACAATACCCCAGCTTATTCCGCTTTTATTCTTGTATGTTTCAATAATAGATTTAATAAAATTTTCTGAATCAATTATTGATTCCACTTTTTTCGTATCCATATATTTCATAACCAATTCGCTTGAGCGGATTTTTAATATATCATTGGAATCACTCATTTGAATTTTTGTAAAATGGAGTCTTTTACTTTCTAAATTAGGGAATGCATCAAAAATATTTTTATCTATTTCTGTTATCATTTAATTATACTAGTTCAGCCGAATTTTCTTTAACAAAATATGAGATATGTTAATACATGTTCTAAATTTTTTTCGAATTTTTTTTTAGCCGCTTTTACCATTCTTATTAACCCTTTTATAATTTCATTTAAGTTTCTCCGGAACTTATATTTTAATCTAATCAATTTCGGGATTAAAAAACAACAATATATTCAAGTTATATCACCCAAATAACATTGCTTTTGTAATTGGAACCGGACATTAGTTCCTGTTCTTATCCAACTCATCCAAAATACTTTCAGCTTCTTCAACGCTTGGTGCTTCCATTGCACTGTAGCCTATGGAACGCGAGCTTCGCTGCCATTGATTAGCGGTTACTGCATTTGTTATTCTTGCAATCCTAACCACATTACCCATACCTAATTCTTTTGCCTTGCGCTGGGTTTCGACCAAAATTTGTCTTCCTTCTTCCGTTGTCGGCTGGCATTCAAGTATTTCGGATATTACGCTAAAACCAGGTTTTAACTTTTTTAATCCCGCTATTAAATCATCGGACCAGGCTTGCATTTCAGCCACATCTATCCGGCCTTTTAACATTAGATGCATACGGTTCTTTAAAAAGCTTGATTGATTTTTATACATTTTATGCGCCTCCTTTAATTTATTAATGCAAGAAAAATATATTAACAATAATTATTATCGGAAGTTATAATTGTTAGTTAAGTTTTGATAAAAA
>JBJKSH010000129.1:0-5836 GCA_046704255.1 Ignavibacteriaceae bacterium | reverse complement strand
CCGGCCAAATTGATGTTTGGGCGGGGTTTAATTTTTATTAATATTATAAAGAAGAATGAATAAAAAATTAAAAAGATATTATTTTATTACTTTTACAATTGGTGTATTATTTATTATATTCGATTATACTTTATTCAAGCAAAGTGCTGTAGATATTATAAGGTTTGTAATTTATGGGGTTTTAATAAATGCAATATATAGCTTTATATTTGATATTAAAGGAAAGAGGAAAAGGAAATGATTAAAGAAATAATTTTAATAATTTTCCTTATTATTATGGCACTTATGTATTACTTACTTCAGAATGAAAGAGAAAAAGAATACCAAATATCGGGCGCTAATGAAACTACGGAAAAATTAAATAAATTAATTTTGGCATTGAAAGAATATTCTAAGAGCCATTCGGATTTAGCTTCTGTGTTAAAAAAACTTGGGATATTTTAGTTTTATTTTCTAATTAACACATTACAAGGGGGCAATTCTCCCTGTCCCGATTAAAATCGGGACCGTCCCTCTTTACTAAAGAGGGACTAGAACCCTTTCTCTGAATTGTCGGAGTGTACTGAAAATTTTATAAATTTAACTGCTGCTAGTGACCACTATTGTGGTTACTGGCTTAATGATTAAAAGCAGCACTTTTTTAAAAGTCTCAAATTGACCGCATAGGATGGAAACTGTTAAAACAGTTAAATATTAGGTCTTAGAATATCATTAACACCGGGATTAATCCCGGTGCTAATGATAAAAATTGAATCTTTTCAACCGTTTCAACGGTTTACCAAAAGAGGCGGTCAACTTGAATAATTTTAATAATTTTCCTTATTATTATGGCACTTATGTATTACTTACTTCAGAATGAAAGAGAAAAAGGATACCAAATATCTGGCGCTAATGAAACTACGGAAAAATTAAATAAATTAATTTTGGCATTGAAAGAATATTCTAAGAGCCATTCGGATTTAGCATCTGTGTTAAAAAAATTCAGGTAAAGCAGCAAGAGAATGGCTCATTTAATTAATAGGAAACTTATACATTCCGGCTTGCAACAATAATTAAATATACTTTTAACAAATATACCCCTTTTAATGGATCGTTACGTTTAGATACGTTTTATGAGGGATAAATTGAGTAGCTCTTAATTTTGTTGTACAATGTCTGCCTGGAAATTTTAAGCAGCCTTGCAGCTTCTTTTTTATCCCAGTTTACCTTATCAAGTACAAATTTAATATGTTCTTTTTCTACAGTGTCCAGGCAAAAGTCCTTTGTATCCTGCTTTAAGATATGTGTGCCGTTATCTCTTAATAAAATATTTCCTCTTTCAAGAACTTCGCCTTTAGCCAGAACTACTGCCTGCATAAGAGTATTTTCCAATTCACGAACATTACCAACCCATTCGTAATTTTGTAAAATATCCACAACTTCGTAAGGAATTTTTCTTACGTTTTTATGCAGCTCGGTATTTATTTTTTTTAAGAAGTGAACCGCTAGCAGCGGAATGTCTTCTTTTCTTTCTCTTAAAGGAGGTACTTCAATTGTAAAGACGCTTATGCGGTAAAATAAGTCTTCTCTAAATTTACCCTGCTTAACCAGTTCTTCCAGATTTTTATTTGTCGCAGCAATAATTCTTGCTTTCATAGGAATTGTAGCCTCGCCGCCAACACGTTCAAATTCCCGCTCCTGGATTACACGCAAAAGTTTAACCTGCAGGTTTGGAGAAATTTCCGATATTTCATCTAAAAAAATTGTGCCTTGCCCGGCTAATTCAAACCTTCCTTTTTTATCTTTAATTGCACCTGTAAATGCACCTTTAACATGGCCGAAAAGTTCGCTTTCCAAAAGTGTTTCCGGAAGTGCAGCGGAATTAACCGCTATAAAAGGATGATCTTTTGTAACACCGGAATTATGAATAATCCTGCTTAATAATTCTTTTCCTGTGCCGCTTTCTCCCTGTATCAAAACATTTATTCTGTTTGCGGATATTTGCCCTATCTTCTTTAATATATCTCTTATCTTAGGAGTTTTCCCGATAATAATATTTTCGTTATCCTGTGCGGGTACGCCTAATTCTGCTATTTCCAGTTTCCGGCTAAGGTAGCTGGTCTCCAATGCCCTGGTAATAACAAATTTAAGTTTGGCAATGTCAAGAGGCTTTTCAATATAATCATAAGCGCCTATCTGCATTGCCTCTATTGTAGAGCCCATATCATCAAAAGCTGTTATTATAATTACGGGAATATTAATGTCAATCTTTTTTATCTTTCTTAATAATTCTATGCCGTTGGACTGCGGCATTTTTAAGTCCGTAATTACCAGGCCGGGCTTTTCCTTTTCGAATAATTCCATGCCTTCCTGTCCGTCCTGTGCTAATATAACTATAAACTTGTTTTCCTTAAGAAAAATTTCCAAAGACTCTCTTGTTGAGAGGTCGTCGTCTACTACCAGTATTTTTTCGTTTTCCATTTTTATTTTTACAAATTAAATGTTATTTCAAAAGTTGTGCTGCCGGGTTCCGCAGATACTACTCTTATGGAGCTCTTGTAGTGGTTTAAGATATTTTTTGTAATAGGCAGGCCAAGGCCTGTGCCTATATCTTTTGTGGTATAAAACGGTTCGAAAATCTTATCCGGTTCCTTTATACCACATCCGTTATCGGAAAGGTAAACGGAAAATTTTTTCCCGGTATCATCGAACTTTGAATAAAGTTTTATTTGCCCGCCGGATTTTATAGCATCTATCGAATTTTCAATTAAATGTACGAACACAGTTTGCAGCTTTTTAGGATCGCCGGAGATTTTAATATCTTCAACCAGGTTAATTAATTCTATCGAATTCTCATTAAGAATGGGCATTAACAAAGCTTTAATATCGTTTATTAATTCATGGATGCTGGTTTCCAGACTTATGCTGTCCGTAATATTGGAAAATTGCAGAACATCCTTCATAAGCTTGGACAATCTTTTTACCTCCCTTTGAATAATTGAAAAAGATTTTCTTCTTTCGGGAGATATATCTAGAGAACCGCTTAGTATATCCACATTCATTCTAATTGAATTAAGAGGAGTTTTTAATTCGTGAGAAATGTATGCCGCCATTTTTCCTAAAGTTGCCAGGTTCCTTGACTCCATATAATCTTTTTCAGCAGTTTTATTTTCGGTTATATCCAGAAACCTGAGGCCTACCAGGTTTACATTGGAGCTGCTTCTAATCGGAAAGAAGTGAGATTCTATATATCTCTTTTCGTTATTCAGGTCAATTAAATCTTCATATTTATAT
Source organism: Ignavibacteriaceae bacterium (assembly GCA_046704255.1). Taxonomy (GTDB): domain Bacteria; phylum Bacteroidota; class Ignavibacteria; order Ignavibacteriales; family Ignavibacteriaceae; genus FEN-1297. The sequence goes on along the minus strand of JBJKSH010000129.1, from coordinate 2,563 downwards.
ATCCGCGGGAAGCTTAAGACTTTTTCCAGCCTGCTGTCCCAATCTGTTTTTTTACTTTTGGAAAGATTCAATAAATTTTGAATCCCTTTTTTATGAACCTGATCGTAAGTAATGTTAAAATATTTCAAAACCGATTTGTTAAAAAGTTTCTCCTTCCCTTTTTCGTCAAAGATAATTATGCAGTCGGAAGTAGCATCGAATACGGAATTTAACAATTCTTTTTCTGTTCTTATTTCATCAATAATTTTCTTTTTGAAAGTTGAATCTCTGAATAAACCCAGGTAGCCGATAATTTCTTTTCCCGAATTTTTAATTGAAGAGAAGGAATAGTCTATAAATATATTTTTTTTGAATTTATTTTTCTGGTACAGTTCGTCTCTAATTTCACCTTTTTTCAGCAGGTCGGTAAATTTACCTGCAGAGCTGCCGCCGGGTTCATCCAGCATAACATAGCCCGTAATTTTTTTGCCGAAGACTTCCTTAAATTTCCATCCGAAGATTTTTTCTGCGCCTTTATTCCAGGTGATTATTTTAAATTCTTTGTCAACTGCAATAACGGCATCGGAAATCAAATCCCATAATTTTAAATGAAGGTCTAATTCATCTTCTAATTTTTTATAGCTTGTTCTGTCATTCTTTATTGCAATAAAATTTGTTATTTCTCCGTTGTAGTTTATAAAAGGGGTAATAGTTTGTTCGTCAAAGTAAATTGTGCCGTCTTTCTTCTTATTATACAACCCGCCGGTCCAGGTATTCCCTTTCTTTATGGTATTCCACAACTTTTCATAAATTACCGGACTGTTCATGCCGGATTTTAAAATACTGGGTTTTTTACCAATAACTTCAGAATATTTATACCCTGTTTCTTCGGAGAATACTTTGTTTACCCAAATTATCACTCCTTCCACATCCGTAATAACAATAGCATTATTCGATGCTTCAAGTGCCGATATTAAAAGCTCAAGTTCTTTTTCAAAATTTTCACGGCTTGTAATGTCCGATATAAAACAAATTACGTCGTCATCATTTAGTTTTAATAACTTTACCTCAAAAATTTGTTTGGCATTTCCCCGGCCGAATGTTAAGTCTTTGGAAATAATGGATTTATTTCCGTTAAGCCTTTTAGAGAAGGTAAATATCTTTTCGACGGTTTCTTTCGGCAGCAAATCCCGGATATTCTTACCAACAGGATAGCTCTCCGGGAATAAGGATAATTCCTCCTTTCCGGTTAAATAATCTTTTACAACTCCGTCCGGCGACAATTTTAATAAAATGTCGTCAAATATTTTTGTTATTCCCTTTTTCATATAATTTTTTTTGGGTACCGGGACGATTAATGCTATTCAGCTCTACCCTTTGTATTTCTGTTAATATAAAATGTGTCTAATGGTCAGGTAATTTAAGGAGGATATAAAAAAACGGATACTAAATTGGAAAAACTATTTTTCAATAATTGTAAAGGCTCTATTAAATCCGGATTCCTAAATCTAATTATAAAAATTACCCTCCGCAGTAAATTTCAATTTTAAACTACCGATAAATAGAATTAATTAACATTACCCCATTCCTTTTATTTTTACATTGTAATTTAATTTATAACTAATTTTTATATTAATCAATAAAAAATAGACAAGATATTTTTTAAAAAAAGATATTTTCAAATTATTATAAATTATTCGTAAAAATTACTTTAATTAGCACTTTCGTTTTTTTATTGGTTTGAACTATAGTTATAAATTAACATTCCAAATGCAAAAGAAAAACCTTAAAGCGTATATAGCTTATTGTTGTGTCTGTTTCTTTTGGGGAACAACATACCTTGCAATAAGAATAGGAGTAACACGGGTTCCGCCTTTTTTGTTCGGCGGGTTTAGATGGCTTGCGGCAGGTTTTTTGTTTGTTGCATTCCTTATTTTTATAAAGGGTAAAAAACTTCCCTCCCCGAATGATCTTTTTCATATAGCTGTTGTGGGGGTTTGTTTGGTAGGACTAGGCAACGGGATGTTAAATTTTGCTGAGCAATATGTTCCCAGCGGGATATCATCCCTTTTTATTACTACCGTCCCTTTCTGGATGGTAGGAATGGAATCGGCTTTACCCTCCGGGCCTAAACTAAATTTAAGAATTGCCACAGGTCTGCTTTTGGGATTGCTTGGTGTATTTCTAGTAATTGGGCACGACTGGAGAAATCTTCTTAATCAATCTTACATTACGGGAATTATTGCTCTGTTTTTTCTTGTGATTTCATGGTCTTTCGGATCGGTGTACTCAAAATATAAAAAGACTAATGTTGATCCTTTATTAGGTGCGGCAATTCAAATGGTAATTGCGGGAATTGTACAGATTTCAATCGGTTTAATTTTAGGCGAAGCATCTAAATTTTCTTTTGATGAAAAAAGCTTTCTCGCATTCGTTTATCTGCTCATTTTCGGTTCGATTGTCGGCTATACTTCATATATTTATGCACTAACACACCTTCCGATTTCTTTTGTTTCGACTTATACTTATGTAAATCCCGTAATTGCTCTAGTGCTTGGCTGGCTAATTTTAGGAGAAGAAATGA
>JBJKSH010000128.1:0-5365 GCA_046704255.1 Ignavibacteriaceae bacterium | reverse complement strand
ACTGAATTATTACCAAGCTAATAATTATCAAGCAGTTGAACTGCCTTACGGCGACGGCGACTTCAGTATGCTTCTAATACTGCCTTCACAAAGCGGCGATATAAATTCATTTATAAGTCAGATGGATGCAAATTTTTGGAATAATTTACTTGCCAGCATGGATTCGGCAGAAGTTAATTTATGGCTGCCTAGATTCAAACTTGAATATTCCATAACATTAAATGATGCATTAAAAGCAATGGGAATGGAATCGGCATTCAATCCTTTAACTGCCGATTTTACAAAGATGCGGGAAGAAAGGGACTTATTTATTTCAAGAGTTTTACACAAAACTTTTATTGATGTTAATGAGAAAGGAACGGAAGCTGCTGCTGTTACGGCAGTTGAATTTGGAATTAGTGCCGTAATGGTACCTATCGAAGTGAATATGAAAGTTAATCACCCCGTTATTTTTGCTATTAGAGAAAAGACATCGGGAGCAATTTTATTTATTGGGAAGGTGGTTAATCCGGCAGATTAATATTAATTATTTACTCATATATTCAAGAAACTGACCTCACCCCTGCCCCCTCTCCTTGGCAAGGAGAGGGGAAAAAGAGTGAGGTTATTCATTCAGAGTATTTTGTTTTTTTAGGCTGGGATTATTTGCATACAAAACTTGACTTATTAATATGAAAAATAATTTCATAAAAATATTGATAATATTATTCCCTATTCTAATTACCGATTGTTCGGTAGATAATACGGAAGAAAAAACATCTAACAAATACCTTGGAACATGGGTATGGTTGAAAACGGAAGGCGGAATCGGTCCCCGAATAATAACTCCTGCAGATGGGGCAACACTAACAGTAAGTTTTTATCCATTAAGTATATTCCGGTTAACGCATAATGATACTTTAAAAGTAAGTGCCAATTATAATATACTTGTTATGTCTAACGACTGGGATAAAATATCTTACAAAAATATTACAACCTATAATTATAACTTTTTCCAAAATGAAGGTTATGCGGAAATCAATACCGACACATTAATAATTTGGGACGGCTTTATTGACGGCTATTTTAGTTTTTATAAAAAGATAAGATAAAAGGAAATATAAATCACAAGCATTAAATAATCTCTAACTTGTTAATTTAAAGTGATAAAGATGAAAAAAATATTGTTCTTCATATTCATTATTATTGTCCAGGCTTTTCCTCAAAGCAGGTTTGCAATTGAAGCAGACGGCGGTATAGATATGGTTTCCACTACCGAACTTTCGGCAAGAAATCTGGAGAACGGATATTCGTTTGCTCTTGCACCGGTCTATAATTTTAATAAAACTTTATCCTTGTTTTGTGTATTTGCATTTCACCGGATGGAAGGCGCAATAAACAACGGCGGTGCTGCTCTCGACCAAGCAGGATACAGTATTGATAATCCAAATAAGCCTAACGATTATACTTATGAATTAGCAATAGGCTTAAGGGCAAATTTTTCTCATAAGCCTGTTAAGCCGTATTTCGTTGTAAGGACAGGATTTCTATTTTCCAACACTGCTTTCTCTCCTACATACTATGGCATGGGACCCGACATGTATTCCGTTGGCTGGAACAGGAAACACAGGATAGCATTTTATATATCGCCCGGACTCGGAGTAAACTTTAGTCTTCTTAAAAACCTAAACTTTTTAATCGAAGCGAGATTTAATATTACAACAGGAATGGATTATACTTTTATACCAATTACTACGGGATTTCAGTTTGTATTTTAAAAATATATATGGCAAAAATAAAATTGAAATTCTTAAGCTACGGTTGCTAAGAGGAGAATTACTATGAGATATAGAGTTATATTGTCTTGTTTTTTTACTGCCTGTTTATTTGTTACGAATATAGTTAAAGCACAGTGGAAGCATATAGCTTCACCTGTAGTTAATGTTCCTATAGCAGTAAATTCCGTTGTTACAAAAGGGGACACAACCCTTGTGGGAACTTATCGCGGTACAATTTACAGAACAACCGACGGTGGAAATTCCTGGATAACAATGAATAATGGTCTTTCAAGATCACTTTACGAAACTTTTTCACTTATGGCTGTATCCGACACTGTATATGCAGGTACTACTGACGGCGTATATGTTTCCGAAGATTGGGGCAAAAATTGGATGCTGATGAATAATGGTCTTCCATCAGGAGAAAATATTGTGTCACTTGCAAATTCCGGCAATACGGTTTATGCCGCTACTTCTGATAATGGAGTTTACCATACTACAGACTCCGGGAATAATTGGCTGCCGGATACTATCGGTTTACCAAGATCAGTTTATAATGTGGTGGTGCCTGTAAATTCTATTATTGTTGATGATACCGTAATCTTTGCAGGGACCAATCTAGGAATTTACCGCAAAAATCTTTCAGGTATTTCATGGAAAGCCGTGAACACTCAAATATATGTTTATAATTTAACAGCAGACAGCAATCGTGTATTTGCCGCAGCTGGTAGTTGTTCGGGTTCTGTATATTTTTCTAATGATTTGGGAAACACATGGCAGAACATAAGTGCAGGGTTACCGCAGAATTCATCAGGATGTTACGGAGAAGATTATTCTATTGCAGTATTAGGGAAAGAAATTCTGGCTAATATAAATTATAGTATCTATTCGTCGTTTGATAACGGAAGGCATTGGGCACCAATCAATTCAGGGTTTAAGAGGCTCTACGAGACATATTTATTTGCTCCTAGAATTATAACTTATAACAATCAATTAATTGCCGCCACTTTTGAAGGGCTTTATAAATTAAAAGCCGGAGACACAACCTGGACTCTTGCATTTAATAAGTTTCCTATAATTCCATCTTTCATTAACTGTTTTTCCCTAGGGAACAAGTTGATTCTAAAAACAGATGCTAATTACTTTAACGGAACAATTCCCGGAACTTATATTTCAACAGTTGAAGGTGAAAACTGGAGCCCTGATACAATTTCTTTAATTAAAGATTTCCACAATTTCATTACGGTCGGGAACATGGTTTTCGGAATTGGCAATGGTATGTTTTTGTCAACCGACTCGGGGGCTTCTTGGACGGAAAGAGATTCAGGTTTACCCAAGTTTGGTGGTATTAACGATATTGTAGGAGAAGGGACATACTTATTTGCAGCGTATGGTGCTTATATGTTGAATGGGGATGTTGGTGGAATTTATCAATCTGAAAACAATGGAAACATCTGGTCGCTCAGCGGGCTTGACGGTAAACCTGTCAGGTCTTTAGCTATTGCCGACGGAAGTGTTCTGGCACAAGGTACGGGATTTTACTCACCCAATTTTCTTTTTAGAACTTCAAACTACGGTAAAAAGTGGATTAAAATAGATTCTCTCCTTCCTGCCGGTATTCTGCCTTTTAAAATTACTAATGCAGGTGGATTTCTGTTCCTTGCAACTAACCATGGTGTTTATTCATCAACTAACGACGGGAATACGTGGCTTAATACAAGTGAAGGATTACCCAAAGATAGTTCTGATTCTTATGTACCCATATCTTACTTATATGTTAATAAAGTAGTTCCTGCTTTAAGGGAGTTGCTTTTTACGAAGATTCAAAATCGAGTTTTTGTATTGAGTGCCGGAAGTAACTCGTGGAAAGAAATAGAATCGGGCTTATTGGAAAATGGAAATAACATATCATTTTTAACTGCAGACAACAATAATATTTTTGCATTTACAAACAACGGTATTTGGCGGATAAAATTATCAGGCATCGATACAATTAATTCAGTTGTTAACATAAAGATACGGCCTATTTTTAGATTAATGCAAAACTACCCCAATCCATTCAATCCGTCTACCACAATCAAATACCAACTTCCATCAAATAGTTTTGTTACTTTAATTGTTTACGATGTGCTTGGTCGAAAATTAAAAACTTTGGTGAATGAGAAAGAAAATGCCGGTATACATTCTATAACTTTAAATGCTGCAAATTTGTCCAGGGGAGTAAATATCTACAGACTTAAGGCAGGAAAATATGCTTCAACTAAAAAAGCTTTGCTGATGAAGTAGGGTAAGAAGTACGATGAATAAAATAATTTTAAAAGCTATTATTGTAATAATCATTCCACTATTGTTATTTGAATGCAATAACCTATTCACAAATCCCCAATCAGAGCAAACTAATTTACTGAAGAATCCAACATTTGAAATTGGGAACAATCCAAGTTTTGCACACTGGAGAACCATCTCATTTTTTCATGGATTTTCAAAGGATACTCCGGACATGTTTTGCAAATGGTCTGCAAGTTTAAATACTTTTGATCCTCGCAGCGCAAAACCAATTCCTTTAGTCCAGTTGTATCAAACAGTTAAAATTCCGGCAGGCAGGAAAATTTATACTCTTTCCTTTTGGGCAAAGCTGGATAGTGCCGGCGGTGGTGTAGCCAGGATTATATATAATAATTATACTTCCGAGAAATTTATTATCATAAAAGATTCAACATGGAAAAGCTATTCGCTTGTTGATACTATTTCTGCCGTAAGTAATGATAGTGTTACGGTACAATTCTGGGGCGGTTATTCTTACACTCCCCGCAGCGGCAGATTGCTGGTGGATGTCTGCCATTTGACAGCGAGATAATTAATTGAGAGTTAAATAAAATGTAATCAATAGAACGCGGATGACACGTCTGCGTGCCGAAACGAAACTTCGGCGTGCAGGCACGGATTGGGCGGATTTACACGGATTGGAAAAGAGAAGAGAATGAAAAATTATTTTAAATATTTCAAATACGGTTTGCCGGTATATTTCGTTTAGATTAACAGTGAAGCTGTAAAGATGGAAAAAATAAAATATGTTTTTGTAATAATGATGATGCTGTTTATTACTCCGGGCTGTTCACATAACTCTAATGGTGTTTCCCCGTTTGAAGAGATCAAATACCGGACAATAGCGTATGAGTCTTTGTCGATGCAGGAAAAGTCCACAGTTATCAATTGGCAAGATGGAAAAGTTGAAAGAGGCGTATATAAAACAGATAAATCAACTCCATCAATTTTATTTGATTTGGGCGGCAGACTTTCATTTGTTTATAATTCTTCCGATATAAAATTAATTGATGGCCAAAATCTTGTTGCGGTTTTTTTTAACACTACACAGGATCCTTTATTAGGTACGATTATTGTTATTATAAACCCCGGTAATTCTAATGTAATTGGTTACGTCCCCCGTATGTAAAAATATTAAAAATCTTGCAGCGGAATTTTTATGAAACAAACAATTAAAATAATTTTACTCTTTGTCTTGGTTTTTATTTTATCATCCTGCATAAAAAATAACAAGGAAGCACACATTAAGTTCGTAATGATAGATTACCGCTATGGTTTTAATA
>JBJKSH010000127.1:0-3732 GCA_046704255.1 Ignavibacteriaceae bacterium | reverse complement strand
ATTTTTTAAGTCCGAAGGATTATATTACTACTAACTTAAATTATAGTAAAACACAAACACAAATTCCGTTCGATCCGGTTGAAGGAATAAATTTCGATACTCAAGGAAGCTATAATTCATTTCAGACGCTTTCCTATTATCATTACTTTTCTACCGAAACTGATAAATCAAGAAGTTTATTTGCAGGCTTTTACGTTAGAGAAAGCGGTTTAACTTTTAATACAAGTCCGTTTGATCAATCGGTGCAATATATAGGCACCAACACGACCACGGGTTAAACTGTTAACCAGTTAAGAAACTATGTTACCTACGGAACGCGAATTAAATACAGCCAGGGAATTTCGCATCATTTTTCTTATGCTGCCGGGTTTAATATAAGTACAACCAACGGGACGGAAGATTTTCAATTTAAAGATTTTAAAGGCAGCGGCCCTTCCAACAATACAAAATTTACCGGTTCGGATTTTAGTCTTTTTGCCGAGACCAGCATCCATCCTTTAGAATGGGCAAGAATAGATGCGGGCTTAAGATATGATCAGCAAATTGCGCCTGTAGTTCAATTGCAATCTCTGTTTAGTCCCAGGTTAAAACTCAGCTTTTTTGCGGATGACTTTACAACGCTTTATTTAAGCTACGATAGACTTTTTATTCCCACAAGCATTGAGGGCCTGTCAACCATAGCTACGATTGTGGGCGACTCGGCTAGAGCAACATACCCCGAAAAAGATAATTTATTTGAAGCCGGAATTATTCGTAATTTTTTAAACGGCTTTACAGGTAAACTGGATTATTTCTATAAGGATTCTTCGCCAGGTTTGGATAATGAAACTCTTGGCTCAACCACAATACAAGTATATGTTAATATCAATAAGATTCATGTAAGCGGAATAGAATTCAGCTTAACTTACAATAACCCCGGTAATCCATTCTCCGGTTATGTTAATACTGCTCTAATACATGCATATGGCACCGGCCCGGTTTCCGGCGGATTTCTTCCGGCAAATAATTCAACCGCACCGTTCGATCTTGACCATGACCAAAGATTGTCAGTAGTAGTAGGTTTAAATTACCAGCCGCAAAATTACTTTATAAATTTAGTGGGCATTTACGGCTCGGGCTTAACGAACGGCAATGAAAATTACACTTTTACGACCGGTTTATTTGCCTTTAACCAGGGAGCACATGTTACACCGTCATGGATATTTAATTTTTCCGGCGGTTATAAATTTTTACTCGGTAACGGAACTTCGATTGAGCCTTCGCTAACGATTACTAATTTGCTGGATCATGCACATTTAATCAATGGAGCATTCTTCAACGCTGCCCACTTTGAGCCGCGCAGGATGGTAACTTTTAATATTAAGTATTCGCTTTAATTGAAAGGATATTTTCTTATAAGTACTTCCTAAGATATTGGTAATTATTTTTGAGCATTGAAAATTGATTATTGAACATTGAAGATTCTCAATATTCAATGCTCAATGTTCAATTTCCAAAAGTTTTTCTCCGGCAAAGCCGTCACTTTATGATGAATAATCTTAATAAAATTTATTTAGGAAATCTGCCAAAGTGGACTCAGATTCTGAATTATATGTTTTTAAATAACAATAAAGAAATAGGGTTAAAGTGTATGCGGTTATCGTATGTTACTAAGGTTGATTTACTAAAGAAGGTTTCTTAATAAGGCTAGCCAAAGACCTTATTCATTGTTTCACCTTAGTAACATTAATTATATAACCGGCTTTATCTTTCTTTCTTCTTCTTTTCACTCTTTTCAAAAACACTATCCGGAATTCCCTTGTTAATTACATAATCATAATATTTTATAAAAACTTTGCCTTCTATTACTTTTGGTTTTTTCCTTTCTCTACCGATTCCACCCTGTCCGGGCTGAAAAGGAATATTCATATTACCTGCATTAAAAGAAAACTCCATTGAATCCGGCAAGGGATACTTCATATCGCTATTATAACTTAGATTAAGCGTAAAAGTACCGTTTATCTTTGTAGAGGATTCAACTTTCCTAATCACTTCTCTTGATTGGTCTACCCATAATGTAGTTAGAATTAAATCGCCTTTATCATTCAGCGGAATTATTTTTATTACGGAAGTATTGTGACCATCAATGACTTCATCCCTTGCATACAGGGCTGTGTATTTATTATTCAAAAAAGATAACGGTGAAGTGTACAAGCCATCCCTCGGCAGCATTGCAAATCCTTCCGACTCAATATGAACTTTATCCGGCTGCTTGAAGAAAATTTTCGCCTTCATTTCCGGAACTTTAATAAAATTAACATCAACCTTAATATCAACATTAACTACATAATCTTTAACCTTACTAAAAGCTTCTTTAAGATTTTTTATTATAACATCGGGATTTTTGCTCTGCCCCAGGCACGGTATGCTTAGTAATAATAAAATATAAAGTACTTTTTTCATTTAACACTCCTGAAAAATTATTCTTTCCCTTCTTTAATTTTTTTCTAAATCTTATTCCAAAGCTTTTTACGCTTAAACTATCTCTTTAACTTACACTTAAACTTGAACTCGTGCATAGTTCAAGGACAAACCGGCATTTCCACATATTTATTCTTTTTAGGTGAGGATATCCTTCTTCTGAAAAATAAATAATGCCGCACCGTAAAACACAACTATATGAGCAGACAAAACAAGTGTCGATTTAATTATATTTGCCATGTCCATCGGTTTATCGAAAAAAGCTCTCCACGTATTCATATAATCTGTAAACAAAAACGGTTTAATAGATTGAAACACGCTTACATTAATTGCGGAAATAATAATAAAGATAATTATAATTGCCATTGTAGTTATAATAGGACCAATGGCATTTTCCACAAGTGCAGAAAATAAAAATGCTAAAGAAGCTACAACACCCATACTTAAAACAGCAAATAAATAAGCCAATATAAACCGCCAGAGGACATCGTTTTTTGCAAGTATAACAATCCCGCTGCTGCCAGCAACCAGCAATTCACCAGAGCCGAAAATAAAATATCCCAACCCCATACTCATTATTGAAAGCCAAAGGATTAGTAAAAAAGTATATATAATTCCTGCTATAAATTTGGATGTTACTATGCTGAACCTGGAAACAGGCCGGGTTACCAGAAGTCTGTAAGTGCCGGCAGTTGCCTCACCTGCTAACAAATCGCCGGCAACAAGCGCGATTAAAAAAGGAATGTGAATAGATAGACTATTGAGTATTAAATAAGATACAAAGTAGGTATTTAAAAGATTACCGACAAATATAAAAGATTCCTGCAGGCTGCGTGTCATAAAATTTATAGACCGCTGCCCTTCCATCATAATAGCAATTTCTACAATTGCCACAAGGATTGTGATTGCAAAAAAACCTATGTATGTCCGCCATTTTTTGAATATTTTAAATAATTCAATTCCCACAAGTGTAAACATTAAGATTCCTTTTGTGTAAGATTTAAAAAATATTCTTCCAGTGACCTGGTTGGTACTACCGCACTTACTTCAATATTATTCTGCACAAGGTATTTATTAAGCATGGAAATTTCATCCGGTTCCAGAGAAAAGACTAATTTATTGTTAATAGAATTATCCAGTTTATTTAACCATGCTGTTGTACTAAGCAGTCCTTTTGCTTTGTCGGAATTATCGACCTCAAAAGTAACTTTAAGATTATTACTATTTAACAATTCCTCAACTTCACCTTCAACAACTGCGGTTCCCTTGTTA
>JBJKSH010000126.1:0-14343 GCA_046704255.1 Ignavibacteriaceae bacterium | reverse complement strand
CGTCTTCGTCTAGTCGGACTTCGGCGGAAGAGAGCGGTTGCTGTTAATGGACTGAATTATAATACCGGGCCCCTCATGATAATTTTTTTATGAAATTTATAAAAATAATTCATACATTATTTGCGGTTAAAATTTATATTTAAGATTAATGTGTTAAAAGTAATCGGTATAAAATAAAACTTCCTTCTACGGGGCTACGAATATTAAGTGTTCGGGGAGTATGATAAAGGGTAACGACACTGTAAAGACAAATCGAAAAGAAAAGTTTAAAAGGTTATGTGTTAGTACTTCTTTGGAGAAAAAGTTAATTGTTTGGAAGAGTACAGTGCAACAATTAACCAAATAATAAGCCATAGATCTATGGTTAAGTAATAATTATACTTTTTAACAAAAATAAAAATATATCATCACTGTGATTAGTTCTTTATATTTGAATTATGACAAAAAAATACTTATCAAATTTATTTAAGACTCATCAAAAAGGCGATGCAAGAGAAGAATCATATTATGAACATCTTGCAGATTTTCTAAGAGATTTCTCCCAATCAAAACGAAAGAAAAAAATTGATGTAACTATTCTTCCTAAAAAAACAGAAGCCGGAAATCCGGATTTTAGAATTTGGGATGGTAAACAAAAAATAATCGGTTATATCGAGGCAAAAGATTTAGGTGTTGACCTTAATAGAATTGAAGATAATGAGCAATTGGAAAGATATTTATCCATCTTTCCCAATGTTATTTTAACAAATTTTACAGAGTTTCGCTTATACAGAGATGGCGAAAAAATAGAACAAGTTTCTTAATTACAAAAGGACGAGCAATTGATATTTTTTCGATGCGTTCACTGTTTCGATACAACCGAAATTCCGTAAAGTTTGTTAAAATAACATTTGGGAAAGTGGATAAATATCTTGCAAGCTGCTCGCTGTCTTCAATTCCGTCAAGATCAACTCCCAAATCTTTGGCTTCAATGTAACCTATAATTTTTTGCTTTCCATCCCAAATTCTAAAATCCGGATTTCCGGCTTCCGTCTTCTTCGGTAAAATTGTTACATCAATTTTCTTTTTCCTTTTTGATTGAGAGTAATATCGTAAAAAATCCGCAAGATGTTCATAATAGGATTCTTCTCTTGCATCACCTTTTTGATAGGTCTTGAATAAATTTGATAAGTAATTTTTTGTCATAATCTGTAGCAAAGAGATTAATTATTCTATAAAATTTATACCGTTACAATTTCTTCATAATGAATATTGTCAAGGAAATGGATAATATCAATAGCATACTTTGAAATTTGCAGTTTACCAAAATATCTAAAATTATTTTTTCCGATTTGCCCTTATAATGTCGTTACCCTTTATCACTCTCCCCGAACACTTAATATGCGTAGCCCCGCAGAAGGAAAATTTATTTTATCTCTATTGACCTTACAATAATTTTAAATAAACATTTTTACCAATCACAAAGTAGAAATAATTTTTATGAATAGCATTTAAAACTTTATCCGTGGATAAAAAATTCTTACTTGTCTTGTCCAATCTCGTAGCTTTATTCTTAATCAAATAGAAAGTAAATTCATCTAAAGATCATATAACAGCCGATAAGAATCAAAAACCCGGCAAACATTTTTTGCATTAAAGGCTTTGGTAAATGTTTAGCAAGCCATATTCCTAATATCCCAAAAAATATTCCCGGTATAACCATTGCAATAGTTATAGTAAAATCAACCGATCCGGCAAGCCAGTATTCAACTCCCGCTAAGCCTGTAAACGCCACAATCGGTATAATTGCAGTACCGGCAGCTTTAATTATATCAAGTTTACCAACAAGAATTAAAGCAGGAACTATCATAAAGCCGCCGCTGATTGCAAAAAATCCTGCAGTCAAACCGATTACCAAAGCTGAAATTCCAATAAAGATAATCCTTCTTCGTTCTTTATTTTTGGAACTTTCGTCGTTACCGCCATTTTCCGCAAAATTATTATTTTTCCTGTTGCTCAGATAAAACATCCATCCTGCAATTACAAACAAAACAAACCCCAAAAGAAATAAAAGTTTGTGCCCGGGGAAAATTAGACCTATATTAATTCCAATATAGTTTCCTATAACTCCCGGAACGGTGAATGCCGCCGCTTCAAGAAAAAGAATGTCGCCTTTATATGCTCTATACAGAAAAATAAAAAGTGCGATCATAGATACGCCTAATATATTGGTCCCTAATGCCATGTGTCCGCCAAGGTTCGAAAAAATTAAAATAAGCGGCAGGCCGACAACGGCAGAACCAGCACCGAAAAACCCTATCACCAATCCGACAATTGCGCCTGTAAATATTCCGATTAACATAAAGCTTTCTTTAATACATCTTCAATTTTTACATTCCTAATAGTATCTATTGCAAATTCCCACGCGCCTTCGCAGCACAAACCGCTTACAGATGCTTCTTCGTATGCTTCCAAAGCTCTTTTAATACATTCATGCCTTACAAGTTCGGCAAGTTCTTTTTGTTCTTCAAACGATAATTTATCTTTCATTGCTTTTCCAATTCTGCTTTCATCAAAAACCATATACCGGGATCAAGAACAACTTTATCCGGTGTGCCGTTAACTTTTAAATTAAAAATATTATCCTTCTTGTTAATATTTATTCTTTCAATTTCCGGTTTGGACTTGCCGTGATAATATACCGCAACATCTAACGGCATTGTGAAAATATTATTATAAGTTTGAACTTGATCAAGTCTTAAAGTTAGAATTTTTTTCTCCCGGTTATAATTCCACTTTCCTTCCAGATACGGCAAGCCCGGTTTATACAGCCATTCATTAAAGAACCAGGATAAATTTTTCCCGGAAACTTTTTCCATCACTTGTTCAAAGTTTTTAGTTAATGCATTCCCGTTTCTGTAAGTTTTATAATAAAGCCGGATTCCCTCCCAGAATATTTTATCGCCTAAGACATGCCTCAGCATTCTTAAAACCCATGCGCCTTTCTGGTAGGAATTTATGTTTAACAGGTCCTTCAAATTAATAATTGAATTATCCACAACCGGAGAATTCGGATTAATAGAATCGTATTCAATAACAAGCCGTCTCTCTTTTTTTAATGCACTTATCAGGCTGTCCTGCCCGAATTCATATCCGGTAAAATAGTTCTGAAAAAAAGTAGCAAAGCCTTCGCTCAGCCATATTTGATCCCAGCTTTCTTCAGATACCGCATCGCCGAACCATTGATGCGCTATCTCGTGAGCAATGGTAACTTCGCTTCTGCGAGTTCCGGTAATCTCTTGTTCGGAATAAAATATGTTGCTCGCATTTTCCATCCCGCCGTAAATAGTTTTCGATTCGACATCAGCAAGCTTTTCATAAGGGAAAGGCCCGATAAGTTTTGTAAAGAGTCTTATTATTTTTTCCGCCGGTTCAAAATCATAAAATCCTTTTTCCCTGTCTTGCGGATAAACCCACGTTTCAATAGGAATGCAATCGAATTTTTTTAAATATTGAACAGCAAAACGTGCAACACCAATTACCATTACTTTAGTCGGCAAAGGTTCGCTTTCTTTCCAATGAGTTAGTTTCAAACCGTTTTTCAAATCGGTTTCTTCAACTAAAGAACCGTTTGCTATAACCTGGTACTTTGCCGGCGCCGTAACAATAAAATCGCACGTTGCCTTATCATAAGGATGATCTATTACAGGAAGCCAGTAATGTGCACGGTTAGGCCAGTTGTCGCCGAAGAATGTTCTTTGCCCGTATTTGTTTTTTGAAATTATTAATCCGTCGGCAGGAATTCCGGAATATGAAATTTCATAAGTCCGAATTTCATCTTTTTTAGAGGGAGAATTAAGATGAATTATTAACCTGTTATTTGCCTGTTGGTATTTTACTTCTTGTCCGTTAACAGTAATTGAATGAACCGTCATTCCGGTTTCCGAAGAAGGAGAATCTTTTTCAACCAGGTCAAGAGCAAATTTCTCTAAACCGTTGGTTTTAAATTTAACTTCAACACCGGTTTTACCTATAATTACATTCGTACTGTCGCTAAGCGTTATTTTAAAAGTATAATGTTGGATATCGATCTTCGGATTCCTGGGATAATGATCCGCAAAAGCCGGTAAAACAATTATAACGGAAAAAAGAACACAAAAAAATAATTTTTTCATTTACTACCAATCGCCGAGCAATTTTCTAACAGATACAATTTGTCCTACATGATATGAATTATGATCCGCTGCAAGCATTAATTCTCTAAGGTAAGTTCTTCCTTCACCGTGAGGAATTTCCGATGTTATATCGAGGCTATTGTTCTTTGCCAGCTCAATCAGTTCATTAAGATCGGAATTAAACTTTTTAACGGAGTCATTCCATTTCTTATCCGGAACATTTTCATTTTCAGCCGGCCAATATTCTTCCGGCCAGCTAGGCGATTTCCATTGGGGGTCAAGTGTGTATCTAAGAATATCCTCCTGAGAAATTCTTATATGCTCCAGTAATTCCCATACCGAATGTATATTCTTTGCCGGACGTTTAGATCTGTTTTCCGGCTTAAGATTATTTATCGATTTTATCAAATTTGAATGGGCATGACCACCTTTAAGTAATTCAACTAAATTATTCCTTATTAATTTTTCATTCATATCTAAACCTCCTACAAAATTAAAGTTTAAAAATTTAAATTCACCGCTAAGATTAAATTGTAAAGAAGTATACATATACCTTATGTTTACGCGATTTAACCGAATATATACATAAGCATAATTTATTATAGCATTACAAGTCACATTTGGAATTATTCAGATGAAATATTTTAATTGATAGTTGAAAGAACAAAGGCAGGTATGCCGGTATAAAGAAACATGTATAGCCGTACACCAAAATAATACATACTCATCTACCGCAATTCCTTCAAACTAATGCGGTCGGTTTTTATAACAACTGTACAACATTTGTACTTGTAATTTTCTCCGACTTTGATCCTTTACGTTTTCCGCCGGGAGTCGGCGCTTCCATTGTATAGGAAATATTTAAAGTAGTTTTTACATTCGATTTCTGCAAAAGCCCTTGTGAGATGTTGAAATAAATTGTACCGTTTGCAGATGTTTCAGGTTTTTGAAAGTTGTATACCGCACCTCTTTCTTCAAATTTAGTATTCCCGGAAATTACCGAATGCAAATTAGCATCAATCTCGGCAACAACATCATTGTCTATTCTTTTAAGATCATTTATTTTATATCTGTTGGTATTATTCAGCTTAAAAACTAAAAGGGATGTAGCCGGCTGGGTGTAAGTCCAGGTTGAATCTCTAGCGACAGTCTTAGGAGTCATTTCTCTAAAGAGTTGTGTAACAATCGGCATAAGAGCACCTTCTATAATATTCTCCCTTAACTTGTTCTTCTGTTCCAGGTTAGCTTTATTTTCGGCTCCTTTAATCTGCAAGAATTTGTTAACAGCTTTATCAACGTGAAATATTTCCAATACCCCGCCGTTCTTATTAATGCTAACATTAAAAGGATTATTAACAAGTGACTCGTACTGTGCATATTTTTCCATGTCCGTGGAATCTAATTTAGCACCGGATCTATAGGTATAAAACTGCCCGTTAATTAAGGCATCAAGTACAATTGAACCAATATTACAGGTTAATTCCATTACGCTGTCTTTATCGGTTTTGTCTAAACTTATATCCACATTATAAATAAGACTCTGCTTAATGTGGTCGTTAATTGTTGTATCCGCACGTATAATCTGGTTTTCTTCGGTAAAGACAGCTAACTTATAGGCATAATGCTTTCCTTTTACAAATTTATATCTAAAGACAAACTGTTGGTTAGGGTTTTTAACCGGCGAAATATTAACTTCGGAAGTATCCTTACTTCCTGCCTTTTTTTCGGTGGTTTTTTTACCACAGCCTGAAAGAAGCAGTACAACAAAAATAAATGCTAAAAATTTTTTCATATTATTCTCTTATTAAAGTAATGAAATCAAACCTTATAAAATTGCAGCAATCTTAATAGCATAATTTTACCGAAAAATACAAAACCTTATCAAATATTATTATTCTTTAACAAACACATTTTTCATTTTATATTTTTAATTGAAGTTCTTTCGGTTTACCGGTATTGTCACTTCATTTTTTACATAATTTTGAGATCCCGGCAAACACGAATATCAAGAAACAAAATTTGTGTATTTTCAATATAGTAAATATTTATTCCTAATTTTTAGGAAATCTTTTAATCCGTTTTGCCAAGAATCTATTATTTCTTCAGGCGATTGACCGGCAAGGATTTTTTCACGTATGGTTTTATCGCCGCTCAGCCTGTCAAAGTCCGATGCAATAAATTTAAATTTATCGGGGTACAGTAAATGAAGTGCACATACCAGTTTGATGCCAAAACTTACCGGATTAAATTCCTGCCTGTTAATTATTTTAATTGAAATGCCTCTGCACTTTTTTCCAAGGTATTTCGGACTTGTAGACATTCCGGGAATGCTTACCGGTGTGTAAGTTAAAGGCTCCAATTGAGCTCCTTTAACCTTATAAGATTTTAATTTATTTATTAAAACCGTCGAATTAATATACGGCGCACCAATGTGTAAAAACGGATGATATGTTCCCCGGCCTTCGGAAACATTAGTTCCTTCTATTAAACACATACCGGGGTATACAATTGCTGTTTCCAAATCCGGGATGTTGGGAGAAGGCTTGATCCACGGAAAAGAGTAATGGTCCAGGTAAAATTTTCTGTTCCAGTTATTCATTTTTACAACCGTCAGCTCCGGCTTAAGATTTTTTCCAAGTAAACCTTCTCCAGCATAATACTCAGCTAATTCGCCAATCGTCATGCCGTATCTTATCGGGATAGGCGCAATTCCTACAAACGATGCTTCGTTATTCTGCCTTACCGGGCCTTCCACATCAATACCATTAATCGGGTTTGGCCTGTCCAAAACGATAATCGGAATATGGTATTCCGCAGCCGCTTGTTCAACATAATAAAGCGTGGATATAAAAGTATAGAAACGCGCACCTACGCATTGAATATCGTAAACCAATACATTTACATTCTTCAGCATTTCGGCAGACGGTTTAAAATTCTTACCGTATAACGAATATACAGGAATACCGGTTTTGGCATCTATCACCGTACCGACGTGTTTACCGGCAGGTGCATTGCTGCGGAATCCGTGTTCAGGCCCGAAAATAGCTGTTACTTTTGTATCTTTCATTTTAGATAATGTATCTACTAAAGCTGTTCCGTTGGAAAGCATACCTGATTCGTTTGTAACTAGCCCTATTTTCTTTCCTTTAATCAGATAAAAATAATCGGATATAAGCCTGTCTGCACCTACTTCCAATTTTTTATTCTGCGGAAAAGAATTAATAGATGGAAAAATTGTAAGGAAAATAAACAGGAGAATTTTTTTCATAATATTTACCTTTTTTAACTGGAGGAACAGCCGGAATAAATTTATCCGGCTGTTCTTATTATAAGTTATTTAGAATTGATACCCGGAATTTTCCAATAATTCCTTTCGGGAAAAGAAGTGTGAAATTTCTATTGCAGCATTTTCATCAGAATCCGAACCGTGAATTATATTTTCCGCTTTACTTGCTGCATATAATTTACGTATTGTTCCTTCCGCAGCTTCTGCAGGATCCGTTGCACCAATAAGTTTTCTAAAATCTTCCACAGCATTTTCCTTTTCAAGTGCAATAGGAACGCATGGGCCGGAAGTCATATAAATCAGCAGGTCGTTATAAAACGGCTTACCTTTATGAACTTCATAAAATCCACCGGCAGAATCCCTTGTTAATCTTAACATTTTCATTGCTTTTATTTTAAATCCGGCATCGGTAATTTTTGTAATTATCTGCCCGGTTAAATTTTTTTGAACTCCGTCGGGTTTAATAATTGCAAGTGTTCTGTTGTTCAATATATACTCCTTTAATTATTACTTCTTTTTGGAAACAGTTTTTCTTTTCACGGTAACTTTCTTTTTACTTGTTGCTTTAACTGCAGGTTTAATGTTCGATTTTTTTACAACGCTTTTTAAAGCAGTAGTTCCCTTTGCTTTCGCAGCCGGTTTTGCGGTTTTTTTCTTAGCACCGGCTGCAGGTTTCGCACTAGATTTTTTTAGCAATTTAAGTTTAGCTTCCTGCAAAGCTTTAAGCATAGTAGAGCCCAGTTCAGCCGGACTTTCAACCACCTTTATTCCTGCTTTTTTCATTGCAGCCATTTTTTCTGCAGCAGTTCCTTTTCCGCCGGAAATTATTGCACCGGCATGACCCATACGTCTTCCGGGAGGTGCTGTTCTTCCGGCAATAAAACCAACTACCGGTTTTTTAACATTCTTTTTTATGAATACCGCAGCTTCCTCCTCGGCAGTCCCTCCAATTTCTCCAATCATTATTATTCCATCCGTATCACGATCATCATTAAAAAACTTAATGATGTCTATAAACCTGGAACCAATAACCGGATCACCCCCTATTCCAACGCAAGTCGATTGGCCTAACTTTACATCAGTTAATTGCTTAACAGCTTCATAAGTTAATGTACCGCTTCGTGAAATTACACCTACTCTTCCTTTCTTATGAATGAATCCCGGCATAATACCAATTTTAGCTTTACCCGGCGAAATTACTCCGGGACAGTTCGGGCCAACTAGTACCACACCTTTGCCTTTAATTGAATTATAAACTTTAACCATATCTGCAGCCGGAATACCTTCTGTAATACATACAATTAATTTTACTCCGGAATTAGCAGCTTCTAAAATAGCATCTGCAGCAAATGCAGGAGGCACAAAAATTACGGATGCATTTGCTTTCTGAAGTTTAACTGCTTCTTCTACAGTATTATATACCGGAACTCCTAAAAATTCCGTTCCGCCTTTTCCCGGTGTTACACCGGCTACTACTTTAGTACCATATTCAATCATCTGTTGAGTATGGAATGAGCCTTCGCCGCCTGTTATCCCTTGAACAACAAGACGGGTTTTGTTATCAACTAGTATACTCATTTCAATATTATCCTTTTTTATTATTTACTATAGTACCATTTAGTACTTTACATCTTTACTTTACCCAAGCTTCCTCCCGGCAAACTCTTTCATTTAGGATGGAAAGGATGGGCTTCTAGTTAAAGAAAATCTTGTCTACAAAGATATATAAATGAGTTGTCTATAGAAAGGTTTTTATGTATTTATAGATTGAATTAATAAAGGAGTAATTTCCTTTAGCTACTCTTTAAAAGAATACCCGGATGAGTTACCTTCTACTCTTAAGGATTGGATATTGGTAGGTATAAAATGTGAACGAACCGATACTATCCCTCCGATGGATAGTATCGGTATAAGCCCATTTGATTGTAGCTTCTTACTACTGTAAAGAACGATTTAATATTAAAGATCGGATACACACGGTATTTACAAATTAAACACCTGCTTGAATTTAAATTGTACCGTATCGTTTATCGGCATAAGTAAAAGAGACGGCCGTTTAATATGGAACGCTGTTAGACTTATATTAAACCCGCCGTCAACAGTAAGCTGTTTGTTCGTCCAATGGTCTACTGCCGATAACTGAATTTTTTTTGTAATTCCGTGAAAAGTAAGACTGCCCCAAACCTGCAGGCTGTCTCCTTTTTGCGTAACTGATGAACTTATAAACCTTGCATCCGGATAGAGCAAAGCTTGAACAACTTCCATTGCATGAGAATCACGATTGGAATTTCCGCTGTCAAAGGATGTTACCGCAACTTGCACTGAAACTGCCTTTACCTGTTCTGTCTTTATGTTTACATCGGCAAGGCATAAAGCATATTTGCTAATAGCTGTTACTTCGTGCAGGGGATGGGTAATTTTATATTTAATATAAGAATCTTTTTTAACCGCTTCCAGGCGTTTAATCTGGCCAAATAAAATAGTGGTAGGTAATAAAAAAAGAAAAAACAAAGATTTAATTTTCATGATTAACCTCCGGATTAAAAAACAATAACCAACATTGCCGCCGTAAGTACTGCGGTAGTAAGATAGCCGGCAACTTGATGAAAATGGGCTCTGTCCATATTAAACACTCTATGATGCCTGATGGTAGAACCAATTATCGGTGTAACAATCATACCGATAAGATGAATCCAAGCAAGAGTTTTGTGTATGGTTACGGTACCAACTTCATTTCTTCTGATAAGCGGCGGAGGGGAAAGTACTGCAAGAAGCCCCGTAGCAGCATACGAAACAATAGTAGCAGCAACAAATGCCTGGTGAATATCTCCCATTTTTCTATGTCCGTCTATAACCTGCTGGCCGAAATAATCTGCAGTATACATAAGAGCAAGAGTCGTAAAGCCGCCAATCTGGTGAGCTGTAAGCATATCTCTTCTTAATTTCAGTTCACCCATTCGTTCCTGAGGAGAAAGCGGCGGTTCTATACCAAGAGTATGTACAAGGCCGTTTCTACCCCATAATATTTTCTCACCTAAGCTCATACGATTAGGAAGAAGTTTTGGTTCTGTCATAGGCGGTAATGCATTTACCAATGAAGTGTCATTAGATTGAGTTGTATCTGTTACTTCGTTCAGCCGGGGAAAATAAGTTAGGTCGGCACGAATACCGCTCGGCAAGGAATTCTCCTGCGCATATACAGGCTTGTTAAAATAATTGAAGATGAATATTAAGATAATTACCAGAAAAAATTTTGCTGAGAAAGATGTTATTTCTTTTTCGTTGACAATGGCGCTGCCATGAAAGTTGATTAATCTATCATCACCGGGAACTTCTTCCATTATTCCTCATATTTGGTTTAAAATAAAAAACAACGTATATAAAATTGTTAATGGTTATTCTGTTTTAGAAAAAATAAAACCTTTAACAAAAATCTATATACGTTGTTCTCCAAATGTTTGATGCAATTTTATTATTATTTTATTTTACTTACAATATTGAGCGTTATGTAATTGATGCCCGGCACAAAGACCTGAGAGAAATAAGTAAAGGCGGGAAAATGTAAAATGAAAGATTCAATAGTTGTTCACAGAAATACAGCTTTATAAAAAATGTTTTACGTTTTTACGTTTATCTTTCAACCTATAGAAGCATAATGTTTAAGCAGGAAGCATTATGTAATAAACACTTTAAAATTTATTTAAACCTTTTTTGATTGAGCTATGACTAATTATTTACAAACAGATATAGATGTAGTACTCCGGTAAATGAATTATATGAAACTAAGAATCCTGGTTATTACAATTTTATTCTTACAGGTTAACATATTCTCTCAATATTACTTCTTGCAAGGAACTGCTGCGGATTATTCAAATAAAAAAATTCTAACTGGTGCAAATGTAACACTGCAGCGCCAAACCGGTATGCAGATTGGGGGAATGGCTACAGACACAAACGGAAATTTTTATTTCTACGGATTACTCCCGGATAAATATTTACTGACTGTAAGTTACGTAGGATTTAAAACAATTAAGAAAAAAGTTGAAATAATAAACAAATCCGTTAATCTTCACACTATTTATTTAACACCCGGCACTGTTCAATTAAAAACAGTTGAAGTAATAGGAAAGGCAGCAGCAGTATCAATTAAAAACGATACTACGGAATACAATGCTGCCGCATTCCAAACTAATAAGGATGCAAATGCACAGGATCTTTTAACAAAAATGCCAGGTATAATGGTACAAAACGGAACCGTACAAGCTCAGGGCGAGAATGTTACTAAGGTTTTGGTAGATGGGAAAGAATTTTTTGGCAGCGATCCCAACGCAGTGCTTAAAAATCTTCCCGCCGGAGTTGTAAAAAAAATTCAAGTGTATGATGAAGAAAGTGAACAGTCACAGTTTACAGGTTTTAACGACGGCAACACCAGTAAAGTTATAAATATCATAACCAGGCTAAATAACAGAGCGGGAACCTTTGGAAAATTTACGGCGGGATACGGTAATGATTCCAGGTACACAACCGGCGGAGATATAAATTTCTTTAATAAAGATGAAAGAATAAGCATAATTGCTCAGCTAAACAATACGAACCAGCAGAATTTTTCACTTGCAGACATACTGGGGGTAATGTCAGGCAACGGCAGAAGATTTTTAATGCAAATCGGCGGCGGCGGGATAAGAGGCGGCGGTGCTTTTAACGGAGGCGGCGGTGCTTTTAACGGAGGCGGCGGTAGGTTCGGGGGAAATAATATTTCCAACTTCCTTGTAAATCAAACAGCCGGCTTAATTCAAACAAAAGCTTTCGGTATTAACTATTCAAACAGTTGGGGCGGTAAATTAGATTTAACAGGCAGCTACTTTTTTAATTATACCAACAATGATGCAGAATCTATTTCCAACACGGATTATTTTTTAACCGCACCCGCAGAACAAAATTATAACGAAACCAATTCTTCAATTACGGGAAATACAAATCATCGTATTAACCTTAGGCTTAATTATCAAATAGACAGATCAAATTCGATCCTGTTCTATCCTACATTTACCGCACAAATAAATAACGGTTCCAGCAACATAACGGGAATAACAACGTCCGGTATAAACAAGCTCAATTCAACAAGCAATATTTTTAACTCGGATTTATCGGCTATTAATTCTTCAAATAATTTATTGTTCAGGCACCGGTTCAGTACTCCCGGCAGAACTATTTCAATCAATTTCAACGGAACATTTACCGGCAACTCAGGTGATAATAATCTTTTTGCAAAAGATAATTATTACACCAGCAATACCGCCGACACGCTGAATCAATCGGCAAATTTATCAAAGCATGGATTCAGCGGCTCTTCCAATATAGTTTATACAGAGCCGATAAATAATAATTCACTATTACAGTTTAATACAAAGTTTTATTATTCGGAAGATAACAGCGACCAGAATACCTATAATAATTCCGGTACGAATTACAAACTACTGGACACTTCACTTAGTAATTTGTACAGAAAAATTTACAGGACTCAGAGTTTTGGAACAGGTTACAGGCTTAGGGAAAGTCATTTAAATTTATCTCTAGACTTAAATTATAACATTGCACAACTGCTAAATAATCAAACGTTTCCGAATACCGGTCAAATGGAACGGACATTTTGTTCGGTGCTGCCTTCGTTTTTCCTGCGCTACATGATTTCCAGGAGAAACAACCTGCGAATATATTACCATACAAATAACGACGATCCTAGTATTGATCAGCTTCAAAATGTTTTGGATAATTCAAATCCTACTCAATTAAGCATAGGCAACCCAAACTTGGGTCAAGACTACCAACACTCGCTGATTATAAGATACATTAATATTAGCCCCGGACGCATGAATACTTTATTTGCAATGTTGAGAGGTACTGTTACTCAAAATTATATCGGTAATAACACAATCATAGCTCAAAAAGATACCGTTGTTTTGAATAACATTTTATTAAACCGGGGAACAAAGCTAACATATCCTGTTAATCTAAACGGATATGTAAATCTTAGTTCATTCATTGTATACGGATTTCCGGTTGATTTCTTAAAATCAAATTTAAATTTACATTTGAACGCAAGTTACTCACGAACACCCGGCATAATTAACGGTTTGAGCAACTATGCATATTCCAGTACATACGGATTCGGATTGGTTTTAGGAAGCAATATAAGCAACAATGTGGATTTCACATTATCAAGCTTTAGCAACTATAATTATGTAAATAACAGCAGCCTTTCAGTTAGTAGTTCAATCAATAATAATTACTTTACTCAAAATTCATCATTAAGGTTTTATTGGCAGTTCTGGGAAGGTTTTGTATTTCAAAATGAAATAAATGATCAATATAATGGTGACTTACCGGGCTCTTATAAACCAAATACTCTTATTTGGAATATGAGTATTGGAATGAAAATATTAACTAATGAAAGTGGTGAAGTCAGGTTTACAGCAAATGATATTCTCAACCAAAATACAAATATTCAGCACAATGTTTCGGACTCTTACATCCAGGATGTAAGGACAAATGTTCTCGGAAGATATTTTCTGCTTTCGTTTATTTATAACATTAGAGCTTATTAAGCCCTACACTCAATTCTTGATACGGAATTCGCGTTTCTCGAAATAACATGCTGCAACGAGTATCAAGAATCGAGTATCCGATATCTAAATATAAGAGATTAATTCTCAGATTTTTACCTAAAGGAATTTTATAGCCCGCCAATCACTTACTTAACTTTTCCCCTCTTTTTAATCTTGACAATTTAGCTGAAGAATATTATTTTAGCACTCGCTTTTAACGAGTGCTAACAAATTTTATTATTTATAAAAAACAATCTCGGAGGTTAAGATATGTCAAAATTAAATTTAAAGCCGTTGG
>JBJKSH010000125.1:0-10488 GCA_046704255.1 Ignavibacteriaceae bacterium | reverse complement strand
TGCAGTTCTTCATTAGTGGACTGCAGTTCTTCGTTGGTAGATTTTAATTCTTCCTGCGAGGTTTGCATTTCTTCAAGAGTATTTTGAAGATTTTCCTTAACGTGCTTCAATTCGTTTTCAAGCTTTGTACGGTATGCAGTTGGGGAAGTATTTCCCTTTTTTAACGTAGTTTTGCCGGGTAAAATAACTTCCGGTACCTCATGAAAAACAACAATCAGCATTCCTCTTAAGGCCTCCGGTTTTTCAATTACCTGGATGGTAACATCTGTGTTTTCCGTACCTCCGTTAGTTCCTACCTTAACATTGCGCAGCATAACGGATTTGCTATGGTTGTCCATAGCTTTACGGAAGGCAACCGGCAGTTCATCGCGCAGGCCTTTTCTTGCCATGGCAAAAATGTTCATGTTGGCTTTCCCGGAGGAAGGTTCAAGATACTTCCCGGTTCGCCCTATTATATAAATTATGTCTCCTTTATTATTTACCAGAACGCTTGCAGGTGCAAACTTTTGCAAGACCAATTCATCTGCAAGAGTTTGAATATTGTTGTTCCCCTTGCCTGTTTGAATAAAGTTGTTCTCTTCAATTTCCTTTTGTGAAAATGATTTTGGAAAATCTATAAGATCTATCGAAGAGGGTGCGGCAGTTCTCCTGTAAATTCTAAGCTTAGTGTCAATATTCATGAATAAAGTGTTCAGAGTGCCAATAGTTTCGGCGCTGCCCAGCATTAAAACTCCGCCCGGTTTAAGCGCATAATGGAACAGAGCAAGAAGATTCTTTTGCAAATCGCTTTCCATGTAAATAAGAAGATTGCGGCAAATAAGTAAATCGAGGTTTGTAAACGGCGGATCGATTATTACGTTTTGCGTTGCGAATACTATTGCCTCTCTTATACTTGTGTTTATATGGTAGCCTTCCGAAGTTTTAAAGAAATATTTATTAAGCCGGGATGCAGAAACATCCGATGAAATGTTAAGCGGAAAAATTCCTTTCCTTGCTTGTTCAACGGCATCGCCGTCCAGGTCTGTTGCAAATATTTGAAGTGCAATGCTCTTGGACTGTTTAAGCTTATCCATAGCCTCCCTAAAAATTATGGATAATGAATAAGCCTCTTCGCCGGTAGAGCAACCCGGTATCCATATCCGCAGAGTATACCTGTTAGGCAGTTTCTTAATAAACTCGGGAAGGATTTTGTCTTTTAGTTTATCCCAAACCAAAGGGTCCCTAAAAAAACTGGTAACGCCTATAAGCATTTCTTTAAAAAGAATTTTTACTTCGGCTGGGTTTTCCTGAAGATAGCGAACGTAGTATGCAATCTTATCTATTTTAAGAACATTCATACGGCGTTCAATCCGCCTGTACATAGAACTTTTTTTATAATGAGAAAAATCGTGGTTGGTTTGTGAGCGGAGAAGTATAATAATCTTTTCAAGTGAAGTTTTGTCTTTGCCGTTAAGTTCTTTACTTAGCGTACCGGTTTTGGAGCTTTGTAAAATGTACAATAATTTATCTGGCAGTTTATCTGCCTGAGCCGAAACATCAACCAATACGGTTTCCAAAGCGCTGCGAGGCATCCCGTCGAACTTAGCGGATGCCGGGTCCTGCACAAGCACAATGCCGCCTTTTTCTTTAATAGCCTTAATGCCAATGCTGCCGTCTGAGCCCATACCCGAAAGTATTATTCCAATACTTTTATCCAGCCTGTCATCTGCCAGAGAACGGAAAAAGAAATCGATTGGCAGGCGCAGGCCGTGTGTTCTAACCGGTTCAAAAAGATGAAGTACGCCGTTAAGAATGGACATGCTTCTATTAGGCGGAATAACATACACATGGCTCGGTTTAACTTTCAGCCTTTCGGTTACCGGTACAACCTTCATGTCTGTAAAACGCTGCAGTAGTTCCGGCATTACGCCTTTATGAGTAGGGTCCAGGTGCTGAATAATTACAAAAGCAATACCGCTGTTTGCAGGCATGTTTGTAAAGAACTGTTCCAGAGCTTCCAGCCCGCCTGCCGATGCACCTATGCCGACAATAGGAAAAAGACCTTTGTTTACTTTGCCGTTGGGCTGAAGAGTTTTATTATTTTTAACGGACTTATACTTCTTTGCCGATGTAATTGCAGCGGCTGCTTTCTTACCTTTTCCAATTTCCTTTTGCTTACCTTTAACAGTAGAAACAGTATTTTTAACTTTTACAATGGCTGCGGTCTTTTGCTTTTTCATATTATATTCGTTTTTATAAAATAATTATTTAAGAAATATTATTTAATATAACAAAAGAGATTACAAAGTGACCTTAAATTACAGAATATTTATAATTGAGAGGTGCTAAGTTGTATAAGATTTTTTCTTGAGAATAATGTCTTTGTGCCGAATAAAGTAATGTGCCGTATACGAAAATTCAAAAATAGATTAAAGCAATAGGTAGAATTTTTTTTGAAGTAAAAAACATCCGTGAATTTAATTCATTAGCCGCCTTTTCAATATAAATTACTAACTCGTAATAAGTTCGCTAATAAACGGGATAAAGTCAAGGTTCGGTTTATAATTTAATTTTATAAACGGCCGTACTTTTCTTTCCTTTTCACATTGCTTTTTTTAAAAACATCTGCAGGAATTCCTTTATTAACCACATAATTAAAATATTTTATAAAAACCTTGCCTTCCAATACTTTAGGCTTTTTGCGGCTGCCGCCAATTTCTCCCTGCCCCGGTTCAAAAGGAATATTTAATTTTCCCGCATTGAAGGAAAACACCATCGAATCCGGCAAAGGATATTTCATATTGTTGTTATAACTTAGGCTGATTGTAAAAGTGCCGTTTAACTTTGTAGAAGATTCAATTTTTCTTATGACTTCCTTTGATTGATCAATCCAAAGCGTGGTTAAAATTAAATCGCCTTTATCGTTCAGCGGAATTATCTTTACTACGGAAGTATTATGCCCGTCCAGTATTTCATCCTTTGCGTAAAATGCAGTGTACTTGTTATTTAGGAAAGATAACGGCGAAGTGTACAAACCATCACGAGGCAGCATTGCAAAGCCTTCGGATTCGATATGAACTTTATCCGGCTGCTTAAAGAAAATTTTCGCTTTCATTTCGGGAACTTTAATAAAATTAACATCAACATTAATCTTAACGTCAACCGAATAATCTTTAACTATATTAAATGCTTCTTTAAGGTTCTTTATTATAACATCGGGGTTTTTACTCTGCCCCCGGCACGAAATGCTTAGTAATAATAAAATACAAAGTACTTTTTTCATCTAATACTCCTGAAAGATTATATCAGCGTTATCTGCGGAATCGATGTGAAATGTCTCTCGCAGATTTCGCTAATTTACGCAGATAATTATTATTAAGTAAGGATGTCTTTCTTCTGAAAAATAAACAACGCCGCACCGTAAAACACAATTATGTGTGCAGACAGGACGAGAGTTGATTTAATTATATTTGCAGTGTCCATTGGTTTATCGAAAAACGCCCTCCATGCGTTCATAT
This sequence comes from Ignavibacteriaceae bacterium, assembly GCA_046704255.1. GTDB lineage: Bacteria > Bacteroidota > Ignavibacteria > Ignavibacteriales > Ignavibacteriaceae > FEN-1297. The sequence goes on along the minus strand of JBJKSH010000125.1, from coordinate 6,991 downwards.
AGTCTGTAAACAAAAACGGTTTAATAGACTGAAACACGCTTACGTTGATTGCAGAAATAATAATAAATATTATTATAATTGCCATAGTGGTTATAATAGGCCCTATGGCGTTTTCAACAAGAGCAGAAAACAAAAATGCCAAAGAAGCAACAACACCCATACTTAAAACGGCAAATAAATAAGCTAATGCAAACCGCCACAGCACATCACTTTTGGCAAGAATAACAATGCCGCTGCTTCCCGCTACAAGTAATTCTCCCGAACCGAAAATAAAATACCCCAGGCCCATGCTAATAATTGCAAGCCAAAGAATGAGCATAAAGGTGTAAATAATTCCCGCTAAAAATTTTGAAGTAACGATACTAAACCTGGAAACCGGCCGGGTTACAAGCAGCCTGTAAGTACCGGCAGTTGCCTCGCCGGCCAGCAAATCGCCTGCAACAAGAGCTATTAAAAAAGGTATGTGTATTGCCAGGCTGTTAAGTATTAAATAGGATACAAAGTATGTGTTTAAAAGATTTCCTACAAACATAAAAGAATCCTGCAGGCTGCGTGTCATAAAATTTATAGATCTCTGCCCTTCCAGCATAATTGCAATTTCTACAATTGCTACAAGAATGGTAATGGCAAAAAAGCCGATGTACGTCCGCCACTTTTTAAATATTTTAAATAATTCAATACCTACAAGTGTAAACATTAAGATTCCTTTTGCGTAAGATTTAAAAAATATTCTTCCAACGACCTGGCAGGTATTACAGCACTTACGTCTACATTATTCTGCACAAGGTATTTGTTAAGTTTGGAAATCTCATCCGGTTCCAAAGAAAAGATTAATTTATTATTAACGGAATTTTCAAGTTTTTTTATCCATGCGGTATTACCGAGAAGATTTCTTACTTTATCCGAGCTATCAACCTCAAAAGTAACTTTTAAATTATTACTGTTTAACAAATCCTCCACTTTACCTTCCACAACCGCACTGCCTTTGTTAATTATAACCATTCTGTTAGCCACAAGTTCAACCTCGTAAAGTATGTGGGAAGACAGGAAAACGGTTTTATGTTTTTCTTTACTAAGAAGAATTATCAAATCTCTTATTTCTTTCATTCCCTGCGGGTCCAGGCCGGTTGTCGGTTCATCAAGAATAATAAGTTCGGGATCGTGCAGCAAAGCCTGAGCAAGCCCCAGTCTTTGCTTCATACCGTGGGAAAAAGTCTTTACTTTGCTTTTAAATCTTTTTTCAAGCCCTACCAGCTCCAGCACTTCCATTATTCTTTTTTTTGTTATTTCTTTCCCGGAAATCTTACCGAGGATTTCCAGGTTTTTGTAAGCAGGCAGGTAACCGTAAAAATCCGGCTTTTCAACAATGGCACCTATTTTACTTAATATTTTTTTTCGGTTTGTTTTTAAGTTACCGCCGAAAATTTTTATTTCACCTTCGGTTGGAGTAATAAGTGAGAGCAGCATTCTTATGGTTGTACTTTTACCTGCGCCGTTAGGCCCCAGAAATCCGAACACATCCCCTTCATAAACATTTATGTTTAGGCCGTTAACAGCTTTAACATCTTTAAATTGTTTTGAAAGATTTTTTACTTCAATTATTTTTTTAGTATCCCGGTTATTGTCCATATATTTTTTCTATATGCTTATATAAGGATTTTTACTTTGCTAAGATAATAAAATAATTTTTCTTGCTAATTAAAGTTAATAAACAATTATTGTCCGGTTATTTACACAAACGGCAGTATTTAATTATTAAAACTTTAATAACTGCTCTTAAAAACGTAACGCGCCCGGGACGGCGGATAATTTTTAATAATTCCTTTTAAATATTTATATGTTCATACCGTATCTTTTTGTTGAAAATTACAACCGGCACACCTGTTAAAAATTTAATTTGTATTTTGGGAAAAAATTTACCAACTTTGATTAAAATTTTAATTAGCGGAAAAAATTTTTCATTCAAATATTTTCTTTTTAAAATTTTTTTACTTAGTTTGAATACACCCGTAAAAAAAAATCAAACGTTAAAAAATCTATAATGAAAATTATTTTAAACCTCAAGTACTTATCTGTTTTTTTTACAATGCAATTGATTTTTTATTTTATAAAATTTTATAATTAGCTGGATGGGAGTTATACAATGCAAATAAAAAGAAATTTTACGCAAGCCGGGAAGGATCCTCTTTCATATTTTAATTTCGTAAAGCGTACTTCGGAAATAAAGAACCCGGACGGCTCTGTTGTGTTTAGGATGGAAGATGTTTATGTCCCGGAAGGCTGGTCACAGGTTGCTACAGACATTATTGCACAAAAATATTTTAGAAAAGCAGGCGTTCCGAAGCTTTTAAAAAAGGCAAATGAGAAGGGAATGCCTTCATGGCTTTTGCCTTCCACCGCAGATACCGAAAGACTGGAACAACTGCCCGAAAAGGAAAGATATTCTTCCGAAACTGATGCACGGCAGGTTTTCCACAGGCTGGCAGGATGCTGGACCTACTGGGGATGGCAGGCAAAATATTTTGATTCGGAAGATGACGCAAAAGCATTTTATGATGAACTAATGTATATGCTTGCCAACCAAATGACCGCCCCTAACAGCCCGCAATGGTTTAATACCGGGCTGCATTGGGCTTATGGTATTTCCGGTCCTTCCCAAGGCCACTATTATGTAGATTATAAAACGGGAAAATTAACTGCTTCATCAGATGCATACACTCATCCGCAGCCGCATGCATGTTTCATCCAGTCTGTAAAAGATGATCTTGTTAACGAAGGCGGAATAATGGATCTCTGGGTTCGGGAGGCAAGGCTGTTTAAATATGGTTCCGGTACTGGCTCTAACTTTTCGGAAATAAGAGGTGAGAATGAATCGTTAAGCGGCGGCGGCAAATCTTCCGGTTTAATGTCTTTCTTAAAAATCGGCGACCGTTCGGCAGGTGCAATTAAATCCGGCGGAACTACCAGGAGAGCAGCTAAGATGGTTACATTGGATTTAGACCATCCGGATATTGAAGAATACATCAACTGGAAAGTAGTTGAAGAACAAAAGGTTGCCTCTATCGTTGCCGGTTCCAAATTATGCAGCTACCATCTTAATGCTGTTATGAAAGCCTGCTACGATGAACACCCCGAAAACGACAGGTTCAATAAATCATTAAATAAGAATTTAAAACATGCGGTTATTGAAGCCAGGAAAGTACAAATTCCAAATAACTATATTGAAAGAGTTATTCAATTAGCAAAACTTGGTTTTAAATCAATCGAATTTCCCGAATACGATACGGATTATAATTCCGAGGCTTACACTACAGTTGCCGGGCAGAACTCAAACAATTCTGTTAGAGTTACAAACGAATATATGAATGCGGTACTTAAAGACGGCGACTGGAATCTTTACGGGAGAGTTGAAAAGAAAAAAGCAAAAGCAGAAATGCGTGAGCCGAAACCATATAAAACTTTAAAAGCATTAGACCTGTGGGATCAGATTGCTTACGCTGCATGGTCTAGCGCAGACCCCGGCATGCAGTATCATTCAACTATAAATGAATGGCACACTTGCCCGGAAGATGGTGAGATTAAAGCTTCTAATCCCTGCAGTGAATATATGTTCCTTGACGACACCGCTTGCAACCTGGCTTCTATAAATGTTATAAAATATTACGATGCAAAAACACAAAAGTTTAATATAGATGCATACCGGCATACTACAAGGCTATGGACAATAGTCCTGGAAATCAGCGTTCTCATGGCTCAATTTCCAAGTAAGGAAATTGCCCAGCTTAGCTATAACTTTAGAACTTTAGGTTTAGGTTACGCCAACCTGGGTTCCTTATTAATGCAGCAAGGTATTCCTTACGACAGCAAGGAAGCATTTGCAATTTGCGGTGCGGTAACCGCAATTATGCACATGACTGCCTACGCCACTTCGGCAGAAATGGCAAAAGAACTCGGAACCTTTCCTAATTACGAAAAAAACAAAGAGCACATGCTGCGCGTAATTAGAAACCACAGAAGAGCCTCGTATAATGTACCTAATGAAGAGTATGAAGATTTATCTATTTTCCCAGTCGGTATAGATCCTAAATTCTGCCCTTCCGATTTACTGAAAGCTGCAAGAGAAGATGCAGATAGAGCGCTTGAACTGGGAACGGAAACTGGCTTTAGAAATGCACAGGTAACCGTAATAGCACCTACAGGCACAATAGGGCTTGTTATGGACTGCGATACAACCGGAGTTGAACCGGATTATGCTTTGGTAAAATTTAAAAAATTAGCCGGCGGCGGTTACTTTAAAATTATTAATCAATCTATTCCCCCTGCTCTGGAAAGATTAGGTTACAATAAAGATCAAATAAATGAAATTGTTAAGTATGCAAAAGGATCAGGCACGCTTAATGGCTGCCCATATATAAATCCCGAATCTTTAAAAGCCAAAGGTTTTAATGATGCTGTTTTAGCTAAGATAGATAAAGCACTTCCGTCGGTATTCGATTTAAATTTTGCATTTAATAAGTTTACTATCGGTGAAGATTTTCTAACCGCCAAATTAGGCTTTACCGGAGAACAATTAAATTCGTTTGATTTTAATCTACTGACAGCACTAGGCTTTTCAAAACAGGAAATAGCATCGGCAAATGATTATGTTTGCGGAACAATGACAATTGAAGGCGCACCATTCTTAAAGCATGAACATTACCCGGTATTTGATTGCGCAAACAAATGCGGGAAAAAAGGTACAAGATTCATAAGACCTATTGCCCATATAAAAATGATGGCAGCCGCACAGCCTTTTATATCCGGTGCTATTTCCAAGACGATTAACTTCCCCAACAATGCTTCTATTGAAGATATTAAAGATGCATACATGCAATCCTGGAAACTCGGAATTAAAGCCAATGCATTGTACCGGGACGGTTCCAAACTTTCGCAGCCATTAAATTCCATAAGCGAAGAAGAACTTGAAGCAATAATGGAAGATAAAGAACATAATGATATTGTTAAAATTGCGGAAAAAATTATCCACAGGTATATAGCTAAAAGAAGAAGGCTCCCGGATAGACGAACCGGTTATACACAGAAGGCAAAGATAAACGGTCAGTCCGTGTATATTAGAACCGGAGAGTACGAGAACGGCCAGCTTGGTGAAATATTTATAGACATGCACCGCGAAGGTGCCGCATTTAGAAGCCTGCTTAACTGCTTTGCAATTTCAATTTCATTGGGGCTTCAGCACGGTGTACCTCTTGAAGAATTTGTTGATGCTTTTGTATTCACCCGTTTTGAACCCAGCGGAATTGTTACAGGCAACGATAAAATAAAAATGTCTACTTCGGTTATAGACTATATATTTAGAGAGCTTGCAGTTACTTACCTCGGCAGGCACGATCTTGCACACGTCGAACCCGATGAATCAAAGTCGAAAGTTTCCCCCGGAATTGTAAAAAAGTTTGTTGAGCCTGAATATGTAAGTGAAGAAGTTGTTAGTACACGCGTTGTTGAACTGGATAAGAATAAAACCGGTTCGTACAACTATTCGCTTTCTTCAAATGATACTAAATTACAAAAGCCATCTAATCTGCAAAAATCTTCTTTGCAGACAAAAGTCAGGCAGGCAATTGAAAACGGTTATACCGGCGATATCTGCCCCGAATGCCAGAGCATGACAATGGTTAGAAACGGTACATGCCTTAAGTGTATGACATGCGGCTCTACAACCGGATGCAGCTAGTCATTAGTTAAAGATAATTGATTAAGCATTTATTGTTAAGCGTCCCTCTTTAGTAAAGAGGGACAGATTTTAGCGCAGCTAAAATCAGGGAGATTTGTCTCACCGGGTAAATTCTTCAACTGAAAACTTACTCTTGAACTTAAACTTTGAAACCGTTCTTATTTGGGCAGCTTTTTCTATTTACAAAAAATTTTCATATATGTTTTTTAAAAACTAAAGAGGAATATTTATGAATAAAGTTTGCTGGGGAATAATAGGCTGCGGCAATGTAACAGAAGTGAAAAGCGGCCCAGGGTTTCAGAACGCCGAAGGCTCCGAATTAGTTGCCGTGATGCGGCGGAATAAAAATTTAGCTGAAGACTATGCAAAACGACATGGCGTGCCCAGGTGGTACAATGATGCGGAAAAGCTTATAAACGATCCGGAAGTTAATGCCGTTTATATTGCAACTCCGCCGTCTTCGCATAAAGAATATACTTTTCTTGCTGCTAATGCAGGCAAACCGGTTTATGTTGAAAAGCCGATGGCAGGTAGTTATTCCGAATGCCTTGATATGATTAAAGCCTGCGATGAAGCCAAAGTACCGTTATTCGTTGCATACTACAGAAGAGCTTTACCTAGGTTCTTAAAAATTAAATCCATTCTTGATTATAAAACAATCGGAGATATTCTTACTATTAATATTCAGTTTAATAAAAAGCCGGCAGATATTGATCAAAGGGAAGATAACTGGCGTGTAAACCCTGCAATTGCCGGATGCGGATATTTCTGCGATCTTGGTTCGCACATGATAGACATTCTTCAATACTTTTTCGGCTCCATTAAATCTGCAAAGGGTTATTCCTCAAACCTGGGAAAATTATATGAAGCGGAAGATACGGTTAGTGCATCTTTTATTTTTGAGAACGGAATCCACGGAACAGGCAACTGGTGTTTTAATGCCGGAGAAGATTTAGACCGAACCGAAATCACCGGCACAAAAGGAAAAATTATTTATTCAACCTTTGGTACCGAACCAATTATTTTAAATACAACAGGCAAAACCGAAGAATTCAAAATTGAAAATCCCAGGCATATTCAGCAGCCGCTAATACAATGTATTGTTGATGAACTGCTGGGAAAAGGTAAAAGTGCAAGCACCGGTAAAACCGGAGCTATGACAAATAAAGTTATTGATGAAGTGCTGGGAAGGATTTGACACTAATACAAAATCAAATAAGGATAATAAACACTTATTACATTGAGAAATATTTGAATTAA
>JBJKSH010000124.1:0-8377 GCA_046704255.1 Ignavibacteriaceae bacterium | reverse complement strand
GTGCGGCTTCTGGTGGTACAAGCTTAATGTAGGCGAATTCTTACTCAACAATCTACGACACGCTCAACACCTTGCCGGTCAATTTGATCTGCTGCTCCGCCGCCGTGCAGACAACGGTATCGCTTGGGTAGCTACAAAAGACAACCAACCTCCGCCTCCGACATGGTGAATATTACCATCAATAATATTTTTATTTATTTAGTTAAGATCTCAATCAAAAATTAAGAAAAAGTTAACTACTCTATCTTCGGATTAAAAAGCAAAAGGGAAACAAAAAAATAAAACGTATAAAACGATAAATAATCTTTTTATTTTTTTCACGGTGGGCAATTAATTACTTACAATCATTCAATCTTTATCCTTGAACTTATTGCAAAAAAACTACCAACTCATAAAAGGAAAAATCATGGGAAATAACCATCGCAAAACCGTTAATGTTTTAAAATTACTTACAAGTGTTTTATTTTTCTTTGCGTTTGACATAAGTAATAATGCACAGGATAAAACTAATAACAATATAAAAAGTTGGTTTACAAACAAACAGGTTGCTGAAAACGTATGGCAGATTGAAGACTACGGCAATGATAATACGTATCTTGTTAAAGGAGATAAAAAAGCTCTATTAATTGATACGGGATTAGGAGTAGCCGATTTATATGCTTACATCAAATCTCTTGTAAACTTACCGGTAATTATTGTTAACACTCATTCACACCCGGATCATTGCGGAGGAGATTTTCAGTTCGATGAAGTATTTATACATCCTGCTGATTCCGGCGAGGTTGCGGTTTTCTGTAACGAGAAAGCACATGAAAAAGCTGTTGAACAAGCGGGAAAAAGGTCTTCCCAACTAAGAAGGCTATTATTAAAAGTTGATGTAATTATCAAGATACCTAAAATTCATACCGTAAGTGAAGGATTTGTTTTCGATCTCGGAAACAGGAAACTTGAAGTAATTGAAGTTCCGGGTCATACTAAAGGAAGTATCTGCCTGCTCGATAAGAAAAATAAATTGTTATTCTCCGGTGATAACAACAATACAACGGTCTGGCTATTTCTTGAGAAAAGCCTTCCGCTTGAAACATATCTTAAAACCCTTCGGAGTTTACAAAAGCGGGCTGGTGATTTTGCAACTTTATTACCCGGACATGGAGATGTTCTGAATAAAGATTTTCTTGATGAATTAACTATATGTACTCAAAATATTCTTAACGGTGAATGCAAAGCGGAACCATACAAAACTTTTGTTGATTATGCCAGAGTATGTTCTTATAAAAGAGCAAGAGTAGCGTTTGCTCCGAATAAATTATATGTAAGGTGATGGATTAAAAGTAGGTTTATCCTGTTCTCCACAAATCAAAAAATAAAGAAAAACGAATTTACAATGCTATGCAAAATACAAGAATGAAATAATGAAAATATCCGGAAATTATGTCGATTCTGTTTTACCCGAATTCCTACGAACCTGTTCGTCTTAAAAAAGGGTATTAAGGTTATACAAAAAGTTAAAAAAGAATTATGCTGTCGTTCATTATTAAATTATCTTCTTCAAGTTAACCGTCTCTAAGGAATGGCCGCAAATTTCACAAATTTTCTTGAATTGGAATTTAAATAATTCGTATAATTTGTGACATTCATGGCTTAACGGTCAAGATTAATTTTAACGGTTAGCTTGGTTTACCTTACACTATTTATCAATAATCACACTCAACGATTTAATATCCAGCGCTTCCAAAAATTTTCTTATATATGGATTCATGTAGAAATCTTTATTATCCAGATAGTTGAATGAGATTATTTGTATAGCAGAGCGAGGTAAATTTTTATTCCAGTATTCGGGGTTAATTCGTACAACCGGGCTTTGTGTGCTGTCGGTACAGAATCCAAAATTTCCCCTTCCAATTCCTTCAATAGTGCTTTTATATGCATACATGTCACGTTCTTTTTCCGTAAACAATTCATAATCAGCTTCAATAAATGGAATCATTAAATCATCTTGCACCTCATCCCAATGGAGCTTATAGTAATCAAGAGCTAATGTAAATAATTCACGAATGGTAACCGGCAGCCAGAACGGCGGTCTGTCCGGATTATAAATTACTACCGTTTCTTTTTCATAACGATCTATACCTCTTGCAATAGTTTCCTTTTCAGGAATGTCATAAATATTATGAAGTTTTTCTCCGACTTCCTTCCATTTTTCATAATTAAAGCCTGGCTTAATTTTCTCGTTAACTGGTTTAAATGCCGGCATGCTGAACTTATTGCTATGGAATTTAGGAAGCATGTTTACTTTTATATGCCAATCAGGCGGCTCGATAGTAGCTGTTTCCTCTTTGCCGTTTTTTTGATTTTTATAGAAATAACAGAATTGGAAACTTATGTCGCAAGGAATTCCATAGCAGTCTCTTTTATCGTAGGTGCTGCCATACAATGTTGCTCTGCATTCAAATCCCCTAGGAGGATTCATAACGGGATTTTTGTGAATTATTTCCGTAAGGTCAACCAGCTTTTTATAATTGGCTGATATCTCTGTTTTGCTGTAAGCCCCGCCGCTTCCTTTGTGCACACCCCAATCAACAACCTTAAAAACACCTTGCTTGTTTGGTAGAAGATCATCTTCCTGCGAAAAAATATTCGGCGCGATTAGAATGAAAAGGATTATACAGCTTTGTTTAATAATGTGCTTCATAACTATGACCTCCTGGAAAATTCTTAGTTATCTGCAAATTCATATTGAAGTTCTTAAGTTACTCTCCTTGCGGATTGTTTGAGGCTTTCTGGTAATTCTGTGGAACTTCAAAAAGTGAATCGTCTGGTTTATTTGTACTGAATTCCGATGCTTCCATTGTTTGTACAAGCTTGCCGTTCTGTTTTAGTTCACTTTTCAAAATAACTTTAAGATTATCGGCGGCATAAAATGTGTTTGTCCAGCTATCCTCAGCTATCTTCTGATTATTCTCGTAAATGCTGCATGGATAACCAAAAATTTTTGATTCGCCCATTTTCTTAAACTCGATGTCATCCGGCATTAAAATTCCTCCGGCAGCGCGTTCCCAAGAGTCCTGTCTGAGCGGGACTTCAGAATAATTTTTAAATGAAGGATCCATCGTCCAGACTAATTTTTTATCGTTTCGTAATATCTCAATTGTATGCGGCTGCTGGCTTGCCGGTGCATTCTCAGATTTTAATTCAGCATCAACTTTACCGCTGATAGTCGAATCTTCCATCTTGCCTTCGGCGTTTGCTGTAATGTTGAATTGAATGTTGGAATAATACTCTGACCTGAATTTAATACCTTCGCTCATAAAGTATTTTATCATTCGGGAGTTTGTTCCGTTTGAGTCTGTAAATTTATAAGTAATGCTAAAGCTTTGAGGCTGTGCCTCTAAAACAGTACTAGCAAAAATTAATAAAAAGATTATGATTAAATCATTTAATTTTTTTGCTGTCATATAACCTCCGTAAAATTTAGTTGATGAATGAAAAACTTAAATTAATCCCTTTCCAGAGTATACTCATAAGTTATAACCGATTCCTCTTTAGAATTAGGATCGGTCTTTTTTATTGTTTCGTTGTGCGAGAGGATTTTATCCTGTGCATTTCCCTGGAACGGACCGAATACTTCTCTTAATCCTTCGTCGATATTATTAGTGAGTGTTTCGGGCTTATTTTGGATCATGTCGCAATTACCTTCTGCGTGTACTTGTTTCTTAGTCTTCTTTTGTCCCTTCGTTGAAGCTGCCGTTAAACTTATTGTGTATGTACCGTTTTCAAGAAAGGTAAGCAAAACGCGGGCATCATCTACTTTAACTCCGTAGCTTTCGCTTTCATTTGAAAGCCCCTGCAAAGTGGAGTATGTAGTTGTTTTTTCATAATATGTTCTATATCCCTGCTTGGTAGGTGAACAATCATAGCAAGGATTTATTTCTTCCATTTCTGTTTCTTCCGATAAATTGAAATTAACATTGCCGCCGGCGGAGAATTTACCGGTCTTTTCAATAGTCCAATCATTTTGGGAGTAATTATTTATTTTGGTTGTCTTAGTGTATGTGCCGTCCATGTTATTGCAGTAAACAGAATTTTCTTCCCTCTGGTCATCTTTTTTTGAAGAAACAATATTTACCTTAATTGTTCCTTTGAACGGACATATTTCATATCGTTTAAGGTTATCAAAAAGTTGTTTAGTTACATTATCTATCGCATTAAGAGCAGCCGCACCGTGCTGCGCAGTGGCAGATGTTCTTGCAAGCACTTCTGCTTTCTTGTTGTCCATGCACATTGCAGTTATCATGGCAGAATTATTTCTTACAGAAACATGAAAACTAATAAGGTAGTCGCACCCCATTGCCTGGGCAATATTTTGAATTGCATTTTCATCCCCTGTGCCGAGTAGTTGTTTCATCCTTTCGTGATCAAGCAATATCTTCACGGTTGAAAGGCTATTTATACCTGCGCACGGATAGATTTTCTTTATCTGATTAAATATCTGGGTCTCGAAGTAAGCTAAATACGCTTCGGCAACTTTTCCGCTTGAATCTCCGGCAGCTAATCCTGTCAGATAGAACCTGGGCTTTGTATCCGCATTTAAATTTATTGCGGTTGTAAACAGAAGCAATACTAAAATTAAATATTTTTTCATTGCATTAAGATTTTACAGTTAGGTAATTGTTGTTTTATTTTATCTATCTCGGATTGTGCAATACTTGTTTTACCGATTCCAAGATTCTCAAGCCGCTTTAATTTTCCTACTATGGCAATAACAGTATTTACCGGATTGATATCAATATACAAGGCTTTTAACGAGTCTAGTTTTCCAACTTCCGCAGGCAGTTTATTAAGTTTGTTATTAACGAGTGAAAGCAAAGTTAATTTCTTAAAATTGCCTACCTGTACGGGAATTGATGAAACATAATTCTTAAAGTTGATTATGTACAATTCCTCAAGCGGATAATTTTTAGCTTTTGTTAACAGGTCCGAAAGGCTTACGGGCGCCCCGTTTTCTCCGCCCGTAATAACCAAAGCTTTTATCGATTTAAATTTATCCATCTGATCTATTGTACGCTGAACTGTCTTAAGCGACATGTCAATCACCAGCAATGTCATTTCATCCAGGTATTCCTGGCTCTTTATTACCGGAGATTCGTCGTCCTTATACTCTTCAACTATCTCATCCCTTATTGGTTTACCGAGCAGAATATCTGACTCCTTTCCTTGTTCTACGGAATTCATCATCTGCTTCCACAGCTTCATATTGGTTTCGACATTATCACTTTTTATTTTATCAATTTCATTCGGCTTCTTGGTATTTACCTTTTGTTTAAGAAGCATTAATTGCTTTGAGAGTTTCTGAATCTCTTCATTCGCCTTCTTTGCTTCCGCAGCATTATCCCAGTTTGTGTTCCTTCTTATCTCAGTCATTTTGCTGTTTATCTGTTTTGCATCCATTTCCTGAGCTGACACACTTAAAGTGAAAATTAAAAAGGCTGTAATCAAATAAAAGTACCTCATATTGCTGCCATTATAATATGTTAAAGAATATTATTCTTGTTCATCCTGTTGATTTTGATCATCTTCACCCGAAGTATTTTCATTATTATAAAGATTGTTTTCAGCGAAGGTATGCCCTGTAAATTTAAAGACGTTCAGCAGCAAGGATGTATAAGATTGTACGGCTTCCAACTGGAATAAACCCGGAGATGTAAAGTCCTTATCGGCGCCTGTTGTTGCTTTATTGATCTCTCCCGTAACCTCTTCAAGCCGCTTATAGTCCGGCATAAGTTTATTCAGATCTATAAAACAATCGCTAAGTATACTAATGTACAGAGGTGTCATCTTACCGCAATATGCATCTTCCACTCTCTTTACTTCTTCTATGAGTTCCTTTCTTTCCTCTTCGGACATACCCTGGGAAGAATTTATCTTATCAAGCAGAGGCTCTCTTTGCTGTTTTAGTTCATTAGTTGCAATCGAATCTTTTTTATATAGTTCCGCCATCTTATTGGCAAATTTTCTATCCGAAGCATTTATCCTGTCGGATATTTTCTTTTGCTCATCAGCCAGCTCCAAAAACTTTTTATCCTTTTCCATTTTCTTTTCCCGCTTAATCTGTTCTTCGGATTTTGAAGAATCAGCATTCCCTGTAAGGTTCGCCATTTGCTGTGTTGAATAACCTTCAGCCCAGGCTTTCTTTCCCTCTTTGCTCATCTTTTTTAGCTTTTCAACTTCATCCATTGAAATGCCGATCTTTTCTTTAAGTGCCTTATCTGCAATCGCCTTCTTTTCTGCCTGGCTTAACTTTTTCTGTTTAAGCTTCTGCACGTCAGTGTTGGATAAGCCGTATTCTTCCGCTACTTTCTTTTCTATCTGCGGTTGCGCTTCCTTTACATCTTCTTTGATTTTTTTCTTCTTTTTTAAAATCTCTTTTTGAAGGTCGTCACGTAAGTCATAAACCTGTTTCCTGAATTGCTTCATTTGCTCTCCTGTCATTGTGCATGCATCCGAAGGAAGCGGCGGAATTCTTCCAAAGAAACTATATGCTTCCTGTGAATACGCTGTGGAAGTAATCATTAAAAAGCAAATTATTACAGATATCCGGTTCAACATAAATTTACCCTTTCAATAAATTATATCTTAATAAATTCTACTCTGCGGTTAAGAGCTTTATTAGTTGTGTTATCATTCGGCGCAACCGGTTCGCTTTCACCTTTACCATCGGTCTCAAGCATTGCCGGATCAATACCAAAATCCTTTACTAAAGAGTTCTTAACGGATGCGGCACGGCGCTGCGATAAATCGAGGTTGGATTTATCGTCGCCATCGGAATCGGTATGCCCGACAATCTTAACTTTAACACCGGCAGCTTCTTTCAATATTGATGCAATATCTTTTAATGTCCCGTACGATTCAGGCTTTACAATATCCTTATTTACATCAAAGTAAATTCCGTATGTAACAAGCTTGCCTTCCGTTAACAGTTTACTTCTTGTATCCGGTGCGGCGGTTGTAATTTTTATATTTGAAATGTATGAACCGGCAGAGGCGCCTCTGTAAAGCTTAAAGCACAATCGTGTGAATTTACTGCCTTCATAAATGTTAGTGGGAACATCCAAAACCTTTCCGCCTTTGTTGTATATTCTTACTCTCCGGTTTTGAATCCAGAATATTACGTGATTTACTTTTTCAACATCAACCAGGTTATTTATCGAAGAACCGGTAAGCCTTTCGTTTGCGCCTTTTTTATATCCTCTAGTTTCCCAGATATTCTTTTGGATTGATAAATGCAAACCGCAAATTCCCGGGTCATCAGCTTTATCCATTTCACTATGACCCGATTCACCGAACAGCACAACATCAGCCGCATACCTGCCGCCCGGTTTTTTAGGAACGATATCCATTTCGAGAATAAAATTTTTCGGGAAATCAATATCCTTCATAAACCAGTAAGTTCCCTCGGTACTATTTAAATTGAACCAATTACCCGGAGCAATGTTCAGGTTATTAATTTCGCCGGCAACGTTGGTAGTCCACAGCGCAGGGAAATCGCCAACCGCATCCTGGCTGAAATCTTCAAACAAAAGAATTTTATCACCTGGAACGAAATCATATTTGGAAAATGCCTGTAACTGCTGACTAGTAGTTGTCTGAGGCGTATTAGCCATTTCGGAAGATTTTAGTTCGTCTTTGCTGGAATTCTTCTGTATGGATTTTGAATTATCCGCATCTTTCTTAGTTTTATCTTTACCGCCAAGAATTTCTTTCTCTACAGCATCGTAGCCCTTTTCAACACCTTTATCAACCTTTTCCTTAGCTCTCTTTTCGCCTTCTTTCTTAACTTTATTTTCAGCTTCCTTTTTAAGCTTATCAAAAAATTGTGCTTGTGTGGATTGATAAAACCCAACTGCAAGAATCAGAAAAAAAACAAAATATAGCTTTTTCATGTTCGACTCCCATTTGATTATGTTAAGTAGAAACAATTAATTAAATGATAATGTTATTTAGTTCGGAACTCTTACATATATTTTATCAACTTTAAGCACCCCATTTTGTACCCCGAACAAACCGGAACCGACGACAAAATAATTGAGCATTGAACCTCTAAGCCGGTACTCATCAGTTTTCTGATGAAGTTATTGAGCTTTTAGACAAGCGATCATTTTTTGGGGAAAATTACCCGCACACAACGCTTAATTCCGAAAGTTCAATTTCATTTCCGTAATACGTAAAAATTTATAATGAATTGACTGTGTAGAAAAATCGGTAATGTAATGTGGAAATAAATTATTAAAATTTATAATTTAAAACAACTACTAATTTCAAAATAAAATATGTGATTAAAATCGATTGATACGGAAAATTTTAAACCTTATCAAGAAAT
>JBJKSH010000123.1:0-21614 GCA_046704255.1 Ignavibacteriaceae bacterium | reverse complement strand
ATCATCCTCACCAATAGCACTGGATCTAACCGACAGCATAACTTCGCCGTGCTTTTTAGACAGGTACTCATAATTTTGGAATATTATTTTTTCTACAAGCTGCGGTATGGGAGATGCTATTATTAGTGCTTGTATTACCTGGCTAACCTGCTGAACGCTTGCATTTTCATTAAAATCTATTGATGAAATAGCTTTGTCAATTTGTAAATATAAATCTCCCTGGGATAAAAAATCTTTAAAGAACCTGGAGGTTATACAAAACCCGTCTGGTATTGGTATTAGAAGTTTATTATGAACTTCGCAAAGTCGGCTCATTTTTCCACCGACTTCACGAATATTTTTCAGAGTAATTTCATCTACGCTGTAGGAATACGGTTTATCGGTTAATGATTCATTTGATTCGGTTTTTTCGCAATTCGTACAATCTGTTTTATCGCATTCCCATCTTACTGAACAATAAGAACCCGGTGCCATTATTTCGGAACACTGATCACTTATTTTAGATATCCGGTTAATCAAGGTTCTGTATTTGCCGCCGCACATTTTGGAAAGATGCCGGGTAACCTCCTGCGTGTTTGTTAATATATTGGAAAATAAGCCGTGAATTTCTCCTTTTGAAAAAGGCTTGCCGGAAACAAGCAGTTCGCTTAAATTACCCATTACTTTTAATGCTTCGTCGTTGGAATGCAACAGGCTTTGAAAATGATTGAGTTTATCTTTAAATGAAATAGAATTTTTCTCTGTGTTTTTCTTTCCGAATATTTTTTCAAGAAGTTTCATTTTATTTGTTTTAATATGCGTAAGATGAGCATTTTTATTTCTTCCGTAGTAAATGGTTTTAAAAGAAAACCTTCAAAGACATTTAACTTTTCGTTTGCAGAGACGCTGCCTCCCGTAGAACCGGTTTGAATTCTAACCGGTGAAAATCCTGAAAGGATAATAACAGGAACGGAAGGGAAAATGTTTTTTATCCTTCTTAAAAGCTCAATGCCGTTCATGCCGGGCAAAACGAGATCTATAAATACTAGATCGAATGTATTGCTTCTGATAATTTTTAAACCTTCTACGGCGGTGTTACATGTTGTAATGGTAAAATTAAAATCATCACTATTTGTAAGAGCTTTTCTAATAGATTTTAGAATAATTTCTTCTCCGTCTATCGCCAGTATTTTTATTATTCTTTGCATATAAATCTATACAGGTAATTTAATAAATATCGAGTTCCCGTTTTCATTTGAATTGATGTTTATTCTTCCTTTATGCATTTCAATTATATCTTTACAAACCGTAAGACTAATTGCCGTTTTTTCCCAAAGCTGGTCATTATATGAAAAATTTGCCGGCGGAGGAGTAAATTCCGGGTTAAATATTTTTTGTACAACGTTTTGGGGAATTCCTTTCCCGGTATCGGTAAAAATTATTTCAATTTCTTTGTCTTCATCCGAATAGTTTACAGAAATATTTAATATTCCGCCGGCAGGCATATATTCGGAAGAAACCAGCAGCAAGTTCAAAAAAACCTGTTCCATAAGGCCTGGATCTGCAGAAACAGCAGGAATAGTCTGGTGCATCCTTTTAATAATTTGAATATTCCTAAAATTAGAAAAAGTGCTTACAACGGAAACGGAATGTTTTAATATTCTGCTTACTTCTACCAATTTAAAATCGGGCTTATCCTGTTTTGTAAGTGATAAAATATTTCTAATGCTTTCTCTTATCTTTAATGCTTCCTGTAAGATGGTTTCACAGTCTTGTTTAGCAGCATTGTTATTAAACATATACCTTATCAAACTTTCACTGTATATTATTATGCCGGTTAAAGGATTGTTTATTTCATTTGCAATTTCATCGGCAAGCTTTCCAACCGAAGCAAGTTTTTCCGATTCGATTAATTGAGTTTGCTTGGATACAAGCTGTTTCTGCATTTTATTAAAAGATTCGGAAAGCAGCCTTAGTTCCGCTTTACCGGGTGGAATTTCGTGTTTAAAATCCCCCTGCGCAACTCTTAATGTGCCGTCTAATAAATTGTTTACAGGCCTGCCTATAAAATATCGAATTGTAAAATATGTAATAACTGAAGCAAGCAATGCAAATAGAACTGTAAGTGCTATTAATTGTTCCCTTGTTTTATTAAGGTCCCCAATTATTTTTTTTATGGAAACTTCTATTTCTATAAATCCTAATATTGTTTGAGAAGAATCGTGTACGGAAAACGAAGCTTTCCCGATAGTATTTTTTTTATATGTAATTAAGTTCTGTTCACTGGCTCCCGCATGGCAATTTCCATTATAGCAGCTTGGTGCATTGTAAATAGGCAACGAATTAAAAATTAAATTTTTGGAATTGTCTATCCGGAAATGCTCGTAATTTTTATAAGTTGAAGGATTTATTAAGTGATAATTTTTACCGTGGCAGCTTACACACAACCGGTCTGTTTGCGAAATATTTTTATTAATATCGTTCTGCCCGGATGAAAATTTAATAATGCCTTTATGGTTAATTATCCTAACAGATTTAATACCTCCGTTTCCCACAATATTATTAACAGCTAAAGATATTTCATCACGCCGGTTCTTAAGCATACTTACGCGTAAAATTTTTTCAATAGTTTGTGCAAGCTGTTCCGTATTATTTGAAATGGTAACTATAGCATCTTCCTTTTGTTTAATAAGGCTGTAAGTAGAAAATGCACCCATTGTAATAAGGATAATTATTCCAAGTAAAATCGAAATTCTTGTAGATATACTTATGTATTTTAATTTTTCAAGCAGCTTCAATCTTTTTCCCGAATGTTTATAATTACTTTACCGAAGTTACGCAAATTCCAAATACATAACCTTACGTATGCCCTCTCTCAACTAAACAGCGGGGGACTGGGGAGTGAGGTTAATTTTTATAAAACTTCAGTTACTTTAATAGTCAAGCTTTAATGCAAACAACGGGTCATTCATTGTGGGATATTTTTGATACGCTCATCCCAAAGTATTTTAAAATTAGATCCGTTCCAAAAGCCATAACAGAGCCTAAAGCTGCCATAACTAGAGTAACAACAACCGCATATAAAACTCTGTCGTTGTTGTACAATTCCGCAATCCAAAGATTTACTCCGCTAAGATCTTTTGTATCTATTTTTTTATTTAATGCTGTTTCCTGCTTGCCGCCTGTCTCTCCTCCGGCATAAGAAATATTGTATGCACAGCTAAATATTAAACAGAACAGAAGCAGCGCAAATATTTTTTTTGTATGCATAATTTACCCTCTGACTATTTTAAAATTATATTTAATAATTAATAGCATAATTAAAATTAAATTTGCAATCGTTTTTCTTTACGCACCTCAATAAATAACTTGGTGCAAATAACCAAAGTCATAAGTACGGAAACTCCAATAACAAGAACACCGGCTAAACTAGAATAGATAGGAATATTTGTCATTTTATAAATTTGTTCTATTACAACGGAAATACCTGCAAATGCAATCATTATTGCAAATAAGAGCCTAATTCCATACCCCCGGATGTACTTAACTGCAGTTACACCTAATTGAGCTCCGATAGATGCACCCAGCAGCATAAAAACTGCAGCCACAATTTCTACTCTGCCTTTAATTGCATAAGTAAAGCAGCCGTATGCGCCCGTAAACAATACGCTCATCAAATCCGTACCAACGGCAATTGCAGTTGGGCAGCCGATTAAATAAACCAATGCCGGCATTCGTATAAAACCTCCGCCTACACCCATAAAACCGGATAAAAATCCCGTAATGAAAAAAATAAAAAGCACAATCCAAAGAGAGACTGATTCAATGCCGGAAGTAGGAAAAGAAACCATCGGCGGAATTTTTATTTTATGAAGCCTTATTGCCAATGGGATTTTTTTCTTTTTTATTTTTCCCGGTTTCTGTTTATCGCTGCTTTGCGGTGTTTCTATTCGGGTAGGCTTTACAATAAAATAATCATACATCATAAATGCAGATAAACCAATAAGAAGAATAATATAACTCCATCTAACTATGGAACCGACGTTGCCGACTTTTTCCAGTGCCATGATTATTTGCGAGCCGGCTTCTACACCAAGTACCGAGGCCGCAATAGAAACAAGTCCTAGCTTCCAATCAACATTTCCCATCTTACTATGTTTTTTTGTTGCCACAATAGATTTGCCAAAAATATGTGCCAAATCCGTTCCGATGGCATAAGACATGTGAAAGCCGAAAATATTTAATGCCGGAGTTACAATCCATGCTCCTCCTACCCCGAAAAACCCGCCAAGAACTCCAACGCAAAATCCGATAAGAATTAATAGTAAGACGTTGAATTCTATTCCGGCAACAGGTAACGTAATATTAAATATGTCCATATATTTTATTCCCTTATTAAGAGAAAATTTAATTTTATATTATGAACTTTTTGCTTCTTTTCTTGCTTCCAAAATTAACCTTGTTATGATTATAAAAGTCATGGTTACAGCCGTTCCCATTAAAACGATACCGGCAATAGATTGATAAAAAGGAATATTAGAAATTTTATAAATCTGTTCCAATGCAACAGAGCAGCCCGCAAATACAATCATAATTGCAAACAGCAGTCTTATTCCGTATCCTTTAATATATTTAACTGCAGTTGCACCCAATTGTGCACCAATTGAAGCGCCGATAAGCATAACAAAAGCGGCTATAAATTCTACGCGGCCTTTAACCGCATAAGTAAAACAGCCGTATGCACCGGAAAAAAGAATACTCATTAAATCCGTACCCACTGCTATAACTGTAGGAACACCTATTAAATAAACCAATGCCGGCATTCTTATAAAACCTCCTCCTACACCCAAAAATCCGGATAGAAAACCGGTAAATAAAAAGATCAACAATACTATCCATAACGAAACAGATTGGATTCCGGAAGCAGGAAAAGAAATCATCGGTGGGATATTAATTTTATGAAGCCTTTCGGCAATTTTTATTTTACTTTTCTTAGGCGGTAAATTGCCTTCTTTTTGCTGCCGTGAGTTTTTGGGATTTAAAGCAAAATAATCATAAAACATAAGCGAACTTAGCCCGAACATTAAAAAAAGATAACACCAGCGAACAATAGAGCCAATATCACCTAACTTTTCCAAAACCAGTACAACCTGGGAACCCATTTCCAATCCGATTATGGAAACTACAATTGAAATTGTACCGAGTTTCCAGTCAATGTTTCCCATCTTTTGATGTTTTTTAACAGCACCGATTGATTGGCCGAAGATGTTTGCTAAATCTGTTCCAATGGCATAAGCCATATGGAATCCGAAAATATTTAATGCAGGCGTAACTATCCATCCGCCGCCAACACCAAAGAAACCGCCAAGAACACCAACACAAAATCCGATTAAAATTAATAAAAGAAGATTGAACTCGATTCCTGCTACAGGCAAATAGATATTAAATATGTCCATAGTTTTACTTTATTTTGTTGATAAAAACCTTATAGGCTGTTTCTTTCTTTTCTAGATTCCATTATAAGCCGGCTAATAATTACAACACACATTGTTAAAGCGGTTCCCATCAAAACTATGCCGGCTAAAGATTGAAAAAACTGTGTCATTGTTATTTTATAGATTTGTTCGGTTGCTACGGAAATAGCGGCAAATATAATCATAATGGAAAACAGCAGTCTTATTCCATAACCCTTTATATATTTAATTGCCGTAGAACCTATTTGAGCGCCGATAGAAGCGCCAATTAACATAATAAATGCGGCAATAATTTCTACCCTCCCTTTCATTGCATAAGTAAAACATCCGTAGGCACCGCTGAAAAGAACGGTAATTAAGCTTGTACCAACGGCAATAGCAGTTGGAAGACCTATTAAATAAACCAAAGCAGGCATTATAATAAAGCCACCCCCAACTCCCAAAAAGCCGGAAAGAAAACCTGTGAATAAAAAAATCAAAAAGATAATCCAGATTGAAACACTGTCAATTCCGGATGCGGGAAAGGAGATCATTGGAGGTATGTTTATTTTATGCAGCTTTTCGGAAATTTTGCTGCGCTCGTTTTTTATTTGGCTGCCCGGAGAATTTTTCATTTCCAGTTCCATTGCAGCTAATTGTTTCGGGTGAATAACAAAATAATCGTACAGCATATAAATGCCGAGCGCTGTTAGAAGAAACATATAACACCATCTTACAATAATACCGACATCTCCCGCTTTTTCCATGGCTATAATTGCCTCGGATCCAATCTCCAATCCTATTATTGAAGTAAAGATAGAAATAAGTCCTAGTTTCCAATCGATGTTTCCCATCTTTTGATGTTTCTTAACAGCTCCAATGGATTGGCCGAAAATATTGGAAAGGTCTGTTCCGATTGCAAATGCCATGTGGAACCCGAAAATATTTAATGCAGGCGTAACAATCCAGCCGCCGCCTACACCGAAAAATCCGCCCAGCACTCCTACACAAAATCCAATTATAATTAATAAAACAACATTAAATTCAATTCCTGCTACCGGTAAGTATATATTAAATAAATCCATGTTCTCCCGTTTATTTTTTAATAATGGTTATACTAAATTATCTTTCTTTTCCAGCTTCAATTAAAAGCTTGGCAATAATAATAACAGCCATAGTTAGGGCAGAGCCCATTAACACTATACCTGCAAGAATTTGGAAAAACTGTTTCATTGTCAATTTATAAAATTGTTCCGTACCAACAGAGAATGCGGCAAAAATTATCATAATTGCAAACAGCAATCTTATACCGTATCCCTTAACATACTTAACTGCAGTAGATCCAATTTGAGCACCAATCGAGGCTCCCAAGAGCATAATAAAAGCAGCCAATAATTCTACACGTCCTTTTAGTGCATAAGTTAAACATCCGTATGCGCCGCTAAAAAGAACTGTTATTAAACTTGTTCCTACTGCAATTGTTGTAGGCAGTCCGATCAAATAAACTAATACCGGCACAATTATAAATCCGCCACCTACACCTAGAAACCCGGACATAAAACCTGTGAATAAAAAAATCAAAAAAATAATCCAGATTGAAACGCCTTCAATTCCGGAAACCGGGAAGGAAATCATAGGCGGCAAATTTATGTTATGAAGTTTTTCTGCATATTTGCTGCGAACAACTTTAAATTTACTGCCGGGAACCCTTTTCTTTTCCTCCTCCATTAATTTCAAGAGTTTGGGATACAATACAAAGTAATCATAAAACATATAACATCCCAGGCCGGATAGAAAAATCATATAACACCATCTAACAATAACGCCAACCTCACCAAGCTTCTCAAGCTCCATTATTATTTCGGAACCAATCTCTAATCCTATAATAGAAGTAAAAATTGAAATAAGGCCTAGCTTCCAATCTATGTTACCCATTTTGTTATGTTTAAAAGCTGCACCAATAGACTGCCCAAAAATTGTGGAAAACCCGGTTCCGATTGCAAAATCCATGTGAAAATCGAATATGTTCAGTGCCGGTGTAATCATCCAGCCGCCGCCTACTCCAAAGAACCCGCCTAGAACACCTACGCAAAACCCGATTAGAATTAATAATAATACATTAAACTCAATTCCCGCCACAGGTAAATAAATATTGAAGATGTTCATAGCTCCCTTTTAAAATTTAATATTGTTTACCGGCTGTTTATTTTAACCGGCATGTTCTTTCTTAAATTCACTTAGAAGTTTAAGAATAATTATAACTGTCATAGACAAAGCTGTCCCAACGATTATAATTCCGGAAGAATCTTTAAAAAGTGATTTAAATGTAATCTTATATAATTGTTCCGATATAACTGAGAAACTGGTGAAGATTATCATAATTGCAAATAGAAGCCTTATACCGTAACCTTTAATATATTTAACTGCGGTAGCACCAATTTGAGCCCCTATTGATGCACCTATTAACATAATAAGGGCTGCATAAATTTCCACCCTTCCTTCTAAAGCGTAAGAAAAGCAGCCGAATCCTGCAGTTGCAAATACGGTAATTAGAGATGTTCCAACTGCCAGTATTGTAGGCAAGCCTATTAGATATACCAGTGTAGGTAAAATAATAAACCCGCCGCCAATACCTAAAATACCGGAAAGAAATCCTGTGAATAAAAAAATAATTACAACTACCCAAAGCGATACACTTTCAATTTGCGACTTGGGAAAAGAAATCATCGGCGGTATATTTATACTGTGAAGCTTAACGGCTATACTGTTTAACTGAGTATGTCCGTTTGCATTTTGAGTGTTTGAATTTTGTTCTTCTTTGAATTGTTGTAATTGTTTTTTATGTAAAACAAAATAATCGTAAAACATAAATGCACCAAGCCCGGCAAGGAATACAACATAACACCATCTTATTATTACTCCCACCTCACCGGCTTTTTCCAGAATTATAACCACAATTGAACCGGCTTCAAAACCAATTAAAGAAATTATAATTGATAAAAAGCCCAGCTTCCAATCAACGTTGCCCATTTTTTGATGTTTTTTAATTGCACCAAGAGATTGTCCGAAAATATCCGAGAGGCCGGTGCCTATTGCGAATGCCATGTGAAATCCGAAAATATTTAATGCGGGAGTAATCATCCAGCCGCCGCCAACTCCAAAGAATCCGCCGATTACTCCTACGCAAAATCCCAAAAGAATTAATAATAGGACGTTAAACTCAATTCCGGCAACAGGTAGATAAATATTTAACATCTGCATTACATACTTTAGAAAAAGAATAGCAAATTAACCGGTTATAATAATTCATCTATTAAACAACGGCTTTTTTCGAACCAGGAAATTTCATCTCTTAAAGAAACCGTAGGGCTAATCATAATTATAACAGGAGGATGGAAATTATTCTTTTTAAATTCGGAGGCAATTTCATCCAGTTTTGCCGTAATAGTTCTTTGCATGGGCAGAGTTCCGTTTTCTATAACCGCCGCAGGCATTTCTGCACTCATACCGTGTTTAATAAGTTCGCTGCAAATCCTTTCAATTCTGGAAGCGCCCATGTAAATAATTAAGTTTGTATTTTTCAGTTTTGCAAGCTTTTCCCATTCAACCTGTGTTTCGGGCTTGTCAGGGTATTCATGCGCAGTAATAAGAACGCATTGCGTTATTAAGCCTCTATGCGTTACGGGTATGCCGCTGTATATTGGTGCGGAAAGTCCTGCCGTAATCCCCGGTATAATCTCAAATTCGATACCCTCTTTTTTAAGTGCCGCAGCTTCTTCCGAGCCTCTGCCGAAAACAAAAGGATTACCGCCTTTTAGCCGGACTACTTTATAACCAAGCTTAGATTTTGCTATTAATATTTCTATTATCCTGTCCTGTTCAATTAGATGATGACCGGATTCTTTACCTACAAATATTTTTTCGCAATCGTTTTTACAGTAGGACAACAGATCGTTGTTTATAAGCCTGTCGAATACAACCACATCAGCCTGCTTCAATCTATCCAGAGCTTTAAGTGTTATAAGTTCCGCATCACCCGGCCCAGCGCCTACAATATATACTTTACCGTATTCCAAATTCTATCTCACTTATTTAATTATATATGTTTTAAAACATTAACAATTAAAAATCCCGAAGCGGCAATAAATACAATTAAAAATATTATTATAATTAGATCGGCAAGCGAATCGGTTCTGGCAGAATTTACCTGCTCGCGGGATAAAATATCGTTTACCATTGTTAAAGTTTTTCTTCCGATTTTTTTAAATTGAAAATCGTAGCCTGTAATTTCATCCGGTGATAATGCTTTAAGCCGGATTACATCAAAAAATTTATTATAAGTGTCGGACATTTCGGAGTATTCGGTTTTTAAATTATTTATTTCAGTTTTGTTTAAGGCTTCCAATCCGATTAGTTCTCCCAAATTCCGGTGGAAATCTTCTTTGGCTTTTTGCCAGCGTAAATATCTTTGCTGTGAATAGCCTCTTATTAAAATATTTTTTTCTTCTCTTCTTAATTGAAGTTCCGATTCTTTCAGGTTATGAACAACATCCGTAATCTTATTGCTTTTTTCAATTTTCTGGGTTAATATCCAGCCCAGTATTCCGCTGCAGATAATTAAAATTATAATTACCGCGAAAGAGACGAATATTTTTTTCTTTAATATTTTCGGTTCACCCATATTAGTTACCCGGAAAGTTGATATTATAAATTATATTGTTTTAATATTTTATTTACGTAATAATTAGAACTCTTCTTTCCGTTTTTAGAAAAAATATTCTCCCAGTCAGTTAAGGTAAATTGGTTGAATATTTTTTCCTTATCTTTTGAGTTTATAACTTTATCGTTTAACAGAAGTTGTTTCCTAAATTTACCGGCTAGGTATATAATATCCGAATATACCGGCGGGAAAATTTGTCCAAGTTTTTTCTTGATTTCCTTTGTATAAAATGGAGCTTTGCCTTGCGAGGAAACGGATATAGTTAAATCTCCGCGTTTTATATTAGCAGGTAAAATAAAATCGCAAAATGCGGGGTTATCTGCTGAATTTAAAAGAACACCTTTTTCCTTACAGTCTTTGTGAATAATTTTATTTACACTGGAATTACCCGTAGCGCTAAAGGCAATTTTATAATCTTTTATTAATTCTTTTGAATAGGCTTTCTTAATAATTTTAATTTGTCCCGAATGAAAAAGCACTAATAAAGGCTTACAAAATCTAGTTGAAACTACGGTTATATCCGCATTAAATTCTAATAACGAGCATACTTTTCTGTAAGCAATTTTTCCTCCGCCAATAACAATGCAAGGAAAATTTTTAAGGCTTATAAGTATGGGATAGTACCCTGCAATTTCACTTTTTTCCGTTTTCATACGTGTAAAAGATTATCATTTGAATAAAAAAAAACAAAGAAGTAAGGAATTGTGTAATCCCGGTGTTGTTCAATTTTTGTTCGTCGTGTTTAATTTCCTTATTTAATTTTAGTTTTTTTCTTGACAAACGAGAAGAATTTAATTAAGTTAGCCTACCTGGTATACTAAGTATATCCTTAAAGTGTTGATTCCTTAATAGTAGGGAAATTAAATGAAGAAATATCCGGATAAGAAATTTTGCATATATGTCATATCAATTATTTTAATTTGCATCGGAAATATTTTTGCACAAAATGGAAATGTTGCTGGTATTGTTACAGACGCAACAAATAATGCACCATTGTGGGGAACAAATATTCAAATTGCAGGAACTTCAATCGGAACCACAACAAATCAGGATGGGAAATACAATCTCTTTAATGTAAAGCCTGGTTTAGTTATAATTCTCTTCAGGTATATCGGTTATAAAACCGATAGTATAAAAGTAAATCTAAAATCAAATAAAGTACTTCAACTAAATGTAAAATTAAAACCCGAGATACTTAAAGGAAAAGAAGTTGTAGTTACTGCCCAGTTGCAGGGGCAACAAGCAGCAATTAACCAACAAATTAATTCAAATTCTATTGTAAATATTGTTTCGAAAGATAAAATAGAAGCTCTGCCGGACCAAAATGCGGCAGAGTCTTTAGCGCGCCTTCCAGGAATATCCTTGATAAGAAGCGGAGGTGAAGGTCAAAAGATAGTTATAAGCGGGTTAGCCCCCAAATACAGCGATATAACGATTAACGGCATTAAAATTCCGTCTACAGATCAGGAAGATCGCTCTGTCGATTTGAGTTCTATTTCACCGGACATGCTCGCAGGTATTGAAGTTTACAAATCTATTACCGCCGATATGGACGGTGACGCAGTAGGAGGTTCTGTAAACTTTACGGTTAAAAAAGCTCGCAAAGATTTTCATGGAAACTTCAAAATTCAAAAAGGCTACAGTTCTCAGCAAAATTATTATGGTAATTACAGAAGTTCTCTGGACCTAAGTGATCGATTCTTAAATAGTAAACTGGGAATAATCGGAACTGCAAATATTCAACGGGCAGATAGGAGCTCCGATGCACAGGATGTTAATTATTCATTTGCAAGCCAAGGGGCTACAGCTGCAAACATACAAGTAGATAATTTAAATCTTGCGGATGTACAGGAAATTAGAGATAGATATGGTGCAAGCCTGGCTGCTGATTACGATTTAGGCAGCGGCTCTATTTTTGCCAACAGCTTTTGGAGCAAAACCGATCAAAATAAAACGCGACGCAGGAAAAGATATCAAATAGCAAACGGCAGAACTCAGTATGAAATTAGAAATGGAAACTACAGCACACAGCTTTTGTCTAACGGCATTCACGCTAATTATAATTTAGGGGTTTTTCAATTTTATGCACAAGCAGCTTATTCGCAATCTTACCAAAACACTCCACTTGAAATAAATGACATTTTTCAGGAGCTGTCCTCGTTAAAGCCAAATATAATTACAACACAGGGCCCGCAGTATATTCCTCTGGGTGTGAAGGATAGTTTGAATAATACAACATTTAAAGAAAGTGATATAAATAGCTACAGACTTTTAGATATAAGCAAGGTTGCTCAGCTCGACGTAAAGGTTAATTTTGATTTTGGAAATGATGTTGCAGGTTTTCTTAAATTGGGCGGCAAATACAGGGAAAACAGGAGAAGCCGAAACAATAATCAGTATTGGACTTCGTATTTCAACATTGATTCACTGGGAATGGAACAATATAAAAATATAAATTCTTTTTACAGAAATTTCACCCTTACCGATGGCCGTAAGATTCTAATGAGTAATTTTTTATCATCAACAGATCTGATAGGCAAATTCTTAAACGGAGCATATAAATTCGGTCCCAGCCTGGATTTAAATTCCTTAAACCAATTCTTAAACAATATGCGAAACGTAAGGTTGTATAACGGCAGTTCTTTATTTGTTTACAATCCTATTACAGCTTTACAAAATTATGCTGCCATAGAAGATATATCCGCGATTTATGCAATGGCTCAGGTTTCGTTAACTCCAAAAATATTATTCATTCCTGGCTTAAGAATAGAAAGAACCTATAGCGACTATAAAAGTATAACAGGCACTCCAAGTCCGGGTGATGAAGTTCCGAATCTTATCGGTGCAAAGGATACTGTTGGTTCGCAAACTTATTATGATTTTCTTCCAATGATTCAATTAAAATATAAGATAACTAATTCTATGGATATAAGAGCTGCTGTTACCAGGACGCTTTCCCGGCCTGATTATTTTAACCTTGTTCCCTGGCAGCAGATTGATATTCAATCTCAAACTATAAATAAAGGCAACCCGATACTTAAACACACAAAGGTTTGGAATTATAATTTGTACCTGTCCATGTATAATCAGTACGGTCTATTTACTGTTGGCGGGTTTTATAAAAATCTTTATGATGTAAGTTATATTAGAATATCAAGAGTTCAAGGAGGTATATACAACGGATATACCATTACCCAGCCTGTTAATGCAGAAATGCCTTCCTGGGTTTACGGCATTGAATTCGATGTACAGGCAAATTTAGCTTTGCTTCCCAGCCCGTTTGACGGTATTGTGTTTTCGGCAAATCTTTCTTTAATGAAATCTAGAACTTATTACCCCTTGTTAGAGGTTACTTATAAAAATATTCCTGTCCCACCGTATGTGCAAACAATTATAACTAATACAGAAAGGGCAGGCAATTTACCGGAACAAGCAAATTATCTGGGTAATCTATCTATCGGCTACGAAAAAGGAGGATTTTCCGGAAGACTTTCTGTTCAGTTCCAGGGAAAAAGTTTGGCTATTATAGGGCAAAGCGCTGAGTTTGACGGTTATACAGATAGTTCCGTTAGATGGGATTTAATTATGCAGCAGAATGTTTATAAACAAATTGCGATATATGTTGATGTGGAAAACCTAACCAATATCCCGGATAAATCCTTTCTTGGCAGCGAATTATTTCCTACTAATATTGAGTATTACGGCTGGAGTGCCGATCTGGGAATTAAATATAAATTTTAAAATGATTAGCTAAATAAATGGAGGCTTAATGAAAAATTCTAATATGTTTCTAAATAAACTATTTATACTATTTTTTTTGCTGCTCATTTTGCCGGGAACTAATTATTCACAGACATATATTGATGTAGCACCCGGATTTGGTACCCTTAACGATGCAGTAGCAAATAATACAAATCCGGATGCAATTTTCAGGCTTCAAAGAGGGGACAATGCAATTTATCTTCTTAATGGTGCAATTAGCAATACCATTCCGCTTCATATTGAAGCTGCAGAAGGCAGCGGTGCAATTCCTAAGCTGATTCCCGGTGTCGGTTCAAGCGGTTCTTCCGATAAACCTTTTAAAATAAAATCGGATTTGTATTTAAAAAATGTTTATGTAACCGGTATGGATGCAGCCGGTGCTATGCTAACACAAATAATACGCGATATGGCGGACGGAATAAAAATATATGCCGATAGCTGTTTCTTTGAAAACTCTGCTCAATCTTTTATAAGAACAGATAATCAAATGGCAGATATTCATATTACAAATTCAATTATTAGAAATTGTCTTGGAGATTATGCAAACGGCAGGGGCATTGATGACAGGGGAAATAACATGGATACGCTGTATCTTGAAAACAATACCTTCTATAACTTAAGTTCTCGTGTACTTAGGGACGGCGGAGGCTGGATTAACTACGTGTATGTAAATCATAATACGTTTGTTGATTTAGGAAAATATATTATGGCAATAGGGGAATGTCCTACTGTTATATTTACAAACAATTTGGCAATCAACTGCGGGTTTACCGGGCACAACCAATCATCTACCGGAGCTTTATTAAATTTAAATTCACTAACCTCTGCAGTCTTCGATGGAAGGAAGCAATCTGTCGAAGCGCATAATAATAATTTTGCTTCTGATCCCTCGTTTGTTAACTTTTACCCCGATACGGTTAAGGTTCTACCAGTCTTTGATGCTCAAATGCTGGCAGCGATGGATTCTTCGGGCTTCGATACAACTAATTTTTCCGAGCTTGTAAAATTTAATTCTGACCTTCCTGCCGTTGATACTATAATAACCGGTTATTGGGCTGCGGGAGGAAACGATGCCTATGCCGCAAACGGTTTACAGGTAACAGGCAATTATGATTTTTCATACGCAGCAAATACTAAATCTTACACCGCAGGCTCGGATGGTAAACCTGTGGGGGCATTAACTTGGTTTCCCAACATTTCGGGAGTTAAGGATAAATCGAACGGAAATTTATTAAACAATTATTCTTTGCTTCAAAATTATCCCAATCCTTTCAATCCGGAAACAATGATTGAATACACAATCCCCGGACAAACACGTGTAAAGCTTGTAGTTTATAATTTATTAGGACAGGCAGTAAATGTATTAATAGATAATATACAATCATCCGGTCTACATGTTGTAAGGTGGAACGGAACCAATAATGCAGGGCAAAAAGTTCCGAGCGGAATATACATATATAAATTAAGTACGGAAAAGTTTTCAAGTGCAAGAAAAATGATATTATTGAAATAAATCCATCCCTGCTCTTTCCCTGCTTAGGTACTAAGTTGTAGCAGAAAAGGAAGATGTAATTGGGTATGAGAACAAGTAGTAAAAGCTTATTGACAAATATTGTGATTGATAAAAAGGATAGTCTTAATTAAAAATTATTTATCAAAAAAATCAAAGGAGAAACCAATGAAAAAATTTTTATCGGCAGCTTTTGCTGTTTTAGTATTTATTTTATTTGGTACGTCAAATTTATTAGCACAGGCGCCGGCTCCTGCATTAGGAGATTTCGGTTCGGCTGTTTCCGGAGATTGGAGCAGCCCGGCTACATGGAAGTTATGGAGTACTAATAATGCCTTCGACAGTACAACTACAGGTACGCCTTCCTCCAGTCATGCTGTTTTTATTTTAACGGGTACTACCGTTACTTATGATTATCCCGGAGTTTCATCCGCAAATTGCAAGGATCTTATTATTCAATCCGGTGCTACCTTGCAATCGAACCAAACACTTCCTGGCGGTACTTTAAATGCACTAAAAGTTAACGGGAGTACAATTTGGGTTGATGGTAATCTTGGTAAGGATTCCACCGATGCTTTCCTTATTGAAACAAAGTACGACGGTACAATAACATTAGCCGGTAGCGGTACAATAAATATCGGGCAATTAAGGCCGAACTCAAGCCAAAAAGGTACGTTAAAATTTGTATTTGCAGCAAATACAAAAATTAATTTTGCCGGTTCAGACGGAAAAGGCGGTGCCGGTATTTATACTACACGAGGAAAACAATCTAGTGCAACATTTAGTATTCAATCCGGAGTAACCCTAACTTTTGCTGCTAACAGTAATTTCCAGATAAATTCAAATTCCGGTCTTGCCGGCGCAATGAATACCAATTTAAATATCGATGGTACCTTAAATATGCCGTATTCCAATTTTATATTTGCAGATAGTGCCGGTTATAACGATACGGTTGATGTAGGCAGTTCCGGTAAATTGAACATTGGCGGAAGTTTAATTCCATTTGTTTCTACTGTTAATAATGATGCTATAGCTGCTGTAATAAACGTAGATAACGGAGGAGAAATTAATATTTTAAAAGGAGGCACGGCAGATTTTACAAACGCGGATTCCAAAGTTACTGGAGGCGGAACATTTTCATTAAATGCAGGAGGAAATATTAATGTAGGCGCAAGTGCAGGGTTAAATACATCTTCCGGGCCTGTACAAACTACTACAGCGAATTTTGATACGGCTGCCAATTATAATTACGTAGGTACCGGGCTGCAATATCTAGGTGCTCAACTACCTGATGTTCTTAACAATTTAACAATTGGAAAAAACTCTGTTGATTCTCTTACAACGGCAAAAAAGATTAACGGCGAATTATTAATAAACGGTACCCTTATCAATACGGGAGGCATAACAAGCAACGGTACGGCTGTAGTAAACGGAACCTATCAGCATAATAATACCGGAAAAATTCCGAATGCTACATGGAATACCGGTTCAACATGTCTTTTTACTGCTCCTACAACAGGGTCATCCGGATACGGCAACGGCGATCAAACATTTTATAATGTTAAAGTAAACTTTCCAAATTGCCTCGGCGCCGCAAGGCTTGGTATTGATGGTGCTACAATAAACGGAGACTTAACCATTCACAATACAAATGACCCTGCCGGCAGCGCGAACAACTACGTTGCATTATTTACTAAGAAAGGTACTGCCCCTGTTACGGTAATGGGCAATTTGAATATAGACAGTTCGGCAGCAGATATGTCCATTGGAACCGGTTCCGGTAATTATAATCAAAGCTTGATTGTACATGGAAACGTAACTTCAAACGGAGTATTATATTTGAATGGAAGCGGTGTTCAAAATACGTTAAAAGTTTTTGGTAACCTTACAATTAATAACACAGTTGGAAATTCTTTTCGCGGGCATTCAAATTCAGACTGGCCGGATTCCGTAATATTTGCCGGTAATGGAATTCAAACATTAATTAAACCGACGGGTCTTACTAATTTAGATAATCTTAGGTTCAGGGTTCTAAGCGGATCTACACTTTTATTGAATGATACAACTGTTGTTACAATATCCGGCAGTTCACCCGGTTCATTTACATTAGATCCCGGTGCAACTCTTATTTGCGGCAACCACAAAGGTCTTAACGGAAGTTTAACCGGCCTTGCGCCGGAATTAAGCATTGGCGCCAACTATGAATTCAACGGAAGCTCTGCCCAGCCAACCGGTAGTTTAATGCCGGATACTGTTAAGAACCTTAACTTCAATAATGCATTTGCAGATACCCTATCAAAAGGAGTTACCGTAACCGGTGAAGCCTTAATTAAGTCCGGTGCTTCCGTAGTTGAATCTTCCGGTAAATATATTATTGGAACAGCAACTACAACTCAAACTGTAGGTACGGGTGCAAATTCAAATATAGGAGGTTTGGGAGTCGGTATTAATTCGGGAACAGATAACTTAGGCGATGTAACTATATCACGTATTGCAGGTTCATCGGGAGTAATAACTGTTGGAGGTATGGTAAGCATAAACAGGAACTGGACAATTTCGCAATCTGGTTCCGCACCGGCGGCAGGGAGAGATTTAACTCTTACATGGGATTCAGGTGATAATAACGGATTAAATATGACTAAGGCTGTTGTATGGAAAAACGACGGCTCAAGTTGGAGCTCTGCAACCAATCTTTCCGGAACAGATGCATCAGGTTCCGGCGGTATACAATCTATAACAGTTAACGGTGTTACTTCATTTTCAAAGTGGACTGTAAGTGATGATGCCAATCCTCTTCCGGTTGAATTAAGTTCGTTTTCCGGTATCGCAGGTAAAGACGGCGTAGAACTGAAATGGACCACAGCATCGGAATTAAATAACCTGGGCTGGGATGTTGAACGGGCTTCGTCCCAACTTGTCGGGACTACGCCCCGTCAGGACTGGATTACAATTGGGTCTGTAAAAGGAAGCGGTACTTCAACAACATTGAACCAATATTCGTTTTTGGATAAAGAAGCTTTGAATGGAAGCTTTCAATACAGACTTAAACAAAAAGATATCGATGGGACTTTTAAGTATTCAAACACAGTTGAAGTAAAGAACAATGTTGTGTTAAGCTATAAACTTGGCAACTATCCCAACCCGTTCAATCCTTCAACTAAAATAGCTTTTGAAATACCGGTGAGCGGTATGGTTAATATAACTGTTTACAATATGCTTGGTCAAAAAGTCGCAACAATTGTTAACCAAAGAATGGAATCGGGCGATCATGAAATAATCTTTAATGCTACCGGACTTGCCAGCGGAATGTATATATACAGGCTAACTGCGGGCAGCAACGTAATGGTTAAAAAGATGCTTTTATTGAAATAAAAGCCTGTACCAGGTTAAATGCTGACTAGATTCTATCACTTTGAAAATGAAAGTTGTTTAAAACAAACTTTTGTAAATGAACCGATACTATTCCTCTTGGGGATAGTATCGGTAAAATTAATACTTCAGTCAGCTTTAACTTGGGTGTAAATAAAAATTCAATAATTGTTAAATCTGTTTTATTAATTATGAATAATTTGTCAGAATGTGGAGTTTGACAAAATAATTTAAGCGTTATTTTGTTAACTTAAAAAAGAAAAAACATAGAGGATATAATAATGCCCACAGGTATAGATTATAAAGACCCTGCGCCGTTGTATGAGCAAATAGAAAAGGATATAAAGAAACAAATAGATGACGGTCTGTTATTGCCCGGAAGCCTTGTAGGTTCCCAAAACGAACTTAGTAAAAAATATGATGTCAGCCCGATTACTGTTAAAAAAGCTCTTTCGGATCTTGTAAATGAAGGTGTCTTATACACGCGAATCGGGAAGGGAACTTACGTGTCCGAAAAACAGAAAAAGATACTGGACCTATCCAAGCACAAGACAATTGGCCTCGTCTTACAGGATATAAACCATCCGTTCTTTTCTATGATTGTTCAAAGTGTTGAAGAACGTGCCTATGAACTTGGATATAATCTTTTATTGTCGGGTTCCGCAAATAAAATTGAAAAAGAAGAAAGCCAGATTCTTCACTTTAGAGAATTAGGTGTAGACGGACTTGTTATTGCTTCTCTGTCTCTTCAATATAAAGCAACAGACTATATACAAAAAATACACGATGAAAATTTTCCTTACATAATGGTTTCTTATTTGCATGATCCGGATTATTGGTATATAGGTACCGACCAGGAAGCCGGCGGATTTATGGCCACCGAACACTTAATTAAGCTGGGATATAAATCAATTGGGTATTTGCATTTGGAAAAAGAAAATCTTTTAAGCGAAGTAAGGAAGAACGGCTATTACAGAGCGCTTACCGAATATGATATCCCGTTCGATTCCAAGCTTATATATTACCTGAATAAAGATAAGTACGATATTATTTCTGATAGTTTTCAGGTAGGATATCAATTCGGGAAAGAATTCAAAAACCTTGATAAAAAGCCCGATGCGTTATTTGTTTACAGCGATCTTGTTGCTTTAGGTATAGAACAGGCTGCGGCGGAAGAAGGAATTCAAATACCGGATGATGTAGCACTCATCGGGTTTGATGATATTAGGATAGCAAGATTTACATCTGTTCCGTTAACTACGGTTCATCAGCCGGCTGATACAATAGGAAGGATGGCCGTTGATATAATTCAAAAAAGAATTGACGGCAGTGATATTGGCAATAGGACAATATTAAAGCCAAGGCTTGTGGTCAGAGATTCATGCGGCGCAAAAAAGAGGGCAGAATATAGCCGGTCTTTTAGCAGCATGGAAAAATAAAATAATATATAATCACCAGCGTATTTGTGAAAATAAAATAAATTTTAATTGAAAGTTAGGTATGTTGTACCCAATACAAAATATGTATAGAAGTATACTTGATTTATCCGGTTTATGGAAATTTAAAATCGATCCTAAAAAAGCAGGTGAAAAAGAAGGATGGTATAACGGTTTTGATTCGGAATACGATATTGCCGTACCGGGAAGCTGGAACGAGCAATTGGAAGAAGCCGGACTTTTACATTACATTGGTAATGCCTGGTATTCAAAAAAAATTTTTATTCCTATTGAATTCCAATCCAAAAAAATATTTTTGCGTATAGGTTCCGCAGATTATTCTTCCAAAGTGTGGATTAATGGGAAATATGCCGGCGAAAACAAACTGGGTTTTCTTCCATTTGAATTTGAAATAACGGATATGGTTCCCGCAGGAATTGAAGCCGAAGTTATCATTCTTGTGAACAACGAACTTAACAATGAAACACTTCCGCAGGGAATTACACCGGCACAATACTCCGATGAAAACAGGCTGCGCGAGGAAACTTATCCGCCTGCCCGGTTTGACTTTTATCCGTTCGGCGGTATTCACAGGGCTATTCAAATTCTTGGCTTGCCTGCTGGCTATATCAATAAAGTAAAGATAGATACAAAAGTAATTTCCAATAACAAAGGCTCATTAAAAATTGTTGTTGAAACTGCGGGCATAAAAAATGCTTCCGTTATTTATTCGCTAAGCAATCACAAGCAGCATATAACTAGAAAAACAGAATTGGAAGCCGGCGAAACTGAATGCCAGATTGAAATTAATAACTGTGAATTTTGGTCTTTAGAAAACCCGTTCTTATACAATTTGAAAATTCATTTGATTCGGGATGAAAAAATTGTTGATGAATATTCTATACCGGTTGGAATACGTGAGGTTAGAATTGAAGATGGAAAACTTCTTCTGAATAATAAAAAGATTTATTTAAAAGGATTCGGAAAACATGAAGATTATCCCGTTATCGGCAAAGGTTTATTTCTTCCTTTAATCATAAAAGATTTTGAAATATTAAAATGGATAAGCGCAAATTCATTCAGGACATCTCACTATCCCTATGCAGAAGAGATAATGTATTATGCGGATAAAAAAGGAATTTTAATAATTGATGAAGTGCCTGCGGTTAGCCTTGATATAAGGCAATCTAACGAGAACACACTTAATAATCATAAAGAATTTGTAAGAAGGCTAATTGAAAGGGACCAAAATCATCCGTCTGTAATTATGTGGGCATTGGGTAACGAACCGAACTTAGTAGGCGCAGAAAGCTACTATGACGGCTCCGGCAAGAAATATTGGAAAGAAGTTTTCGGCTATGCCCGCAGTCTTGATTCTTCAAGAC